>DASXOV010000201.1:0-20571 GCA_036494005.1 Pseudonocardiaceae bacterium | reverse complement strand
CCGTACGTCCACGTACGGGTACGTGTCGGAGCGGCTGATCGTGTCGACCAGCAGCGCGTCGCACTTCACCGTGGACGCCGAGTGGTGGGCGCCCTTGTGCACCTCGACCAGGCCGCGGTAGCTGGTGCGCCCGCCGCCGCGCGCGACCGACTTCGACACGATGGTCGAGGACGTGTGCGGGGCCAGGTGCAACATCTTCGCCCCGGCGTCCTGGTGCTGTCCCTCGCCGGCGAACGCGATCGAGAGCACCTCGCCCTTGGCGTGCTCGCCCATCAGCCACACGGCCGGGTACTTCATGGTGACCTTGGAGCCGATGTTGCCGTCGACCCACTCCATGGTGGCGCCGGCCTCGGCCTTGGCCCGCTTGGTGACCAGGTTGTAGACGTTGTTCGACCAGTTCTGGATCGTCGTGTAGCGGCAGCGCGCGCCCTTCTTGACGATGATCTCGACGACCGCCGAGTGCAGCGAGTCGGAGCTGTAGATGGGCGCGGTGCAGCCCTCGACGTAGTGCACGTAGGCGTCCTCGTCGACGATGATCAGCGTCCGCTCGAACTGGCCCATGTTCTCGGTGTTGATCCGGAAGTAGGCCTGCAGCGGAATGTCGACGCGCACGCCCGGCGGCACATAGATGAACGACCCGCCGGACCAGACCGCGGTATTGAGCGCGGCGAACTTGTTGTCACCGGCCGGGATCACGCTGCCGAAGTACTCCTTGAAGATCTCGGGATGCTCCCGCAGCGCGGTATCGGTGTCCAGGAACTGGACGCCCTGCTCCTCCAGGTCATCCCGGATCTTGTGGTACACGACCTCGGACTCGTACTGCGCGGCGACGCCGGCCACCAGCCGGGCCTTCTCCGCCTCCGGTATGCCCAGCCGGTCGTAGGTGGACTTGATCTCCTCGGGCAGTTCATCCCAGGAGGCGGCCTGCTTCTCCGTCGAGCGGACGAAGTACTTGATGTTGTCGAAGTCGATGCCGGACAGGTCGGCACCCCAGCGCGGCATCGGCTTGCGCCGGAACAGCCGAAGCGCCTTCAGACGGGTCTCGAGCATCCACTCGGGCTCGCCCTTCTTCGCCGAGATGTCACGCACCACGGCTTCGGACAGGCCGCGCCTTGCCGTGGCGCCTGCAGCGTCGGAATCAGCCCAGCCGTACTCGTATCGATCTAGGCTGGAGATCGTCTCTTCTTGGGTCAGCGGCGCCAAAGGGGCGTGCTCAATCCGCCCATCCTGCGCTCGCACATCCTGCTCGGGGGCAGTCGTCATGCCGAGACGCCTCCATCCGGTTCTGTGGTGGGATCGGTCGTTGGGGAATCGGGTGATACCCGGGTCTCAGGGACGTATGTCGTGCACACCACGTCACCACGGGCGATGGTTGCCAGCCGCTGCACGTGCGTACCGAGCAGGTCGGCGAAGGCCGCTGTCTCGGCCTCGCACAGCTGCGGGAACTCCGCCGCGACGTGGGCCACCGGGCAGTGGTGCTGGCACAGCTGGGCGCCTGCTCCGACGTGCTGGGCCGACGCGGCGTAGCCCTCACTGCTCAGAGTGTCCGCCAGGGCCTCGGCCCGCACGACCGGGTCCGGCAGCGCGACGATGGCGTCGCGGTGCCCGCCGACCAGATCGGTGACCCGCTGCTCGGCGAAGGAGCGCACCGCGTCCTCCCCGCTGTGCTCGGCGAGGAACCGCAATGCGGCGACGGCCAAGTCGTCGTAGGCGTGCCCGAAACGGGCCCGCCCTGCCGCAGTGAGCAGGAACAACTTGGCCGGACGGCCGCGGCCACGGCGACCACGGTGCGGAGCCGAACGGAATGTGGCCTCCCCGTCGGCCAGCAGGGCGTCGAGATGGCGGCGCACCGCGGCAGGGCTCAGGCCGAGCGATTCGGCGATCACCGCGGCCGACACCGGTCCCTGTTCGAGCAACGTCCTGGCCACCGACTCGCGGGTACGGCCGTCCCCACCGGCTGGCACGTGTGCCACCGGCGTCGGCGCCGTCCCGAGGTTTTTCACAACACAGATGTTACGTATTTCGCTGAGAAGGTCAAATATCGCGTGTCCGGGACCGCGCGCTCGCCCGCCCGATAGCGCTCCCGCCAGGCTGCAGGTGCACCGCTACCCTTCGCAGCGTGGTGGCCGGTCGGACGAATGGTGACGGGGCGACCCGGCCCGCGTCGGCGCCGCGGGTCGGCAGCGGCGCTGGGTTGAACAGCAGGTTGAAGGGCGGGCTGAACAGCGGCGAAACCGCCCAGCTCGACACGGTCCGCCGGTTCGGCACCGTCGGAGCTCTCCTGATGGCCCTGGGCTCACTCGGCGCGGGCACGGCACCGGTGCTGGGCAACCCGGTGGTCGGCCACCCGGTGCTGGGCCTGTTCACCCGAATGCCGACCGCATCACTGGCGATCGCCTACACCGGGGTCTTCATGGTGGTGCTCGCCTGGTTGTGGCTCGGTGCGCTGGCCACTCCCGGGCGGATTCGGCTGATCTCCAGGGCCCAACTGGACCGCACCCTGATGATGTGGGTGGTACCGCTGATGGTGGCACCACCGATGTTCAGCCGGGACGTCTACAGTTACCTCGCGCAGAGCGCGATGGCCAATCGTGGCCTCGATCCTTATCTCCTCGGCCCGGCCGACGCCCTGGGTGTGGATCATCCCCTGGTCCGGGGGATCCCCACCATCTGGCGCAACACCCCGGCCCCGTACGGTCCGCTGTTCCTCGCACTGGGCAGGCCGATCGACTGGATCGCCGGGGACGACGTCGTGTTCGGGGTGCTGCTGCACCGCACCCTCGCGCTGGCCGGCGTGGTGATGATCGTCTGGGCGCTGCCGCGCCTGGCCCGGCGCGTGGGGATTTCGCCGGTATTCGCGCTGTGGCTCGGGGCGGCCAACCCACTCGTGCTGTTCCACCTGGTCAGCGGGGTGCACAACGACGCGCTGATGATCGGCTTGATGCTGGTGGGCCTGGAGCTGGCGTTGCGCAGCCCCGTGATGGGTCCTGCCCTGGTCGGTGGGACGGTGATCATCTCCGCCGCGGCGTCGGTCAAGGTGCCCGCTGCGCTGGCACTCGGGTTCGTCGCGGTCTGGGCGGCCGCGTACCGGGGCGGGCGGCTGCGCGACCTGGCATTCGTGGGCGCGGTGATCGGCGGAGTCGCCGTGGCCACCACGCTGGCCATCGGATGGGGCACCGGGCTGGGCTTCGGCTGGATGAGCGCCCTCGGCACGCCCAACGCGGTGCGCAGCTGGATGTCGGTGGTGACCGATCTCGGCCTGCTCGCCGCCTCGATCGGCGGCTTCCTCGGGCTGGGCGACCACGCCACCTCGGTGCTCGGACTGGCCCGGTCCATCGGGCTGGCCGTGGCTGCGGGCGTGTGCCTGCTGATGCTGTGGCGCTGCTGGCGAGGGCGGGTTGAACCGCTCGCCGGGATCGGTGTCGGGCTCGGAGCGGTTGTCCTGCTGGGGCCCGTTGTGCATCCCTGGTATCTGCTGTGGGCCGCGATCCCGTTGGCCGCCTCCGCAGCGCATCCGGCGTTCCGGGTCACCGCGACCGCGGCTTCCTCGCTGCTCGCCCTGCTCGTGGCGCCCACCGGATCGGACTTCCTGTTCCGCGCGTGGGTGCTGCCGTCGGTGATCGTGGCCGCCGCGATCACCCTCATGGTGCCGCTGGTGCTGGTCCGCGGCCGCACTCCACCGTGGTCCACGACGTTACGACTCGGCCACGACCAGCTGCCGGGCCTGCGCACACCGGCACAGGCCGGTGCGCCCCGAACCGGCAGCGCGACCTAGGCTTTGCGAACGTGAGTCAGCCAGCCCCACCGGCCGCTGTCGAGGTCCGCGGCCTGGTCCGGACCTTCGGCGCCGTCCGTGCCGTCGACGGGCTGGACCTGCATGTGCCGCGCGCCACCGTGCTGGCCCTGCTCGGCCCCAACGGTGCGGGTAAGACCACCACGGTCGAGGTGTGCGAAGGCTTCCTGCGCCCCGATGCGGGCACCGTCCGGGTGCTGGGCCTGAACCCCTGCTCCGACAGCGCCGCGCTGCGCCCTCGGGTCGGGGTGATGCCACAGGGCGGCGGCGCCTACCCGGGGGTGCGGGCGGGCGAGATGCTCGGCCTGGTCGCGGCATGCGCCGCCCACCCGCTCGACGTGGCCTGGCTGCTGGAGGTCCTCGGACTCACCGGGGTCGCCCGGGTGCCCTACAAACGGCTCTCCGGCGGTCAGCAACAGCGCCTCGCACTGGCGTGTGCACTGGTCGGGCGACCGGAGGTGATGTTCCTCGATGAGCCCACCGCCGGGATGGACCCGCAAGCTCGCAGACTGGTCTGGGAGATCGTCGGACAGCTGCGAGCCGACGGGGTCAGCGTACTGTTCACCACCCACCTGATGGAGGAGGCTGAAGCGCTGGCGGACCAGGTGGTGATCATTGATCACGGCCGGGTCGTGGCGCAGGGCAGCCCCGTCGAACTGACCACCGCCGGGTCACAGCGGCAACTGCGGTTCAGCGCCCGATCAGGTCTGGACCTGGTTGCGCTGACCGCCGCGTTGCCGGACAGCTGCCGGGCCAGCGAACCGCACCCCGGTGGCTACCTCATCGAAGGCGGGATCGACCCACAGGTGATGGCCACCGTGACGGGCTGGTGTGCCGCCCAGGGAGTGCTGGTCGACGACCTGCGGGTGGCCCGGCGGAGCCTGGAGGACGTGTTCCTCGATCTCACCGGACGGGAGCTGCGGTCGTGACCCGGCTGCCGCTGGGCACCTTCGCGCCGGCACCGGGGCGAGGCGCACTGCCGCGGATGTTGCTCACGCAGGCCCGCACCGAGTTCGTCCTCACCTTGCGCAACGGAGAGCAGGTGCTGCTCACCCTGCTCATCCCAATCGGATTGCTGATCGGGCTGACCATGTTGCACGTGCTGCCCGTGCCGAACCCGCGGGTGGACAACGTGACCCCGCGCGTCCTGGCGCTGGCCGTGATGTCCACCGCGTTCACCGGGCAGGCCATCGCACTGGGCTTCGACCGGCGCTACGGCGTCCTCAAACGGCTGGCGGCCACCGCGCTGCCGCGCTGGTCGATGGTCGCGGGCCGGATGCTGGCGGTGCTCGGGGTGGTGCTCGTGCAGCTGGTGGTGCTCGGGACGCTGGCCGCGGCGCTGGGTTGGCGACCGGCACCGGCAGGCATCGCACCCGCCGCCCTGTTGATCCTGGCGGGCACGGCCGCGTTCGGTGCGCTCGGAGTGCTGCTCGGCGGAGCGCTGCGGGCCGAGGTGGTCCTCGCCCTGGCCAACACCGTCTGGCTGGTACTCCTGGTCGCGGGCGGCATCGTGCTGTCCGTCGATGCACTGCCCGGCCCGGTGTCCGCGCTCGCGGCAACTGTGCCCTCCGGTGCACTCGCCGAGGGATTGCACACCGCCCTGGTCGGCGGTGGCACTGCCTGGGGGGCGACCGGGGTGTTGTTGGTGTGGGCGGTGGGTGCCGGGGTGCTGGCCGCCCGCACCCTGCGGCTGTCCTGAAGCTTGCGGGCTTTCCCGAACCCGGCCTGGCCGGCAGTGCTTCCCGGGAGCTTGACCGGGAAGCAGCAGCGGTCACCCGGCCACGGGAGATAGTTTCGGCGCCGTGAGCCCTGATGCTGCGACGAGTCCTGACGCTGCGACCGGCCAGATCGACGCCTACCTCGACTGGTACTTCGACCGAAACCCGGTGCACGCCGATGCGCTCGGCGCTGCCGGGTACGGGCACCGGCTCGGTGACTTCACCGCCGCCGCCTTCGAAAGCCGGGACCGCGATGTCGCGGCCTGGTTGACCCGGTTCGAGGCGGAGCCGGGTGGGATCGACCGGGACCTCGTCGTCTCCGCACTCCGTGGAGAGGTGCTGCTCGCCGGGTGGCCTGCGTGGCGCCGCGATCCGTCGGTGTACCTCATGCCGGTGTTCACCGGCCTGCTGCTGCCGTTCCTGCACCGGCTGCGCCCGGAGCCGGAACTGGTGGACGGGGTGGTGTCCCGGCTCGCGGAACTGCCGCGGGTGCTGGAAGCGTGCCGGGACAATCTGGACCCCGCCCGCACCGCGCCACTGCTGGTCCAGCGCGCCCTGGGACAGGCCACGGCAGGGCCGGCCTTCCTGCGCGAGTCGCTGCCCGCTGAGGTCTCCGACCCGGCACTGCGGGCACGGCTGGCGGAGGCCACCGGGCCCGCGGTGCAGGCGTTCGAGGCGATCGCAGCGTTCCTCACCGGCCTCGCCGAGCGCGCCACCGGCGACTGGCGGATGGGTGAGAAGCTCTATTCGGCGTTGCTGACCCAGCGAGAGTTGCTCGACTACGGGGCAGCTGGGTTGCATCGCCAGGGCGAACTCGCATGGAACACCCTGGACCTGCAGATGCAGGAGCTGGCGCCCCGGGTTCCCGGCGGCAGCTCGGATTGGCGCGCCACCATGGCGGCCGTGCAGAACGATCACCCTCCGACGTTGCGGGCGATGCGGGCGGAGTACGAGGCCGAGACCGCCAGGGCCCGGGCCTTCCTGGCCGAGCACGAGCTGGTGACGTTCGCCGAAGAAGAGAAGTGCCGGGTGGTGCCTGCCCCGGCCTTCCAGCGCGCGATCCTGGCGGTCGCCTCATACCTGCAGCCGCCCGGGCTGACCCGGTCCCGCACCGGGCACTTCTTCGTGCCCTACACCCAGGACGGGGCCACCGACGAAGAGATCGCGCAACGGTTGCGCACCAACGCGCGCGCCCAGCTGCCCACCATCTCGGTGCACGAGACCTACCCGGGCCACCACTGGCACCTGTCCTGGGCGGCCGGCCGGTCCAGCGCCGTGCGGAAGGTGCACCGCAGCACCTATTTCGTGGAGGGCTGGGCGCTCTACGCCGAGGGCATGATGCGTGAGCACGGCTACTTCACCGACCCCGTGCATGAGCTCGGGCACCTCGACGCGCGGATCTTCCGGGCGGCTCGGATCATGGTGGACACCGCGCTGCACAGCGGGGAGATGGACCCCGCACAGGCGGAAGAGTTCATGACCTCGCGCGCCTCGCTGTCGCCCGGCACGGCAAGAGCCGAGGTCAGCCGGTACTGCGCGTGGCCGACGCAGGCACCCTCCTACCTGACCGGTTGTCTGGAGATCGAGCAGCTCGCAGCGGAGTGGACCGGCGGGCTGCGGGAGTTCCACGACGCCCTGGCCGGGTCCGGTTGCCTGCCACTGGGATTGGCGCGGCGAGCCCTGCTGGGCGACTCCTAGGCTGGTCTCATGCGCGCAATCCTGGTCACCGAAACCGGCGGGCCCGAGGCGCTGCGGCCGGCGCAGGTGCCCGATCCGGTGCCCGGCACCGGCGAGCTGCTCGTCCAGGTCGCCGCGGCCGGGGTCAACTTCATCGATACCTACCATCGCAGCGGCCTCTACCCGGTGCCGCTGCCGTTCACCCCCGGGGTGGAGGGTTCAGGCACCGTCATAGCGGTCGGCCCCGATGTCGATGGTGTGGCGATCGGGGATCGGGTGGCGTGGGCGATGAACACCGGCAGCTACGCCGAACTGGCCCTGGTACCCGCCGACGGAGTCGTGCAGGTACCCGGCGGGATGGACCTGGATATCACCGGGGGCAGCCTGCTGCAGGGCATGACCGCGCACTACCTCACGGCGTCCACGCATCCGGTGCGGTCCGGCGAGACGGTGCTGGTACACGCCGCGGCGGGAGGTATGGGCCTGCTGCTCACCCAGATGGCCACCGCGCGCGGCGGCCGGGTGATCGGGACCGTGTCGACTCCCGAGAAGGAACACCTGGCACAGGAGTACGGTGCGGCGGCGGTGATCCGCTACACCGAGGTCGACGACCTGGCCGGTGAGGTCCGCCGGTTGACCGACGGGGAGGGCGTTGCCGCGGTCTACGACGGGGTGGGCGCGGCGACCTTCGACGCCAGCCTCGCTGCGCTGCGGCCGCGCGGGATGTTGGCGCTCTACGGTGCGGCCAGTGGGTCCGTTCCCCCGGTGGATCCGCAGCGGCTGAACTCCGCGGGCTCGGTGTTCCTCACCCGCCCCAGCCTGGGGCACTACACCGCCACCCGGGACGAACTCACCTGGCGGGCCGGCGACGTCTTCGACGCGATCCGCAGCGGGTCGCTGCGGATCAGGATCGGTGGGCGCTACCCGCTCGCCGAAGCCCGCCGGGCACACGAAGACCTGCAGAACCGTCGCACCACCGGAAAGCTCCTGCTGCTCCCCCGCTGACCGGCTGCCCGCGGCGACCCGCACGGCTGACCGTGTCACGAATCGGCCACCCGATTCCGTCCTCCTGACAAGACCCACTCAGGAGGAGCAGATGGACATCGCAGAACGTCGGTACCGGATCGTCGTGCTCGGCGCCGGCTACGCAGGCCTTCCCGCCGCCAAGCGGCTCGCCCGGCAGGTACATCGCCGTGGCGTCGAGGTCACGCTGATCAGCCGGTCGCCGCAGTTCGTGGAACGGCCGCGGCTACATCAGCTCGCCACCGGTCAGCAGGTGCCGTCGCTGGAGCTGGCGGAACTGCTCGGTCGCAGCGGGGCGCGGTTGCTGGTGGGCCGGGTCGCGGCACTCGACGTGGATCGCCGCGAGGTGTTGGTCGATACCGACGGCGCCACCCACCGGGTGGGCTACGACACGCTGGTGTACGCCCTGGGCAGCACGATCGATGTCGACACGGTGCCCGGGGTCCGCGGTAACGCCCACACCCTGGCCGGGCCGGAGCAGGCCGCCCGCTTCCACGCCCGCGCCACCGAGCTGGCCGGCCGGGGTGGCCAGGTCCTGGTCTGCGGTGGCGGGCTCACCGGGATCGAGGCCGCCACCGAAATCGCCGAGACCTATCCCGCCCTGTGCGTCGAACTCGTGTCGCTGCGCCGACCCGGCTGGTGGCTCGCCGAGCGCGCTCGGCGCCACCTCGACCGCGCGCTGGACCGGCTCGACGTCGCAGTGCACTGGGGCAGCTCGATCGTCGAGGTGGGCACCGATGCGGCGGCGCTGGCCGACGGCACCTCGATCCGATTCGACGCCTGCCTGTGGGCCGGCGGGTTCACCGTGCCGCGCCTCGCCAGGGATAGTGGGCTCACCGTGAACGGCTGCGGACGGATCGTGGTGGATCGGACCTTGCGCTCGGTGTCCCATCGAGACATCTACGCGGCTGGGGACGCTGCCGCGGCGGCCGGACGGTGGGGCGAGGCGATGGCCTACGGCTGCCGCACCGGCGGTTTCATGGGTCCCTACGTCGCCGACGCGGTTGCCGATGCGCTGGCCGGGCGGACCCCGAGACCGTTCCGGTTCCGCTACATACACCAGTGCGTCAGCTTGGGCCGCCACGACGGGCTCGTCCAGTTCGTCCACCCGGTGGACGAAAGCCCCCGTCGCGCGGTACTCACCGGCGGACTCGCCGTCCGGTACAAGGACACCACGCTGGGCTCGGCGATCTGGCTGTTCCGCCATCCCGGTCCCTACCTGCCGCGTCGCGGCAAGCCGGCCCGTCACACCAGCCTGCCCGATCCGGCGGCGTCGGTGAGAGCGGTGCAGCGGTGAGGGCGGCCGACGAGGCGGTCACCGTGTTCGCCGAGCATCGTCAGGCACTGATCGGCCTGGCATACCGGCTGCTCGGCAGCCGCACCGAGGCCGAGGATGTCGTGCAGGAGACCTGGCTGCGCTGGGACCGGGCCGAACGATCCCACATCGCTGAGCCGAGGGCGTACCTCCTGCGGATGACGGCCAACGCGGCGCTGGATCAGCTGCGCGCCACCCGGACCGTCCGGGAGGCCTACGTCGGTCCGTGGCTCCCGGAACCTCTGCTCACCTCGCCGGACGTCGCTGAGCAGGCGGCGCTGGCCGATTCGGTGTCGATGGCCATGCTGATCGTGTTGCAGACCCTGTCGCCGCTGGAGCGTGCCGCGTTTGTCCTGCGTGAGGCGTTCGGCTTCGACTACGCCGAGATCGCCGTTGTTCTCGGCCGCTCCCGGCCCGCGGTGCGTCAACTGGCGCACCGGGCGAGGGAGCATGTCCAGGCCCGCCGCCCCCGTTTCGAACCGGACGGCGCGCTTCGTCAAGCGGTCACCGAGCGTTTCCTGCGCGCGGCAAGCAGTGGTGACCTGAGCGCCTTGCTGGAGGTACTCGCGCCGGACGTGACGTTCCTGGCCGACGGAGGCGGAAAGATCCGCGCTCCCCGCCGGACGATCGTGGGCGCGGCCAAGGTGGCCCGGTTCTTCGCCGCCGTCGCGAAGGACATCCCAGCCGGAACGGACATCCACGTCGTTCACGTCAACGGAGCGCCCGGCGCGGTCACCTCGGTCGGCGGCACGCCCTACGCGGTATTCATCGTCGACGTCACCGAGTCAGGCCGGGTGGGGCGGATCCTGCTGGTGGGCAACCCGGACAAACTGGCCGCGGTGGTCCTGCCCTGACCTCATACCGCCTGCCGTCTACCTCGGCCAGCCGAAGGGGGCCCACCCCAGGACGGAGTCGACCGCGATCGCCACGAAGACCAGGGCCAGGTAGGTGTTGGACAGATGGAACAGCCGCATGGGGCTGGCCTGCGCACCACGCCGGACACTGGCGTACAACCGGTGGGCCATCACGACGAACCAGCCCCCGGCGAGGACCGCCACAGCGGCGAAGACCCAACTGGTGGCCGGTATCAGGAGCAGGCTCCAGAGCACCATCAGCCAGCTGAACACGACGATCTGCCGGGCGACGTAGACCGGAGTGGCCACCGCGGGCAGCATCGGCACCCCGACCCGCTGGTAGTCCTCCCGGAATTTCATCGCCAGCGCCCAGGTGTGCGGCGGCGTCCAGAAGAAGATCACACCGAACATCACCAGGGCGGGCCAGCTGACGGTGCCGGTCACCGCGGACCAGCCGATCACCACCGGCATGCACCCCGCGGCACCGCCCCAGATGATGTTCTGCGCCGTGCGCCGTTTGAGTAGCAGGGTGTAGACGAAGACGTAGAACAGGATCGTCGCCACCGCGAGCAACGCCGAGAGCAGATTCGTGGTGAGCCACAGCCAGCCGAACGCGGCGATCCCCAGCGTGATCCCGAAGATCAGTGCGTGATGGATGGGCACCTCGTGAGTGACCAACGGCCGGGCGCGGGTCCTTTTCATCTCCGCGTCGATGTCGGCATCGGCCACGCAATTCAGTACCTGCGCACTACCCGCCGCCATGGCGCCGCCCACTAAGGTCGCCAGCACCAGCGCCAACGAGGGCACACCGCGGACCGCGAGCAGCATCGCCGGGATGGTGGTGACCAGGAGCAGCTCGATCACCCGCGGCTTGGTCAACGCCAGGTACGCGCGCAACAGGCTGGTACGGCGGCGAACGCGCGACGCTGTCGGAAGCTGAACGCTGCTGCTCACCGCGTTCCCGGGGGCTGGGGCACTGCGCTCACCGTGCTCCTCATTCGTCGGGAATCCGGACGGCGCAGGACTGGACGGCTGTCCGGGAGGGTACCTCTGTGGACAGAATGGTAGCTGCGTAGTTCTCGCGTCCCCCCCGCGGGGCCGCTCTGCCGGGGGAGATCGCACCGGCATCGTCTCGCTAGGGTGGGTATAGCGGGACCAGCCCCGCACACGCCCCGGCACGGCCATCGAACGAGCACAGATCAGGAGCACGAGCGTGTCCGTCACCGACGATCTGACCCAGCTCACCACACCCCATACTCCCGACGACTGGACCGAGGTGGACTCCCGCGCGGTGGACACCATCCGTGTACTCGCCGCTGACGCGGTCGAGCGCGTCGGTAGCGGTCACCCGGGTACCGCCATGAGCCTGGCCCCCTTGGCCTACACCTTGTTCCAGCGGGTGATGCGGTACGACCCCACCGATCCGGACTGGATCGGGCGAGACCGGTTCGTGCTGTCCGCCGGGCACTCCAGTCTGACCCTCTACCTGCAGCTGTTCCTCTCCGGCTTCGGACTGGAGCTGGAGGACATCGAACGGCTGCGTACCTGGGGCTCCAAGACTCCGGGCCACCCCGAATACGGGCATACCGTCGGTGTCGAGATCACCACCGGGCCGCTCGGCCAGGGCCTGGCCTCCTCCGTCGGGATGGCCATGGCCGCGCGCCGCGAGCGCGGGCTGTTCGATCCCGGCACCCGGTGGGGCGAAAGTCCCTTCGACCATTACGTCTACGTCATCGCCTCCGACGGCGACATTCAGGAGGGCGTCACCTCCGAGGCCTCGTCGTTGGCGGGCACACAGGAGCTGGGCAACCTGGTGGTGTTTTACGACGCCAACGAGATCTCCATCGAGGACGACACCAAGATCGCGCTGTCGGAGAACACCGCGGCCCGCTACCAGGCCTATGGCTGGCATGTGCAGACCGTCGACGGCGGTGAGGACGTCGTCGGCATCCTGAACGCGATCCGAGCGGCCAAGGCCGAGGTGGGTCGGCCCTCACTCATCGTGCTGCGCACGGTGATCGGCTACCCGGCACCGAGCAAGATGAACACCGGCGCCGCGCACGGCTCCGCGCTAGGAGCCGACGAGGTGGCCGCGGTGAAGGAGGCGCTCGGCTTCGACCCGCAGCGCTCGTTCGTTGTGGAGCCGGAGGTCCTGGAGCACACCCGGCAAGCGGTGGCCCGCGGGCAGTCCGTGCACGCGCAGTGGCAGCAGACTTTCGACGCGTGGGTGCGGTCCAACCCCTCCGGGGCCGCGCTGCTCGACCGGCTGACGCGCCGGGAAATGCCCGCCGGCTGGGCGGAGAAGCTCCCCACCTGGGAACCCGGCGGGAAGGGCGTCCCGACCCGGAAGGCGTCCGGGGAGGTGCTGTCGGCGGTGGGCGAGGCGCTGCCCGAGCTGTGGGGTGGTTCGGCGGACCTCGGCGAGAGCAACAACACCACCATCAAGGGAGCCGATTCGTTCGGCCCGGAGAAGACCGCCACCAAGATGTGGAACGCGCAACCTTACGGCCGCACGATCCACTTCGGGGTCCGGGAACATGCCATGGGGTCCATCCTCAACGGAATCGTGCTGCACGGGCCGACCCGCCCCTACGGCGGGACGTTCCTGATCTTCAGTGATTACATGCGGCCCGCGGTGCGGCTGGGCGCCCTGATGGAACTGCCGGTGATCTACATCTGGACGCATGACTCGATCGGCCTCGGTGAGGACGGCCCGACCCATCAGCCGGTGGAGCAGCTGGCCGCGCTGCGCGCCATCCCCGGGCTGGACGTCGCCCGGCCCGCGGACGCCAACGAGACCGCAGCGGCCTGGAAGGTGGTGCTGGAGAAGGGGCGCCGGCCCACCGGGCTGGCGCTGACCCGGCAGGCCGTCCCCGTGCTGGAGGGCACCGACGCCGAGGGGGTGGCCCGTGGGGGTTACGTGCTCGCCGACAACGCATCCGAGGTCGGCGGTGGGCTGCCCCAGGTGCTGCTGATCGGCACCGGGTCGGAGGTTCAGTTCGCGGTCGCCGCCCAGGAGGCGCTGGCCTCCGAGGGAATCTCGAGCAGAGTGGTGTCGATGCCGTGCGTGGAGTGGTTCGATGGGCAGGATCAGGCTTATCGGGATCAGGTCTTGCCTCCGACGGTGAGGGCCCGGGTGGCGGTCGAGGCGGGTATCGCGATGCCGTGGTACCGCTTCGTCGGTGACCACGGCGAGGTGGTCTCCCTCGAGCACTTCGGTGCCTCCGCCGATTGGCAGACCTTGTACCGAGAGTTCGGCTTCACCGGTGAGGCGGTCGCTGCCGCGGCCCGGCGAAGCCTGGCGCGCATCCCAGACTGAACACCGCCCGGAGGGAAGATCTTTTTTGAGTCGTACCAATCCCCTGCAGGAGTTGTCTGAGGCGGGGGTCTCCGTCTGGCTGGACGATCTGTCCCGCCAGCGGATCAACTCGGGCAACCTGGCCCATCTGATCACCGACATGTTCGTGGTCGGCGTCACCAGCAACCCGACGATCTTCGCCGGTGCGGTGGCACACGCCGAGGACTACGCCCAGCAGACGCGGGAGCTCGCCGCGCGGGGCGCCTCGATCGCGGACGCCGTGCGCGAGATCACCACCACCGATGTGCGGCTGGCCTGCGACCTCTTCAGCGAGACCTGGCAGCGCACCGCCGGGGTGGACGGCCGGGTCTCGCTTGAGGTCGAACCCGGGCTGGCACACGACACCGACGCCACCCTCAACCAGGCCCGCGAGCTGTGGAAAGTGGTCGATCGGCCCAACCTGATGGTCAAGATCCCGGGGACCGTGGAGGGACTTCCCGCGATCACCGGTGCGCTCGCCGACGGGGTCAGCGTGAACGTCACGCTGATCTTCTCGGTACAGCGCTACCGCCAGGTGATGGATGCCTTCTTCGCAGGCATCGAGCAGGCCAGGGTCAACGGGCGCGACCTGTCCAGGCTCGGCTCGGTCGCCTCGTTCTTCGTATCCCGGGTGGACACCGAGGTGGACAAACGGCTGGAAGCGATCGGCACCGATCAGGCCCTGGCGCTGCGCGGGCAGGCCGCAGTGGCCAACGCCCGGCTCGCCTACGCCGCATATCAAGAGGAGTTCGGGACTGCGCGGTGGGCCGGGCTGGCCGACGCGGGGGCGCGGCCACAGCGTCCGTTGTGGGCCTCCACCGGGGTGAAGAACCCGGCCTACCCCGACACCAAGTACGTCACCGAGCTGGTCGCCCCGGGAGTGGTCAACACGATGCCGGAGAAAACCCTGCTCACCGTCGCCGACCACGGCCAGGTGCCCGGCGATGGGATGGCGGGCCGGGCCGAGGAGGCGCAACGTACCTTCGACGCACTCGGTGCGGCCGGGGTCGACCTCGACGATGTGTTCGCCGTGCTGGAACGGGAAGGCGTGGAGAAGTTCGCGGCCTCCTGGGGTGAGCTGAGCGAGACGGTGGCGACCCAACTCGCGAAAGCCGCGCGGCAACCGGAAGAGGGCGCAGGCACCGATGCCTGAGCTCACCGTCGATATCCGGTCCTCCGGTTCGGCCGAGGAAGCCGGATCCCTGATCGAGAAGCTCGTGGCGGAGCGGGTGGCGTCCACGCTCGCGGAGCGGGATCCGACCTTGTGGGGCCCGCGGGCCGAGCACGAGGCAGGCAAGCGACTCGGCTGGGTGACATCGCCCGCGACATCCCGCCCGCTGCTGGCCACCATCGAGGCACTGCGAGCCGATCTGCACTCCGGGGGCATCGACCGGGTGGTGCTGGCAGGCATGGGTGGCTCGTCGCTGGCCCCGGAGGTCATCTGCGCGACCATGCAGGCGCCGTTGACCGTGCTGGACACCACCGATCCCGGTCAGGTTGCCGACGCTCTGGCTGGCGATCTGGAACGCACCGTGCTCGTGGTCTCCTCCAAGTCGGGAGCGACGGTGGAGACCGACAGCCACCGGCGGGTGTTCGTCGCCGCCTTCGCCGCGGCCGGGCTGGACCCGGCGGCGCATGTCGTGGTGGTCACCGACCCGGGCTCGCCGCTGCAGCGGACCGCCGAGGCCGAGGGTTACCGCGCGGTGATCACCGCCGATCCGGAGGTGGGTGGTCGTTACTCGGCCTTGACCGCCTTCGGCCTGGTTCCGGCCGGGCTGGCGGGCGCGGACATCGCCGGCCTGCTGGACGACGCCGCGGAGCAGGTCCCGTTGCTGGCCACCGACGATCCGGGCAACCCCGCCCTGCGACTGGCTGCCGCGCTCGGCGCGGCTCACGCCAGGGGTGCGGACAAGGTGGTGCTGGCCGACACCGGTTCGGGAATCATCGGGCTGGCCGACTGGGCCGAACAACTCATCGCCGAATCCACCGGCAAGGACGGCACCGGATTGCTGCCGGTGGTGGTGGAGGGCCCGGGGGCCCCGGGCTTCGCCGACGCGGGACCGGACGCCACGCCGGTCACCATCGGCCCTGGCGTCGATCCGGCCGGCATCGCGGTCACCGGCACTCTCGGTGGGCAGTTCCAGCTCTGGGAGCACGCCGTCGCGATGGCCGGCAAGCTACTGGGTATCAACCCGTTCGACCAGCCCGATGTGGAGGCCGCGAAGGTTGCGGCCCGTGCCCTGCTCGACGGATCCACCACGCCGGATCCCGAACCGGCTTTCGTCGAGGGTGCGGTTGCGGTGTACCCGATCGGCGACTGGCCGCACGCCGGGGCGGCCACCGTGGCCGAGGCACTACGCGCGCTGATCACCGTCACCCCCGAACTCGGCTACCTCGCGGTGCAGGCTTATCTGGACCGGATCGCCGATGCGTCCGCTGCGGTGCTGCGCAGCGAGCTGGCGCGCCGCTCCCGCCGGGGTGGACTGCAGGTCACCTTCGGCTGGGGTCCCCGCTTCCTGCACTCGACCGGCCAGTACCACAAGGGTGGTCATCAGAACGGCTCGTTCCTGCAGATCACCGGGGATGCGGACCAGGACCTCCAGGTGCCGGGCACCTCGTACACCCTGGGTCAGCTGCAGCGCGCCCAGGCGCTGGGCGACGCGCAGGTCCTCGCCGTGCGCGGCCGTCCCGTACTGCGGCTGCACTTGCTCGACCGGCCGGCCGGGCTGATTCAGGTGGTCCGCGCGGTGCAGGAGCTCGGTGAATGACCGGTTTTTACCACCCGGCCGACTGGGTGAACCCGCTGCGGGACCACCGGGACAAGCGGCTGCCCCGTATCGCGGGCCCATGCGGCCTGGTGATCTTCGGGGTGACCGGGGACCTGGCCCGCAAGAAGCTGATGCCTGCGATATACGACCTGGCCAACCGGGGGTTGCTGCCGCCCGGTTTCGCTCTGGTCGGATTCGCCCGCCGCGACTGGAAGGACCACGATTTCGGCGAGCTGGTCTACGAAGCGGTCCGTAAGTACGCCCGCACCCCGTTCCACCAGGAGGTCTGGGACCAGCTGGCCGAGGGTATCCGCTTCGTGCCCGGCCAGTTCGATGACGACGACGCCTTCGACCGTGTCGCGGACGTGGTCGGGACACTGGACCGGGAACGAGGTACCGGCGGCAACTTCGCCTTCTACCTGTCCATCCCGCCGGACAAGTTCCCGGTGGTGCTCAAGCAACTCGCCCGCACCGGACTCGCCGAGCAGAACCACGAGCACTGGCGCCGGGTGGTCATCGAGAAACCCTTCGGACACGATCTGCGCAGCGCCCGCGAGCTCAACGAGATCGTCAATTCCGTGTTCCCCGAGGAGTCGGTGTTCCGCATCGACCACTATCTCGGCAAGGAGACCGTCCAGAACATTCTCGCGCTGCGCTTCGCCAATCAGCTCTTCGAGCCGATCTGGAACACCCACTACGTCGATCATGTACAGATCACCATGGCTGAGGACATCGGTCTCGGTGGCCGGGCCGGGTATTACGATGGCATCGGAGCGGCCAGGGACGTGATTCAGAATCACCTGATGCAGCTGCTCGCTCTCACCGCGATGGAGGACCCGGTGTCCTTCTCGCCCGAGTCGGTGCGCGGGGAGAAGATCAAGGTGCTTTCCGCGACCAGGGCTGTTGAGCCGTTCGGCGAGACCACCGCACGCGGCCAGTACACCTCAGGCTGGCAGGGCGGGATGAAGGTCGTCGGTCTGCTCGAGGAGCCGGGCTTTCGCACGGACTCCAACACCGAGACCTTCGCCGCGATCACCCTGGAGGTCGAGACTCGCCGCTGGGGCGGGGTGCCGATCTTCATGCGCGCGGGCAAGCGACTCGGCAGGCGCGTCACCGAGATAGCGGTGATGCTGAAGCGCGCGCCACACCTGCCCTTCGATCAGACCATGACCGAAGAACTGGGGCAGAACGCCGTGGTGATTCGGATACAGCCGGACGAGGGAGTGACCATCCGGTTCGGGTCGAAGGTTCCCGGACCCGGGATGGAGGTCCGCGACGTCACGATGGACTTCCGTTACGGGACCGCGTTCACCGAGTCCTCGCCCGAGGCTTATGAACGGCTCCTGCTGGACGTCCTGCTCGGGGAGCCGTCGTTGTTCCCGGTGAGCAAGGAAGTGGAACAGTCTTGGGCCATCCTGGACCCGGTACTCGAGTTCTGGGCCAAACAGGACAGGCCCGAGCCCTACCCGGCAGGTACCTGGGGCCCGCCGTCCGCGGACCGGATGATCGCCAGGTACCGCCGTGCCTGGAGACGACCGTGATCGCCTCTCGCCCCAGCTCTGCTGCCGCTCCCGCCGGAGGTACGCGATGATGGTCGACCTGCCGTCGACGACGACCGCGAAGATCAACGCGTCGCTGGTCGAGCTCCGGGAACGCGGTGGCGCGGTGGCGATCGGCCGGGTGCTCACCTTGGTGATCATCACTGATGACGGCGAACACGTGGAGCAGGCGATCGAGGCCGCCAACGAAGCCAGCCGGGAGCATCCGTGCCGGGTGCTCGTGGTGGCCAAGGGCGCCAAACGCGCCGCGACCCGGCTGGACGCGCAGATTCGGGTCGGTGGGGACGCCGGCGCTTCCGAGGTACTCGTGCTGCGCCTCTACGGCCCGCTGGCCGAGCACGGTGACAGCGTGGTGATACCACTGCTGCTGCCGGACTGCCCGGTAGTCGCCTGGTGGCCGGACACCGCGCCCGCCGTGCCCGCGGAGGACCCGATCGGGATGCTGGCCCAGCGCCGGATCACCGACACTGCAGCTGCCCGCAATCCGATCAAGGCACTCGATGCCCGCCGGATCTCCTACGCGGACGGAGACACCGATCTGGCCTGGGCCCGGCTCACTCCGTGGCGTGCGCTGCTCGCCGCGGCGCTCGACCTGCGGCCTCATGAGAACGTCGACGCTGCCGTCGTCACCGGCGCTGCGGACAATCCGTCCACCGATCTGCTGGCCGGGTGGCTGCGGTCCCGGCTGCGGGTTCCGGTGCGCCGCCGCGCCTCGGAACCGGGGGGCGGGATCCACTCGGTGCTGCTCGAACGACCTTCGGGGCCCGTGGAACTGATCCGTCCGACCGCGAAGGTCGGTGTGCTCCGCCAGCCGGGCCAGCCGGAGCGCAAGGTGGCGCTGAAGCGTCGCCCGGTGCGCGAATGCCTCGCAGAGGAGCTGCGCCGACTCGACGCGGATGAGATCTACCAGGAAACGCTTGAGGCACTGACCGACGTCGAGGGCCGGGCGGGGGTCTCCGCACGCCGGGCGGGATCGGCACGCGCGGCCCGGTCAGCCGACCCGCAGAGCAGCCACTCATGAGTCGCCCCGACATCGTGGTGCACGCCAATGCCGACGTGCTCGCCGCGGCAGCCGCCGCCCGGCTGGTGACCCGGCTGGTTGACATCCAGACCGCCGCGGGATCGGCATCGGTCACGCTGACCGGAGGTCGTAGTGGCGTGGCGGTGCTGCGTCAGGTGGCCGCGACACCGGCGGCAGCAGCCGTGGACTGGCAGCGGCTGGACGTCTATTGGAGCGATGAGCGGTTCCTGCCCACCGGACATCCGGAGCGCAACGAGACGCAGGCCCGCCAGGCACTGCTCGACCACGTCAATATCAGCCCGGACCGGGTCCATCCGATGGGAGCTTCGGACGGGCCCTGGGGTAACGATCCCGACGCGGCCGCGCAAGCCTACGAAGACCTGTTCCTGGACCGGCGGCGGTCCGAGGATCACGGTCCCGCACCGTCCTTCGACATCTGTCTGCTCGGCGTCGGCGAGGATGGCCATGTCGCGTCGGTGTTCCCGTCGTCTCCGGCCGGCTACGAGTCCGAACGTGCCGTCGTCGCGGTACGGGGGGCCCCCAAGCCGCCACCCACCCGGATCACGATGACGCTCCCGGCCATCCGCTGCGCCGCCGAGTGCTGGTTGATCGTCACCGGATCGGACAAGGCCGCCGCGGTCGCCATGGCACTCAGCGGCGCGGGTCAGGTTCAAGTACCTGCCGCGGGCGCAACGGGCCGACGCCGGACCCTCTGGATGCTGGACCGCGCCGCTGCCGCCAAACTCCCCCGTGACTTCGCCACTCCCCGCCTCTAAATCCCTCCCCGCCTCCCTCCCCCGCGCGTGTCCGCCTCCCATGCACGGTGTGTCCGCGCCTGGTGCACGGTGTGTGCGCCCTCCCATGCACGCGAGCAGGGCTCTAGTCGGAGAGCTCCCCTCGCAGGTGGGCGTCATACGCTGACAGGTCGAGGAAACCGTGGCCGCTGTAGTTGAACAGGATGACCTTCTCCTCACCGGTCTCCTTGGCTGCGAGCGCTTCATCGATGGCCGCCCTGATCGCGTGCGCAGCCTCAGGGGCAGCCACCCTGCCCTCGGCGCGAGCGAACTGGACAGCCGCATCGAAGACCTTTCCCTGCGGGTAGGCCACCGCCTCCATCCGGCCGTCCCGGACCAGCGCCGAGACCAGCGGGCTGTCCCCGTGGTATCGCAGGCCGCCGGCGTGGATGCTCGGCGGCACGAAGTCGTGGCCCAGCGTGTACATGGGTAGCAGCGGGGTGAAGCCGGCGGTGTCGCCGAAGTCGTAGTCGAACCGACCCTGGGTCAACGTGGGGCAGGACAGTGGCTCCACGGCCAGCAGCCGCACCCCGCCGTCGGGAACGAACGGGAACGCGAGTCCACCCAGGTTGGAACCGCCGCCGCAGGGCGCGATCACCACGTCGGGCAGCCGCTCCCCCGCCAGTTCGAGCTGTTCCCGGGCTTCGAGCCCGATCACCGTCTGGTGCAACAACACATGGTTGAGCACTGAACCCAGCGAGTAATGGCTGTC
>DASXOV010000200.1:0-2983 GCA_036494005.1 Pseudonocardiaceae bacterium | reverse complement strand
GTCGGCGCACCGAGTACCTGCACCAGCGCGCCGCCGACCGAGGGGCCGGCCACCACCGCCACCGATTGACTGGCCTGCAGCGCGGCGTTTCCCACGACCAGATCGTCGCGGCCGATCAGCTCCGGCAGATAAGACTGATAGGCCACGTCGAAGAACACGGTGCTGACCCCGGTGACGAAGGCGACCACGTAGAGCTGACCCATACCGAGCACACCCACGGCAGCGGCCACCGGCACAGATCCGATCGCCACGGTGCGGACCAGGTCGTTGACGATGAGCACCCGCCGACGCCGCATGCGATCCACCCACGCTCCTGCGGGCAGCCCGATCAACAGGAACGCCAGCGTCTCGAACGCGGTCAGCAGCCCGACCTGGAACGGCGAGGCATGCAGGACCAGCACCGCCAGCAACGGCAACGCGAGGCGACTGATGGTGGTGCCGAACTGGCTGATCGTGTCGCCGATCCACAGCCGACGGAAGTCGCGGTGGCGCCACAACCCACCCCACCGCACGAGTTACCCGCGACGGAGCATCAGGCCGGGAAGCCGCCGGTGGCCACCGGCCCCCAGCGACGCGGCGTGATCCGGATCAGGGACTTGTTCTGTCGCCGCATCGCCTCGCGGTACTCGTCCCAGTCCGGGTGCTCCCCCGAGATGCTGCGGTAGTACTCCACCAGCGGCTCGACCGCCTCCGGTACGTCCAGCACCTCCGCGTCTCCGTCGACCTGCACCCATGCGCCATCGAACTCTGCGGAGAGCACCACGACCGAGGCGGTGCCGGTACGGCGCACGTTCACGGCCTTCGCCCGCTGGGGATAGGTCGAGACGACCACTCGCCCTGCGGTGTCCACGCCGCAGGAGACCGGTGACGCCTGCGGCGTGCCGTCGGCTCGCCCGGTGAGCAGCACCGCGCGGTGCCGAGGGCGGACGAAGTCCAGCAGCCCGGCGAGGTCGACGCGGGTGGTGGTGGCGATCTGCGGTGACATGAACGCGAGTCCTTCTGAATCGATCGGTCTGCTCAGGGTGACCACTGCAGGTTAATCATTGAGTGTGCCGGCCTGTGATGTCTTGCGTGTCGCGTGACGCCGACCAGGAAGACGGCGGCGGGTGGGCGGCACCATAGCAGGGGGATGATGCCGTGAATTCACAGTTCACCGGCCGCGCCTGACCAGCCGTGCGCCGGCTCAACGCCCAGTGGCGCCGAGCAGCACCGAGTACGAGGATTCTTCTCGAATCCGGCAGATCGGCATCAGCGATTCACCGTCCCGCAGGCCATTTCTCCTGCCCGTTGCCGGGTCCAGAGAGCGCGTCACCGCCATTCACCACACATTACGCACACCTGCAGCCTCACGCACATCTGGAGGGCATTCCCACCGTGTCAGTCGAGTTGAAACACACCATCGTTTTCGCCCGAGACAACCAGGCGTCAGCCGGGTTCCTCGCGAATATCCTGGGCTTGGAGGTCGGGGCAGGGTGGGGCCCGTTCATCCCCGTCGCCACCAGCAATGGCGTCACGTTGGACTTCGCAACCAGCCACCAGGAGACCATCGCCGCGCAGCACTATGCATTCTTGGTCCCCGAGGGAAACTTCGACGCGATCTTCCAACGAATCCAGCAGGCCGGGATCACGTACTACGCCGATCCCGCCCTCAAACAGGCGGGCCAGATCAACTACAACCATGGCGGGCGCGGCGTGTATTTTCTGGATCCGGTCCGCTGACGCCTCCGACAGGCCGAGGTGGCGCACCTTGCCCGCCGCGACCGGTTCGGCCATCGCCCCGACGGTGTCCTCGATGGGTACCTGGTGCCGAGACCACCGGGCCCTGCCGGCCGAGGGTGCGGGAAATCTGGGTACGGTCGTGCCCGGTCACGATGGCGCTCTCCGTATCGTCGTGGTGAGCGGTCGTCGTATTGAGCGCGCCAGCGCGTCCGGTCATAGCGCCGGTGCCCGGCGCCGTCCCGGCCGACCTCGACCAGCCCGATCCGCTCCTAGTAGCGCAGCGTGTGCGCGCCCAGCCCGGTCAGCTCCGCCACCTCGGCGATGGTCAGCTCGGCGATGGTCAGCTCGGCGGGCAGGTCAGCCGGCAGGTCCAGGCAGCGCACCAAGGCAGGTGACAGCGGCGCGCTCGAAGGCAACCCCTTGCACACGGCATCGCGGGATCAGATCGGCGAGAGCAGGCGGTGCGGCTCCGGCCCGGCCAGCACCGCGCTGACGCGGTCGGTTCTGCGTGGTGGGGCGCCCGGGTCCGGTTTTGTGATCATGACGTCGCCGGCGTCCGGGGTGATCCCGCAGGCCGGGCAGTGACCGTGCTGGTCCAGTTGGGTCGCACACTTCGCGTGGCTGAATACTCGCGGGGCACTGCGTTCGGGTGACGTCGGCGCCCACCCTTGACCCCAGTGCGCGAGCGCGTGCACCACCGGCCACGTCGCCCGGCCGGCTTCGGTCAGCTCGTAGGTGACCGGAACGCCGTCGTCGGCCGTGGTGCGGACGAGCAGCCCGTTGGTCACCAGTTTGCGCAGCCGATCGGACAGGACAGCCCGCGGGATGTCGAGATGTTCGGCGAAGTCGGAGAAGCGCCGCACGCCGTAGAGCGCGTCGCGCAGCACCAGCAGCGTCCAGCGCTCGCCGACCACTTCCAGCGCCCGCGCGATCGCGCAGTCCTGGCCTGCGTAGGTATTGCCGAGCATGGCCCTCATCATACCCCGCGCAGTTCACTGATTGAACCTCACCGTGTTAGCCTCAGTTCAATTACTGAACTGGAGGTCTGACCGAGCATGATTGAGCAGACACGTCCGACCGTACGATGGCGCGGACTGCCCTCGACCTCGGCGGTCAGCGGGGTGGCCACCCTGTTGGTACTGGTCGACTTCACGGCGGTGGTGCCCACCATCAAGGACACTGCCTCGACATTCGGGGCCTCCGTCGCCTGGCAGACGTGGGCACTCAGCGCGATGAGCCTCGGGCTGGCCGCCGCGCTGCTGAC
>DASXOV010000199.1:0-8000 GCA_036494005.1 Pseudonocardiaceae bacterium | reverse complement strand
GACAAGAACGATCCGGGCCTGCTGCGGCGTGGCGCGTGCCACGATCCCCTTGGCGATGGCCCGCAGCAGGTTGGTCTTGCCGGACTCGCCGTCGGCGAAGCACAGGAAGTGCGGCTCGGCGGCGAAGTCGAGATACACCGGGGCGAGCTCGGACTCGTTGATCCCGATCGGGATGCGGTGCGGCTGGGAGGGGTCCGGCGCGGGCAGCTGGTCGTAGGGGATCCGTTCCGGTAGCAGCCGGACCCGAGGGGCACCCCGGCCGTGCCACCCGCCGCGCACCCGCGCCACCGCGTCGGCGACCCCCGCGCCCACGTCCTCCGCACTGGTCGACGCGTCGATGCGGGGCAGCGCGGACAGGAAGTGCAGCTTCTCCCGGGACAGCCCGCGCCCAGGACGGCCCGCGGGCACGTTGACCGCCACCCGCCGGTCGATGTCGGACTCCGCGGGGTCACCGAGGCGCAGCTCGAAGCGGGTGCCGAGCAGGTCCTTCATCGCGGGCCGGATCTCCGCCCACCGGGTGGCACCGATCATGACGTGCACCCCGTAGGACAGGCCCTGGGTGGCCAGGTTGACCACCTGCATCTCCACGTCGGTGATGTCGAACTCCTGGCGGAAGTTGTGCCAGCCGTCGACCACCAGGAACACGTCGCCGAACGGGTCCTCGGCCAGCTCACCGCGCCGTTTGCGGGCCCGGAAATCCGCCATCGAGTCGATGCCCAGCCGGCGGAACAGCTTCTCCCGGGCCGAGAGCAGGCCGGTCACCTCGGCGATGATGCGCCGCACCGTGTCCGGCTCCAGCCGCCCGGCCACCCCGCCGCTGTGCGGCAGGCCGTCCACCGACGCCAGCGTGCCGCCGCCGAAGTCGATGCCGAAGAACTGCACCTCCTCGGGGGTGTGGGTGAGCGCAAGGGACATCAGGATCGAGCGCAGCAGGCTGGACTTACCCGACTGCGGGCCGCCGGTGACCACGGCGTGGCCCGCCGCACCGGAGAAGTCCGCCCACAGCAGGTCCCGGCGCTGTTCGTAGGGCTTGTCCACGATCCCCACCGGGACGGCGAGCTTGCCGTTGCCGAAGAAACCGACCGGGCACAACCCGCGGTCCTCGGTGCCCGACAACGGCGGCAGGAGCTGGTCCAGTGACGGCGGCTCGTCCAGCGGAGGCAGCCACACCTCGTGCGCGGGCGGCCCCTGCCCGCGCATCCGACTCACCACGATGTCCAGCACGCTGGGCTCGGTGGGCGTCTCCGGCCGGGCGGCCGCCTGCGGCGCCGGATCCGGCCTGCTGGGCTGCTGGGGCTGCTGTGGCTGCTGGGGCTGGGCGGGCAGGTCCACGTAGTCGGGCACGAACAGCCGCGGCCTGCGGTCGGAGGTGACCGGGACCGACGAGGGCGCCACGACACCGGCTCCGGCCCGGTAGGGGCCTGAGACGTAGCAGGCCTTGAACCGCTCCATCGAGCTGGTGTCGAACTTCAGATATCCCGAACCGGGGACCGAGGGCAGCTCATAGGCATCGGGCACCCCGAGCACCGCCCGGGATTCCGAGGCGGAGAAGGTCTTCAGGCCGATCCGGTAGGACAGGTGCGAATCCAGACCGCGCAGCTTGCCCTCCTCCAGGCGCTGCGAGGCCAGCAACAGGTGCATCTGCAACGAGCGGCCGAGCCGGCCGATGGCCACGAAGAGGTCGATGAACTCCGGCTGCTGAGCCAGCAGCTCGGAGAACTCGTCGATCACGATGAACAACGCGGGCAGCGGGTCCAGATCGGCACCGTTCTCCCTGGCCCGCTCGTAGTCCTTGACGTTGGCGAAGTTGCCCGCGCTGCGCAGCAGCTCCTGCCGCCGGTTCATCTCACCGGCCAGCGCGTCCCGCATCCGGGAGACCTGGGTCAGGTCGTCGGCGAGGTTGGTGATGACCGCGGCGACGTGCGGGGCGTGCTCCATACCCAGGAACGTCGCGCCGCCCTTGAAGTCGACCAGTACCAGGTTGAGCACCGAGGAGGAGTGCGTGGCGATCAGGCCCAGCACCAGCGTGCGCAGGAACTCCGATTTCCCCGACCCGGTGGCCCCCACACACAGCCCGTGCGGGCCCATCCCCTCCTGGGCGGCCTCCTTGATGTCCAACTCCACCGGCTGGCCGAACTCACCCACCCCGATCGGCACCCGCAGCCGATCCCGGATCGGCCGGGGACGCCAGGCCTGGGCGACGTCGAAGGCCCTGGGATCCTCGGGCAACCCGAGTAGTTCCAGCAGCCCCGCGTTGCACAGCAGCGGCTCGTCCTCCTCCTCGGCGTCCGCCGCGCCGACCCGGTACGGGGACAGTGCCCGGGCCACGGCCTCCGCCTCGGCGACCCCGAACACGTCCGGCCCGCCGAAGTACTCCGTTCCCGACGCGTTCAGCGCGCCGATCTGCCCGTCGACTATCGACAGTCGCAGCCCACGGCGAGCGGTCAGCGGGCCCAGCGAATCGGAGATGTCGAGCACGGTGACCCCGGCCATGCCCTCCTCCAGGATGATCTGTTCCTCTCCGCTGACGACCCCTTCGTCGATGACGATCACGATGTGCGGTTCGTCGCCCGGGGCCATCGCGTTGCGGGAGAACCGCGGCCGGTCCCGCAACTGCTCACCGAGCAGTCCCTCGATCTCGGCCAGCGACCCGGCCATCATCCGCATCGAGCCGGCTCCGTCCACCAGGGTCGGATGCTGAACGTGCGGTAGCCACTTCGCCCACTCCCACTCCTGCTTGGCCCTTCCCGCGGTGACCACCGCGAGGAGCAGGTCGTCGGGCGAGTGGAAAGTGGCCAGCTGGGCGACCACCGCACGGGCCAGCCCGCGAGTCGCGGTCCGCTCACCGGAGATGCCGACCGCGGCGAACCCGCGGATCGAGATCGAGATCGGCAGGTCGGGAACGATGGAATGGGTCCGGACGAACTGGCGCAGCGCCAGCGTGGTGATCGGCTCCAGTTCGTCCACCGGACCGGTCTGCGGCGGCACCAGCCGCATCGCCAGTCGCTGCGCGCCCCGGCAGATTCGCACATGACAGAAATCCGGGTCGCCGGAGCGGCGCTCCCACATCCGCTTGCTGCTGGCGATCGACCACAGCGCCGCGGGATCAGGATGGCTCCACTCCAGCGCGGCCCGCTGTTCCTCGGCGGCCTCCCTGGCGCGCTCCCGCATCTGCCCGAGGTAGCGCAGGTAGTCCTTGCGGTCCTCGTTCATCTCGGCCTTGCGCTGACCGCCACCACGTCCGCCACCGGCGAACATCCCGACTGTGGAGACCAGCATCATCACCGGGAACAGCAGGAAGATCGGGTTGCTCTTGCCTTCCCCGCTGGTGAAGACGAAGGCCACCATGCCGAGGACCGCGACGATCATCACGATCGGCAGCAGCTTCTGCACGATGTTGCCCGGTATCACCCTGGGCACCTCAGGGGGTGGCTCCAGGTGGACCTCACCACCGGGCATCTTCGGCGCTGGCAGTCGCGATGACCGCCGGAACTGCAGGGTGCCCACGCTCGATCGCCCCTCGTCGATACCGTTCGCTCAGCTCGGCACCAGCGACCTTCGCCGGACAGTCACCGATCCTGCACGCGCCGAGATCGACACATTAACGCCTCCCCCCGACCAGCGGCGCGGTTCCCGGAAAGGCGCGGCGACTGCTGGCCGCCTGCGCGGCTGTACGGAGTGCGTTCGATGGGGTACGAAGGGAGATCGGGTCCGCACCGTGGTCAGAGATTGCGGTGGTCAGAGATGGGGCCGTCATCATGCGGAAGACGATCGTCATGGTCCCCGTCGCGGCGTTATCCGTCTTACTGGGCTTTCTGAGCGGCTGCACGGCTGGCGGTGCGCCTGCTGTCACGCCCCATGCGGCCGCGTCGACGACGGGCACCGGTCCAGCCGCCGCCATCACATTCGAGCCGAGAACGCCACCCGCTCCGAATGCCACGACAACGCGGGCCGGTTCGTGCCCCGACACCGCGACCTGGGGAACCGGCACCCGCCAGTCGGCGCTGACCAGTACCGCGGCGCTCTACCAAGCGCGTATCGGCAGGCATGACTGTTTCGACCGGGTGGTGTTCGACGTCAACGGCCCTGGAGCCGTCGGTTACCGCGTCGGTTACGTACCGGTGGTCGGCGAGGAGGGCTCGGGCCGGGACATTCCGGTGCCAGGCGGGGCCGCGCTGGAGGTCGTCGTCAATGCGCCGGCCCAGGGGACATCGCAGGACACCTCCGGCCATCAGCCCGGTGTGGTGTTCGCACCGTCCGGCCAGTACCTCTACGGTCCCGCGGGGCTGGCGAGCTGGGGAGCGCTGCGCGCGGTCCGCTCAGCGGGTTCCTTCGAAGGTCAGTCGTCCTTCGCCGTCGGGGTCCGCGACAAGCTGCCTTTCACGGTGACCACCTCGGTGGACGGCAATCAGATCGCCCACGTGATCGTGGACATCGCGCACAGCTGATCGCCACCACGTCGCAACGCCCCGGGCGGATGTCGTCAAGTTGCCCTCGGAGGCGGTCACGCTCGGCTACGCTCCCGGCGCGGCGAGGAACCCTTGCGGCGTTCGACACGGCGGGGGGCGGCGATGACGGCGGGCGGGTACCGGGTGGAGCCGGGTCGGCTGCGCAACGGGGGGCGGCGGCTGCACGAGCTGTCCGATGAGCTGCGAGCCAGTGCCGCAGAGCGACTGGCACCCCCACCGGGCAGCAACGAGGGATTCACGTCGATCCAGGCCGCGCGCACGACCGCCGAGGCGTGGCAGGCCGAGACCGGCGAGCTTGCGACGGTGCTGCGGGTGGCCGGTGACAAGCTGGGCGAGACCGCCGCCGCGTACGACCGTGCCGACTCCTCCGGGGCGCAGAGTTTCGAGCGAATCCGGCGCGGGGGTTGATCCGCCGTGGTGTCCTTCCCCGAACTCTGAGACGCGCAGCCCGAGGTGTTCGCGCAGGCCGCGGCGCACTGGGAGGTGTTTTGCCGACCGGATCGGCGCCCGCCACGCCGAGCTGGCGCGGACCATCGACGGGGTGGGCGCAGGCTGGGACGGGCTGGCTCGCGACGCGGCGATGACCTACCTGAGCGGGATCGCCGACCGGATTGAGCGGGACCGGACGCTGGTCGAGCAGATCGCCCCGGTGCTTCGGGAGCACTGCGCAACGGTGAGCTCCGCCCAGCGGCTGGTGCGGGGCGCGGTGAACGCCACGGCGGGTACCCCGATCCTGGTCGGCCCGGACGGGTCGGCACGGATCCCCCCGGAGGTGGCCGCGGCGCTGGTGCTGCTCGGACCCGCACTGCAGGCGACCCTGCTCGTCGAGGCCGGGCTGATCAGCGAAGCCGTCGAGCACGCCCTGCGGGTCGCCACCGAGTCCGACCGGCACACCACCGACCGGCTGGCCGAGCTGACGCCGCCGTCCGGAGCGCGGGCCCTCGATCCGGGGTCCGGCGCGACCCGGATCCCGCCTGCGGGGACCAGCCCGCAGCGGGTGCACCAGTGGTGGGACGGGCTGAGCCGGGGCGAGCGGTACGCGCTGATCCACGCCGACCCACAGCGGATCGGCAACCTCGACGGTGTCCCCGCCGAAGCCCGCGACGAGGCGAACCGGCTGGTCCTCGCCGCACTGCCCGACTACCACCCCCGGATCGCCGAACTGGAGCGGCTCGGCGAGCACCGCAGTGACGCGCAGAGCACCGAGCTGCAACGGCTCCGGGGCATCGAAACCATCCGGGACCGGCTGCGCAGCACCGAACCCCAACGGGCCTACCTGCTCGGCTTCGACCCTTCCGGCAACGGCACGGCCATCGTCGCGATCGGCAACCCCGACACCGCCGCCAACGTCGTCACCTACGTGCCCGGCACCGGCGCCGGGCTGGGCAGCGTCGGCGGCAACCAGGGTGACCTGGCCCGCGCCGACCTCATGGTCAATCAGGCGACCGCCCTCGATCGTGACGCCGCAACCTCTGCAGTGATGTGGATCGGCTATGACGCCCCACAGGCCATCGCGACCTTCCCACCCGGTCACGGGGACGCCATCGACCCCGGCTTCGCCCAGCGGGCCGCACCCGGGCTGGACTCCTTCCAGGACGGGCCTCGGGTCACCCACCAGGGCACGCCCTCGCACAACACCGTGCTCGGGCACAGCTACGGCTCGACCGTCGTGGGCTACGCCGCGAAGGGGCACCCCCTCGCCGCCGATGACGTGATCTTCGTCGGGAGCCCCGGAGTCGGAGTCGAACACGCCGCCGACCTCGGTGTGCCACCCGGGCACGTGTGGTCCTCGCACGCCAAGAACGACCCGATCCAGCTCGGCATGAACCCCGGTCCCTCACCGACAATTTCGGGACTGCCGGATCTTCGTGTGTGAGGCGGTGATCGCTGTTCGGTCGAGGGTGATTCGGCGGATTTCGACGGTCAGTGCTCGGCTCGGCGCCTCGGTCGTGCAGTGATGATCTTGTTGACAGTCGAGTCGGGAACCACTGAGCGAGATCGTTTCTCCCTCTCCCGCGATGCACTTCCGTTACCAGCCCCAACTGCCCGGCTCGCCCTTGAACGGCCCGACGACATCGGCAGTGATCCAGCTGCCGTAGAACCGCCCCGGCTGCGGCGTCACCTGCTCCCCGTCGACGGTCACCTCGTCGAACCGCCCCGCGTACCCGGTAACCCGGTCGGTGAGTTGCGGGTAGCGCAGGTCCAGCTGCGAGTACCAGCACCCGACCTCACACATCGTCATCCGCGACGCGGCGAGCAGCGGCACCCGGAATTCCGACCGTGGCAGGTAGTACGTCGGCGGATGCGACGTCTCCAGCAGCGCACCACATCGTCGGTGTCGACGAGCAGCGTGCCGCCGTGCACGATCCGGACCCGCCGGTGGATCCGCTCGGCCCACGGCGGGCGCGGGTAGTCCCACACCGGGTCCTGCCGGACTGCGCTTCATCGCTGCATCCTCAGGGCTCATCACCGAGGCATGCGCGCAGGACAGCAGCCTCGTCTCGTAGGCGCTCGGCGCGTGCATGGTGACCCGCACGCTCGTAGTCGCCGGCGGCCGCGTGCCGATCAGCCACCTCCGCTCGGACGACCTCGTCCATCTCTGTCGCGCTGAGGCATCGCCGTTCGACCTCAGCGGCGCGAAGGCCAGGTACGGTCCCCGCGAGTGTCGAGTGCCCGGCACTCGGTTGCGGTGCCCGTGCGGCGTCGACGGCCTCGGCGTTATCAATGGCGCCCAACGCCGACCGTAGTGCCGCGACCGCCACGACGTCCCGTGCCTTCATCGCCGCAGGAAGCGCGGCACGCAGGCGATCCCGCACGGTCCCAGCGCCGTCATCCGTCATCCCTGTCCGCCCGGTCCGCGTGCCGTCCACCGCCACGACGCTACTTTCGGTCCCGCGTGCGGGAAACCGACTTATTGCCGGCAGCGATCCGTCGTCGCAAACCGCCGGAGCCACTGGTCGCAGTCGGGGCAGTGCAGGATCGGGCGGCGAACATCGAGCGTGAGGCCGATGACAGTGATCGTCACGCCGCACCAGGCACGGCGCCGGGAGCCCACCGTCGGGAAGTCCGGGGAGGCGATCAGATGCGAGGTCGGGTCGGGAAAAGTGATCGCCCACCCGCAGTAGTACGGACGGCTCGTCATACCACTACTCACGACGTTCACCGGACGATCCGCCGCACGACCAGCCGCAATGCGAGGAAGGCAACCAGGCCGAGCAGCACCAGTTCGGCGACCCGCCGAAGCCAAGGCGGCATGCCCAGCTCGACGGCCATCCGGTCGGCATAGGCCACGGCCGGTCCCAGCAACGGCAGTTCGGTCAGCGAGCTGAGATCGGTCAGCGGGCCTGTTGTGCCGATCACGCGGCCGCCCTGGGGAGCTGGGAGCCTGCGTCGGGATGATCGACTTCTGGGGCGGGCGTGGCGCCGACCAGCCGGGCCTCGATCTCGGCCACCGTGGGTCTGGCGGGCTGGAGCCAGTGCAGTACGTCGCGTCGGCCCACGGTTGCTTCACCGGCCGGTGGCGCCGCGCAG
>DASXOV010000198.1:0-51861 GCA_036494005.1 Pseudonocardiaceae bacterium | reverse complement strand
ACGTCACCGCCCGGTCCCACCACCTTGGACTGGCCCAGGAAGCGCAGGTCACCCAGCGTGCCGGTCTGGTTCGCCGAGACGAACACGATCTGGTTCTCCGCGGCGCGGGCCCGGTCGTAGAGGTCGAAGAGCTTGGCCTGCCGGTCCTGCGTCAGCCGGTCGGCCCGGTTGGTGACGCTGACCGGCCAGGCCGAGGGACAGGCGATCAACCGGGCGCCGTCCAGTGCCAGGGTGCGCGCCGACTCGGGGAACGTCTTGTCGTAGTCGATGAGCATGCCGATCCGGCCCACCGGGGTGTCGAAGGCGTGGAAACCACTGCCCGCCGCGTAGTGGGCCCGCTCCCCCGGCGGCTGATGCACCTTCCGGTGCCAGCCGAGCACCCCGTCCCCGGACAGGCACACCGCGGCGTTGTAGCGCTGCGCGCCGTCCTGCTCGGTGAAGCCCAGGCACACCACCAGGTCGCCGGCCATCCGGGCGATCTCGGCGAGCCTGCTGTCGTCGGCGGGTAACGCGGGTGGTAGCCCGTGCGCGCCGGGATGGTGCAGGTTCGCCAGATATCCACCCAGTGCACCGTCGGGCAACACCAGCAACTGCGCCGAGATCAGCCGCGAGTTCTCCACGATCCGGGAGATGCGCTGCATGTCGTGCGCCAGGTTGCGGGTGAAGTGCGCCGCCGCCGCCGCGACGCGTAGCAGACCTCCCACGGTCAGAGGACCGCGCCCGCGGGCGCCAGGGATGCCTCGGCGCCGAGTGGGTAGCTGTTCGGGCGACGGTCGCGCAGGTGGAACATGCTGCCCCTGGCCGCCGCCAGCCCGTCGGTCAGCGGGAGGTCGGCGACCGCCATCCCGTCCTCGGTACCGGTGGTCGCGAGCACTCGCCCACCGGGATCGACCACCTTCGCACTGGCCACGAAGTGCAGATCCCCGAAGGTGCCCGACTGGTTGGCCGACACCCAGTACACCTGGTTCTCCAACGCCCGCGCCTGGTCGAACAGATCGAACCGGTGGGTCCAGCGGTCGTCGGCGATCTGCTCGGCCCGCTGGGTGCGGCTGGCGGGCCAGGCGGACATGCAGGCGACGACCTCGGCGCCGTCCAGGGCGAGTTCCCGGGCCGCCTCCGGGAAGGCCTTGTCGTAACAGATCATCATGCCCATCCGGCCCACCGGCGTGTCGAACGCGGTGAACCGTTCTCCCGAGCGGTACCAGTTGCCCTCCCCCAGGGGCTGGTGGACCTTGCGATGAACGCCGAGCACCCGTCCCTGGTGCACGCAGACCGCGCTGTTGTAGCGCTCACCATCGACGTCCTCGCAGAATCCGGCACACAGCACGACCTCGCCCGCCATTGCGGCCAGCCGGGCGATCTCTGGCCCGTCCAACCGGAACGCGGGCGGCGGCGTGATCTCCGGTGCGACGTCCGCTGTGACGTCGAGAGCCCGCGACTCGCCCCCGAGCGAGCTGAGGTAACCGCCGAGCGCCGCCTCCGGAAGCACGAGCAACCGCACTCCGTGCCGGCATCCTTCGGCCAGCAACCGGCCGATCCGGTCGAAGTCGGCCTCTACATCGCGGTCGAAGGCGGCGGCGACCGCCGCCGCGCGCACCCGCTGAGCTCGAGTGTTCATAACGCTTCCCTCCTGGAGTCTGCCGCTGATGCGGTGTGCCCCGGACTTTCCGGTGACCTCGGGTCCCTGCCGACCGCAGAACCGGTCGATCAGCCTCCGGCGGAAGCCAGCGCACTGCAGGCCCCGCAGGCCGCACAGCCCGCCTGCTGATCCGCACCGCGCATGCCCGCCGCCGCCAGCAGTTCCGCCACCTGGCTGGTGACGCTGCCCAGCAAGCTGGCCGAGGGCGCGGTGGCACCGTCGGCGACGGCGAGGGTGCCCGCGGCAGGACGGAACGGGACGACGAACGGATAGACCCCGCGCTCGATCAGCTCCGCGGCACCCGCCACCAGTTCGTCGGGGTTCTCGCCCAATCCGACCAACAGGTAGGTGGAGACCCGGTTGCGGCCGAAGACCCGGACCGCCTCGTCCCAGGCCGCCCAGTACTTCACCAGTGGCACGGTCGCCTTGCCCGGCATCCATCGCCTGCGTACCGCATCGTCGAGCGACTCGACGTGGATGCCGATCGCGGCCGCTCCGGCGCGGCGCAGCAGCCCGATGGCCGACAGGTCGGCCGGCGGCTCGCACTGAACCTGTACCGGCAGGTCCGGAACCCGGGCGAGGACCGCCTCCACACAGCGCGCCAGATGGGTCGCGCCGCGGTCCCGGCCCCGGGTCGTGCCGGTGGTCATCACCATCTGGCGCACCCCGTCGAGCCGGACCGCGGCCTGTGCCACCTCGGCGAGCTGAGCGGGGGTCTTCACCGTGACCGTGGCCCCGGCCGCGAGGGATTCCTCGATCGCGCAGAACCGGCAGCGCTGCGACGGCTCGTAGCGCATACAGGTCTGCACCACCGTCGTGGCGAGCACATCGGCACCGTGCAGCTTGGCGATCTTCTCGTACGGGGTGCCGTCAGCGGTCTGCAGGTCGTAGAACCGGGGCCGGGCCACCGGTTCCGCGATCTCGCCGGTGTCGGTGCCGTCGTAGAGCAGCCGGCCGTCCTGTACGGAGTAGCGGCTGGTCGGGGTGATCGGCAGCGCCACACTGCGCCGCCCCTCGGGTCCGCTCATCACCAGGTGACCGTCGTCGGTGGGGCCGGCTCCCCCCCGGCGCCGCACGGGGGCCTCGAACCGCACCCCCTGCAGCGCCAGGTCGACTCGGGTCCCCACGGAGGGGGTCACCGGCCCGGCCATCAGAGCTGATATGTCGAGTTGATGATGGCGCCCTTGCGCGCGTAGTGGATCAGGGCGTCCTGTACGTCCAGCGGATGAGTGGGGATCACGCCCTCGATCAGGTCCTCCTCGCGCGCCCCGTGCAGCGACAACCCGAAGCGGCAGCAGTACGCCTTGCCACCCTCATCGATGAACGTCTTCAGCTGGTTGTTGATGTTGTGCTCACCCGGGAACGCGGAGTTGCCCGTCGTCGGGAAGCCCCGGGTGGCCAGGCAGTTCAGCGAGCCGGGACCGTAGAAGTAGATCGCGGTCTCGAACCCCTTGCGCAGCGCCCTGGTGGCCTGCAGGACCGCCACGAAACTCACGCTCGACTCGTGTGCGATCCCGTGCACCAGGGTGAAGTAGCACTGCCCTTCCTCCGCCTGGTAGTCCGGGAACACCTTCGTCCCGCCGTAGATCGAGGACCCCTCCGGCAGCGAAGGGTGCGGGATCTCGCTCAGGCTCTTCTGCTCGACATCGGTCAGCGATGCGGTCATCTCAGGAAGCTCCTCGTCCGTCTCGCGGTGTCCGGTGACGGAGCCCCGGCACGATCACTGCGCGGCCCGATCCGGCTTGGGACGAGTCAACGGCCGACCGGAGTCGAGCACGTTTCGGATTTCCTACGGAATTGTGAAAGAGCCTGGCGCAGATTACAGCGCAGCAACATGAACCCGACCACCGAGAAGCACCGACCAGCAGTTCTTCTCGCTCGTCCCGGAGAGCATGGAACGTAGATGAAACGTGATGGAAAGGGTTACGTAGTGCTCGACCCGCACGATGGGAGACCGTTTCAGCCGACACAGTTTCGAGGGATGAGCACGATGTCTGCACCGAGCAGCACACTCGCAGCACCCACTGATCTGGACGGGAGACGGGTGCCCGTTGCCATCGTCGGCGGTGGGCAGGCAGGACTCTCGATGAGTTACTGCCTCACCCGGCGCGGCATCGACCACGTGGTGCTGGAGCGCCACCGGGTCGCGCACGAGTGGCGGGCGGCCCGCTGGGACACCTTCTGCCTGGTGACCCCGAACTGGCAGTGCCGGCTCCCGGGCTTTCCCTACTCCGGAGACGACCCGGACGGCTTCATGGTCAAGGACGAGATCGTCAGCTACCTGGAGTCCTACGCGGCGTCATTCGGGCCGCCGCTGCGGGAGGACGTCGACGTGCACGCCCTGCGGGCCCGCGACGGCGGCGGCTTTGAGCTGCACACCTCACACGGTGACCTGACCGCCGGGCAGGTCGTGGTGGCCACCGGCGGGTACCACCAGCCGGTCGTGCCCCGGTACGCCGAGCGGCTACCGCACCAGCTGACCCAGCTCCACTCGTCGCAGTACCGCAATCCAGGGCAACTGCCCGAGGGCGACGTGCTGGTGATCGGCTCCGGGCAGTCGGGTGCGCAGATCGCCGAGGACCTGCACCTGGCCGGGCGGCGGGTGCACCTCGCCGTCGGCGGCGCGCCCCGGGTGGCCCGCAGCTACCGGGGCCGCGACGTGGTCGCCTGGCTGCACGACATGGGCTACTACGACCTGGCGGTCACCGAGCACCCACGCCGCGACAGCATCCGCGCCCAGGCCAACCACTACGTGACCGGCCGCGACGGGGGCCGCGACATCGATCTGCGAGCGTTCGCGCGAGACGGCATGCAGCTCTACGGGCGGCTGCTCGGCGTGCTCGGGAGCCCTGTGCTCCGCTTCGCGCCCGATCTGGCGGCCAGCCTCGACGCGGCGGACAGCGTCTCGGAGTCCATCAAGGACACCATCGACAAGTACCTGGTGGAATCCGGCATCGACGCTCCCACCGAAGAGCGCTACACGCCCGTCTGGCACCCGCGACAGGAACGCGAGGAACTGGCCCTCACCGGATCGGGCATCGCGTCGGTGGTGTGGAGCATCGGTTACCGCGGCGACTACCGCTGGATCGACCTGCCGGTGTTCAACGGCAAGGGCTACCCCAACCACTACCGCGGCGTGACCAGTGTTCCCGGCCTGTACTTCATCGGGCTGCCCTGGCTGCACACCTGGGGTTCCGGTCGGTTCTGCGGCATCGCGCGGGATGCCGAGTACCTGGCGACCAGGGTCGATGCGGACCAGCTGGGGGTGGCCTACCCCGCTCGAGTGGACGGGCGCAACGTGTTGGCGCTGGGATCCTGATGGATGGTGTCGCCGACCTCGGCGGCAGGCACGGCTGGGGCCGGGTGCCGGTACCCGGGCCGGAGCCGGTGTTCGCCGAACCCTGGCAGGGACGTGCCTTCGCGCTGGGCGCGCTGGCCGCCCGGCTCTCCGGGACCAACCTGGACGCCTTCCGGCACGCGCTGGAGCGCCTGAACCCGCTGGACTACCTGGCCGACGGCTACTTCGGACGCTGGGCGCGCGCCACCGAACTGCTGCTGGTGGACTCCGGCGTCCTGGCACCCGGCGCGGTGACCGCCCGGTCGGCGAACCTGCGCGGCGATGTCCGGCCCGAACCGGCACCGCCGCAACCATGCAAGCCGGACTACGCATCTACCAGCCCGGGATCCCTGCGCGAGGTGACCACCGCGGCGCGCTTCGCGGTCGGCGACCGGGTCCGCACCCGCGATCTGCGCCCAGCCGGCCACACCCGGCTGGCCGGCTACCTACGGCGGCGCACCGGCATCATCGAGGCGCTGCGGCCGGGTGCGGTACTGCCCGACACCCACGCGCATTTCCGTGGCGAGAACGCGCAACACGTCTACGCCGTGGTCTTCGAATCCCGGGAGCTGTGGGGCGCCGAGGCCGAGGAATTCCAGATCACGGCCGACCTGTTCGAGGACTATCTGGAGGCTGCTGGTGGGTGAGGATCCGGCGGAGGGTCTGTCCGCCGCGCTGCGGGTCGAGGCGCTGGAGCAGCTGCTCGCCGAGCGGGGTCTGGTCGATCGGGCGGTGCTGGACGGGCTCATCTCCCGATACGAGAACGACGTGGGCCCGCTCAACGGGGCCCGGGTGGTGGCCCGAGCCTGGACCGACCCCGGCTACCGGAGCCGGTTGCTCGCCGACGGCACGGCCGCTGTGGCCGAGCTCGGCTTCAGCGGGCCGCAGGGTGAGCACCTGGTCGTGGTGGAGAACGGACCGGGGATACACCACGTCGTCGTCTGCACGCTGTGCTCCTGCTACCCCTGGCCGGTGCTCGGGCTGCCGCCGAGCTGGTACAAGGATCCCGCCTACCGCGCCCGGGTGGTCCGTGAGCCGCGCACGGTACTCGCCGAGATGGGTTTGCAGCTCTCCAAGGACACCCGGATCCGGGTGTGGGACTCCAGCTCCGAGGTGCGCTACCTGGTGCTGCCGCAGCGCCCGCCCGGTACCTCGGGCTTCTCGGAGGAACAGCTCGCAGCGCTGGTCACCCGGGACAGCATGGTCGGCGTCGCCCTACCCGGGACGCCCGCATGACCCCGCTGGACGTCGAGGGCGCGGCGGCTCCCCCGCGGCGCAACGGTGAACTGGTGTTCGCCGAGCCCTGGGAGAGCCGGGCGTTCGGGGTGGTGCTCACGCTGTGTGAAACGGGGGCGCTGCGCTGGGCGGACTTCCGCGGGGAGCTCGTCGCGCGGATCGAAGCCGTAGAACAGTCCGGCGAACCGTTCCGCTACTACCGGTGCTGGCTGGACGCGCTGGAGCGGATCACTGTGGCGCACAACATCGTGGCGCGGACCGAGCTGGCCGAGCGGGGCCGGATGCTGGCGGCCCGGGTGCCCGGCCACGACCATCCATGAGGGACATCGGGAACTGAACGACGTCGGGAACTGAATGACACCGGCGCCCGAGCCCGCATCAGCACTCACCGGTAACGCTCACGGCGAACGGTGGCTTTGCGGCCTTTGACACTGCTGGTGCGTAGCGCGGCGATCACCTCGTCCGCGGCGTGGTCGGGTACCTCGACCAGGGAGAAGCGGTCGGCGATCTCGATGGCTCCGATGTCGGCGCCGGGCAGCCGCGCCTCACCCGTGATCGCGCCGACCAGATCTTGGGGCCGGATCCCGGCACTGCGCCCCACCCCGACGAACAGGCGCACCGTCCCACCGGCCGGTGTCCGGCCGCGCCCGGCACCGGACCTGGTCTCGTTCCGCTCGGTACGGCCACGCGGCTCGCGCCCGGACCGGGAGACCGCCTCGGGGATCTCCTCGTCGTCGATCGCGCCACCGGTGGCCTCGTGGGCCAGCTTCACCGCGGCGAGCGCCACCTCCATCACGTCGAACTCGTCGGTCAACGTCTCGACCACGACCCGGAACCGCTCGAGGTCGTCCTCGTCCTCCAGCAGGCTCTCGTGCAACGCGGCCTGGGTCAGCTCGAGGCGCCGGGCGTGCAGGTCGGAGACGGTGGGCACCTTCTCGACGGAGATCCGCTGCTTGGTCACCCGCTCGATCGTCTTCAGCATCCGGTGCTCTCTCGGCTCCGCGAGGGTGATGGCGACGCCTTCCCGGCCCGCCCGGCCGACCCGGCCGATCCGGTGCACATAGGACTCGGGCGCGGAAGGAACGTCGTAGTTCACCACGTGACTGAGCTGGTCGATATCCAGGCCACGAGCGGCCACATCAGTGGCAACCAGCAGGTCGGCCGTGCCGTTGCGCAACCGCCCCATGACCCGGTCACGCTGCTCCTGGCCCATCCCTCCATGCAACGCCTCTGCGCGATAACCGCGGCCGTTGAGGGTCTCAGTGAGCCGATCGACCTCGTCGCGGGTGCGGCAGAAGACGATCGCCGCGGCAGGCGACTCCACGTCCAGCACCCGGCCCAGGGCGGCGGGCTTGTGCGCCCGCGCCACCAGGTACGCGCTCTGCCGGACCAAGGGGCCCGCTCCCTGCGCCGTCTCGGCTCGTCCGAGTTTGATCCGGACCGGGTCGCGCAGGTGCCTGCGCACCATCTCGTCGATTCGGCCCGGCATGGTCGCGGAGAACAACACGGTCTGGCGGTCCCTGGGAGTGTCGCCGAGGATGGCCTCGATGTCCTCGGCGAACCCCATGTCGAGCATCTCGTCCGCCTCGTCCAGGACGACCGTCGTGAGCCGGTCCAACCGCAGCGTGCCGCGCCCGATGTGGTCCAGCGCCCGGCCCGGGGTGGCGACCACCACGTCGACCCCGGCCGCGAGGGCGCGCAGTTGCCTGCCGATCGGCTGGCCACCGTAGATCGGCAACACCCGCGCCCCCAACTCCCGGCCGTAGCGGTGAGTCGCCTCGGAGACCTGGATCGCCAGCTCCCGGGTGGGTACCAGGACCAGGGCGGTCGGCCAGGCGCCGCGGCCCCCGGGCTTCATCCCGTTCAACACCGGCAGCGCGAACGCGGCCGTCTTACCCGTCCCGGTCGCTGCCTGTCCGAGCAGGTCGTGTCCAGCCAGCAGCGGCGGGATCGCCTCGCGCTGGATGGGCGTGGGCTCCTCGTAGCCGAGATCGAATACCGCACGCAACAGTTCGGGTCGTAACGCCAGTTCGGCGAAGCCCGCCGTATCGGCAGCTGCACGACTGGTGATGTTCGCGGTCATGATCGGGTTCCTCGTTCCGGGCGTGGCCCCACAAGTGCACCATGCCCCATCCCGGGACACATCATCGCCACACCCCCAGGACGGCCAGCCCTCGCCGAGGCGTCCCGATCGTCAGATCAGCAGCAGGGCCTTCCCGATGAGGCTGCGGTCCGCTATCGCGGCGTGTGCGTCGGCGGCCCGCTCCAGTGGATAGGTCCGCCCGATGATCGGCCTGATCCGGCCTGCCACCGCCTCGTGCAGCATCCGTTCGACTCGTTCCATCCGGTCGGCGGCGAATCCCGGGAGTTGCTCCATGCCCAGTGCGATCACCTGACGCTGCCGCGCGTCATCCCTGCCGATCACCGTGGGCGCGCCGCCCGCCATTCCGTAGCTGGAGAACCGTCCGCCGCGGATCACGGTCTCGAACGCGGCCCGGCCCAGGTCGCCACCCACACCGTCGAAGGCGACGTGCACGCCGCCTCCGGACATCTCCCGTACCCGCTCCGTCCAGTCGGGCGTGCTGTAGTCCACCGCCGCGTCGGCGCCCAGTTCCTTGACCAACTCAAGCTTCCCGCCGCCCCGGGCGGCCCCGATGACACGGGCACCGGCGGCACTCGCCAACTGCACGAGCAGGCTGCCGAGCCCGCCCGCGGCCGGTTGTACGAGCACCGACTCATCACGCTGGACGCGGACCGCTTCGAACAGAGCCAAGGCGGTGCTTCCGTCATGCAACAGCGCCACCGCTTCGCGCGAATCCAGCGCCTGCGGTATCGGGATCAGATCCGCCACTGCGGCCACCACCCGCTCGGCATAGCCGCCGCCCTCGATGTCGGCCAGAACACGCCTGCCGATCCAGACCTCGTCGACACCCTCGCCGACCGAGCTGACCCGCCCGGCCACGCCGACGCCGGGCACGTAGGGCGGCTGAACGGGAAAGTAGTCGCCGCCATGGCCGCTGCGGATCATCGTGTCGACCGAGAGAACGCCCGCGACGGCCACGTCGACGACAACCTGCCCTGGCCCGGTGTCCGTATCCGGCACGGTCGTCAGCGCAAGCACCTCAGGACCACCGAACGCTGTCACCAGCACGGCCCGCACACCAACCACGCTCCCCTGTCCGGTAGCTACGCAGAGCAGTCTCAAACCTCAACGTAGGTTTATGTCAATCACCGGTTCATGTCGCCCGCTGGTCGTCGTCACCAAGAGCAGACAGTGATTTGCCGTATCCGGCGCAGGTGGAGTCGGTGGCGCCGTGGTGGCTGGCGGCGACGAGCACGACGGAGCGGGCACCCTGGCCAGCGGAGTCAGTGCGTCCAGCATGAGCAGCCGCCACCGTCCAGCGCCGTATCGCCGCTACGGCAACGGTTCCACTGCGAAGCGGCCACCGACCTGCTCACCAAAGCTCCGGGCGTTGGCTCGTGCGTTGACGGACCCCTTCCGGTAGCCGTCTCCAGTGTTCTTTGCCCTCTCTCAGCTGCAGCCGCTGGTGGAGCCGCAGCCCTCACAGACGTAGCAGGAGCCGGCGGGGCGCATCTTGGTGCCGCACGTCATACACAGGGGCGCGTCAGCGGCCTTGCCCTGCTGCAGTTCCCACAACTCGGTGGAACTGCCCACGTAGACCGGCGCCGGACGCGCGTTCGCGGTAGGCGCCGGGTTGGCCGAATCAAGCGATGGGCGCAGGGACTCGACGTCCACGCCTGCGCTCTCGTCGGTCCCGTAGTCGGCTGAGACCTGCGCGGTCCGTTCCTCGGCGGACAGGATGCCCAATTGCTCGCGCTTCTCCTTCGGCAGGTGATCCAGCGCGATCCGGCGGAACAGGTAGTCGACGACGCTGGTCGCCATCCGAATGTCGGGATCGTCGGTGATCCCCGCCGGCTCGAAGCGCATGTTGACGAACTTGGAGACGTAGGTCTCCAGCGGCACGCCGTACTGCAGCGCTATCGAGATCGCCATCGAGAACGCGTCCATCACCCCGGCCAGCGTGGAACCCTGCTTGGACATCTTCACGAACATCTCGCCGAGCCCGTCGTCCGGATAGGATCCGGCCGTCAGATAGCCCTCGGCGCCGCCCACGGTGAACGACACGGTTTCACTGGGCCGCTTCTTGGGCAACCTCTTGCGTACCGGCCTGCCCTCGGCGATCGCCTTCTCCAGGGCTGTGGCGGGGGTTGCGGTCTTCCCGGTGGACAGCGGCTGGCCCACCTTGCAGTTGTCCCGATAGATCGCCAGCGCCTTGAGCCCCAACCGCCAGGACTGGAAGTAGATCTCCTCGACGTCGGCGACGGTCGCCATCTCCGGCATATTCACCGTCTTCGAGATCGCCCCCGAGATGAACGGCTGAGTGGCAGCCATCATCCGCACGTGGCCCAGGGGAGCGATGGCCCGCTCCCCCATCGCGCAGTCGAAGACCTCGTAATGTTCATGCCGCAAGCCGGGTGCGTCGATCACGTGGCCATGCTCGGCGATGTATTCGATGACCGCCTCGCTCTGCTCCTCCAGATATCCCAGCGCAGCCAGCGCCTTGGGCACGGTCTGGTTGACGATCTGCATCGACCCGCCGCCCACCAGCTTCTTGAATTTCACCAAGGAGAAATCCGGCTCGATCCCAGTGGTATCACAGTCCATCATGAAGCCTATGGTTCCGGTCGGCGCGATCACGCTCGCCTGAGAATTGCGCCAACCATTCTTCTCCCCGATCTTGATACCTTCCTGCCACGCCTTGCTCGCGGCTTTCTGCACCGTCCGGTCGTTGTGGTGGTAGGTACGGATGAGGTCGTTGGCCGCCGCGTGCTTGCGCATCACCCGCTGGTGCGGCTCGGCGTTGCGGGCGTAGCCCTCGTACGGGCCGACCACCCCGGCGAGCTCCGCGGAGCGCTGGTAGGCGGTGCCGGTCATCAGCGAGGTGATCGCCGCGGCCAGCGCGCGCCCCCCGTCGGAGTCATAGGCATGCCCGGTGGCCATCAGGAGCGCCCCGAGGTTGGCGTACCCGATGCCGAGCTGCCGGAACGCTCTGGTGGTGGTGCCGATCGCCTCGGTGGGGAAATCCGCGAAGCAGATGGAGATGTCCATCGCGGTGATGACGAACTCCACCGTTCTGGCGAACAGCTCCGCGTCGAACGTGAGGTCCGCACGCAGGAACTTCATCAGGTTGATCGACGCGAGGTTGCAGCTCGAGTTGTCCAGGTGCAGGTATTCCGAACACGGATTGGACGCCGTGATCCGGCCGGATTCCGGGCAGGTGTGCCAGTCGTTGATCGTGTCGTCGTACTGCAGACCGGGATCGGCGCACTCCCAGGCAGCCTGAGTGATGGTGCGGAAGAGCTCCTTGGCCCGCACCGTCTCGATGATCTCGCCGGTCATCCGGGCTCGGAGCCCGAAATCGGCCCCGATTTCCACGGCCCGCATGAACTCGTCGGACACCCGCACCGAGTTGTTCGCATTCTGGTACTGGACCGACGTGATGTCCTTGCCCCCGAGGTCCATGTCGTAGCCGGCATCGCGCAGCACCCGGATCTTGCGTTCCTCCGCCGCTTTGGTCTGCACGAACTCCCCGATGTCGGGATGGTCGACATCGAGCACCACCATCTTGGCCGCGCGCCGGGTGGCACCGCCGGACTTGATGGTCCCCGCCGATGCATCCGCCCCGCGCATGAAACTCACCGGGCCGGACGCCGTGCCCCCGGAGGACAACAGCTCCTTGGAGGAGCGGATCCGGGACAGGTTCAGACCGGCCCCGGAACCACCCTTGAAGATCAGTCCCTCTTCCCGGTACCAGTTGAGGATCGACTCCATCGTGTCTTCGACCGAGAGAATGAAACACGCCGAGACCTGCTTCGGCGAGGCGGTGCCCACGTTGAACCAGACCGGCGAGTTGAAGCTGAACACCTGGTGCAGCAGCATCCAGGTCAGTTCGTGGGCGAAGATCTCCCTGTCGGTCTCCGTGGCGAAGTATCCGTGCCGCATACCCGCGTCGGCGTAGGCGGTCACCACCCGGTCGATGAGCTCGCGAAGGCTCGACTCACGCTGCTCACAGCCGACCGCACCACGGAAGTACTTGCTGGTGACGATGTTGACCGCGTTGACCGACCAGAAATCGGGGAACTCCACCCCGCGCTGCTCGAAGTTGACCGTGCCGTCCCGCCAGTTGGTCATCACGACGTCCCGGCGTTCCCAGGTGACCTCGTCATAGGGGTGACGCCCCTCGGTGGTGTAGACCCGCTCCATCCGTAGCGCACGCTTCGGCTGCGCGGCACGGGATGCTCCCTGGGCCTGCGCCCCGGTGGTGGCCGGAGTTCCGACGGTCTCTGTCATCTGCGCCCTCTCCATTGTTGCGTGTGCGTCCGTCCCGTCCGGGTCTCCCCGTCCGGAGCGGTCCGGTCGTGCTTCGTGGTGCCCGACGACGGTGTGGTCGTGTCGCCGCCCCTCCGGTCACCCGATCGGCCGCCCCTGCCGGGCCCGGACGTCGCGCAGGCCCCGGATCTCCTTCTCGAAGTCCTCGATCGAGGAGAAGGACCGGTACACGCTGGCGAAGCGCAGGTAGGCCACCTCGTCGAGGTCACGCAACGGACCGAGAATGGCCAATCCGACCTCATGGCTGGGCACCTCGGCGCTGCCGGTGGAGCGGATCACCTCCTCCACCCGGTGCGCAAGTTGCTGCAACGCATCCTCGTCCACCGGACGGCCTTGACATGCCCTGCGCACGCCACCGACCACCTTGTCGCGGCTGAACGGTTCGGTGACGCCGGAGCGCTTCACCACGGTGAGCACCAGTTCCTCCACGGTGGTGAACCGGCGACCACATTCCGGGCAGGATCGGCGGCGGCGGATCGCCTGCCCGTCCTCGACTTCGCGGGAGTCAACGACCCGCGAGTCGGCGTGACGGCAGAACGGACAGCGCATACCCCTCACCCCTTCCCCACACCACGCAGCCGCCGATCACCCGGCCTGTGGAAACCGCGGAGCGTCACCGGCACCAGTAGCTGACGGGCAGTTATCAGTGACCGACCAAGCCGACCGACCAAGCCCAACCGGTGGGCAAAATACAGTGCTGTAACTACTACATGTTGGGGTTGACGGTAGATCGAAGAGGCCACTGCGCGCAAGGACTTGACTGCTGTGTCGATGAGTGCGACGCCTCCGGGTGTGCTCGGGGCTACCGCCCGTCGGGCACGCGCAGCCGCTGGCCGGGCTCCACGGCCGAGCCCACCATGTTGTTCAACCGGCGAATCCGATCCACCACCGCGCGCGGGTCGGACCCGGGCGCCACCCGTTGCGCGACGTCCCACACTGTCTCTCCCGCACCCACCTGGACCACCGAAGTCTGCACCGGAACGGCCCCGGTACCGGCACCAGGACCGGCCGCCGGACCGAGCCAGCCCAGAGCAGCGACCACCGCCAGCGTCACGACCACGGCAGCCACCACGTGCGCCGGCCGCACCCGAACCGGTGGCGACGGGGCCGGGTCCCCCGGAACGTCCACTCGGACCCGCGCCCCGCGCCGAGCCACGACGAAGGAACTGGCGCTGCCCACCGACGGGTCGACGGCCGGGCGACCCACCGAACGCGCCGGACAGCTGCCCGGGCTGTCGCGCAGCGCCGACGGCGGCCGGGTGGGTGCAGTCCGGCGCTGCACACGGGTGCGCACCGGGGCCAGCGGGCCGGGGCCACCGGACCGGGACTCCCCCTGGCCGGCCTCCGGATCGCTCGGCGCGAGCCAGTTGCTCAACCCCGCAGGTGCGGTCATGACGCCCTCCTCATCACAGGGTCTCTATCGACACTGGGTCCCTGTCGACACTGGGTCACTATCGACACAGTGCAAGCATCGAACACCGGTTCGATCGAACTGCTGTGCGAGGTGTACCACGATGGTCCGACAGAATCGCCGAATCGGCGGCGTGTTGTTCGAACAGATGTTTGATCTGCGGATCCCAGCTGGTTAGCGTCGGTACCAAGAGCCGTCCGGCAGTGACCAGAAGGAGCAGTGGTGGCACAGAAGCGAAGCGGCGAACCGGGAGCAGCCGGTCCGGGGCCGGAGCCGCGAAGCGCGGACGGCGACAGTGCTGCCGCACAGGTGCACGCCTTCCCCGACCCCGAGGAGAGCACCGGCAACGAGGACCTCACCCCCCGGCAACGGCGGGTCCTCGAAGTGATCAGAGACTGGGTGGAGCGCCTCGGCTACCCGCCCAGCGTGCGCGAGATCGGCGAGGCCGTCGGGCTGACCTCCACCTCGTCGGTCGCGCACCAGTTGCGCGCGCTGGAGCGCAAGGGATATCTGCGCCGCGATCCCAACCGGCCCCGCGCGGTCGGGGTCCGGCCCGCTGACGCCAGCACCGATCTCCCGGAGCAAGCAGGCGAAGAACCCGCTCGGCCCACCCCGACCTACGTCCCGGTGGTGGGCCGGATCGCCGCGGGTGGCCCTGTTCTGGCCGAGGAGGCGGTCGAGGATGTGTTCCCGCTGCCCAGGGAGATCGTCGGTGAGGGGACTCTGTTCCTGCTGCGGGTGGTCGGTGACTCCATGGTGGAGGCGGCGATCACCGACGGGGACTGGGTCGTGGTGCGCCAGCAACCCACCGCCGACAACGGCGACATCGTGGCTGCCATGATCGACGGCGAGGCGACGGTGAAGACGTTCAAGCGCCGGGACGGCCATGTGTGGCTGCTCCCGCACAACCCCGCCTACCAGCCGATCCCAGGTGACGAGGCAACGGTGCTCGGCCGGGTGGTCGCGGTGCTGCGGCGCCTCTAGCCTCCCCTGGGCGTCCGGAAGGGAAACCCTGCAGGCCCCCGTTCAGCGCGCCCGGCTGCGCCTGCGGGCGGCCAGCAACGCCAGCAGACCGGCGAGCCCGAGCACGACCAGAGCGGTCGTCCCCGGGGAGAGGCCGTCGTCATCGGAATGGGTCACCGGGGCGGCCGGAGTGCGCGCCGGGCCGGCGGCCGGCGGCCGGACAGGCGTCACCGGAGCGACCAGTTCGACGACACCGGATACCCCCCGGATCGGCGGGTGGCGCTGGACTGGCGCAGGGACGTCGGATCCGGACAGCGCAGCAGAGCCGGACAGCTCCTCGGAACCGGACAACAGCGTGCCGTCCGGCGTCAGCGCCACTGCCTCCCCCTGAGGCTCGCCCGGGAGCGGAATCCGCACCGGCGTCGTGGCGAGCCCGGCGAGGACGTCCCCACCGGGTGCGGAGAAGAGGTAGGCGTCGGTATAGGTGCGCAGCGCGACCACCAGGCCGTCGGAGCTGACGGCTCCCCCGGTGATCAGGACCGATCCCACTGTGCCGACCGGTCCGCCGGGCGTGCTGGTCGGTTCGATCCGCACCGTGCCGACCCGCGCCAGCGGCGTCGGGCCGGGTTCGGCCAGCCCGCCGGAGGGCCGGTAGACCCGGGCGACGCCCAGCTCCTTGGTCACCAGGTAGGGAACGCCGGTGTGATCCAGCAACAGAGCCTCGGTGTCGTGCGGACCATCGGGGTAGGTCAGCCGGTAGAGACGGGCACCTCCATCGGGGGCCAGCCGATGCAGCGCGACGGTGCTGCGCTTGAGGTCGTTGTCCCCGGTGTCGGCCAGCCAGAGTGCCCCGTCCCGGGCCAGCGCCAGATCCTCCACGTCATACGGGTCGACCTCGGCGGTGATCCGATCGAGCACCGTACAGTCGGCCGGGTCCAGCACCAGAACCCGCAGCCGGGTGCCGCCGTCCGAGACCGCATACCACCGCTGGCCGTCGCTCGCCAGACCGGAGAGCTCGGCGAGCCCCGGGTCGGTGGGGGTGCACAGCGGCCGTACCGCGGGCGGACCGGTCGCGGGCACCGCCATGCCGAGCGACAACAGGGCCGGTGCCAGTACCCGCAGCCCATGGTGCACCGAGGTCAGGCCCGCACCTCAAATCCGGCCAGCGCGCCGGCCAGGTCCGGGCGCACCCGGGCCCGGAGCCGGGTGCCGTTCTCAGTATGCTCGGTGCCGAGCACCTCGCCCTCGGCGTGCACCCGGGCGACCAGAGCACCCTGGGTCCAGGGCAGCATGGCGTCCACCACGACCTCGGGCCGGGGCAAGGCGTCGGCGATCCGCTCGATGAGGCCCGGGATGCCCGCACCGGTGTGCGCGGAGACGAACGATGCGTCCGGCAGCAGGAGCCGCAGCCGCGACAGCACCAGCGGGTCGGCATCGTCGATCTTGTTCACCACCAGCATCTCGGGAGGCATCGACCCGTCCCGGCCCTCGGTGATCTCGGCCAGCACCGTGCGTACCGCCTCCACCTGCCATTCGGGTCTCGGACCGGCGCCGTCCACCACGTGAACGAGCAGATCGGCGTCGGCGGCCTCCTCCAAGGTGGAGCGGAACGCCTCCACCAGCTGGTGAGGCAGATGCCGGACGAAACCCACGGTGTCGGTGAGCGTGTAGTCCCTCCCGTCCGGCGTGCCCGCCCGGCGAGTGGTGGGGTCCAGCGTGGCGAACAAGGCGTCCTGTACCAGCACGCCCGCCCCGGTGATCGCGTTGAGCAGGCTCGACTTGCCCGCGTTGGTGTAGCCGACGATGGCAACAGCGGGCACCTCGTTGGCCCGCCTGCGACCGCGCTTAGTGTCGCGGACCGTGCGCATTCCGGCGATCTCGCGGCGCAGCTTGGCGATCCGGCGATGAATACGCCGGCGGTCGGTCTCCAGTTTTGTCTCACCGGGACCACGGGTGCCGACACCACCGCCCTGCCCACCCGCCTGCCCACCCGCCTGGCGGGACAACGACTCACCCCACCCACGCAGCCGTGGCAGGAAGTAGGACAGCTGGGCCAGCTCGACCTGGGCCTTGCCCTCCCGGGACCGGGCATGCTGGGCGAAGATGTCCAGGATCAGCGCGGTCCGGTCGATGACCTTGACCTTGAGCCTGGACTCCAGCTGGCGCAGTTGGCCGGGTGTGAGTTCACCGTCGCAGATGACGGTGTCCGCCGCGCTCCCCAGCACCACCTCACGCAACTCGATGACCTTGCCGGAGCCGACATATGTGGCGGGATCGGGACGTTCACGACGCTGCACCAGACCGTCGAGCACCTGTGAACCGGCGGTCTCGGCCAGCCGGGCCAGCTCGGCCAGTGATGCTTCGGCGTCAGCCGCAGAGCCCTCGGTCCACACCCCGACGAGCACAACGCGCTCCAGCCGCAACTGCCGGTACTCGACCTCGGTGACGTCGGTCAGTTCGGTCGACAGCCCGGACACCCGGCGTAACGCTGTGCGGTCGTCGAGATCCAACTCGCCCAGGGAGGTGCGGGATCTGTCGGGTGGCTCCTCCCTGTCCGGGTGCGCGGCGGGACTGTGGCGGGAGGGCGGAAGAATCGGTGAGGTCGTCATACGCCTGCTATGGTCGCACGTCCGACCCATCGCGCCCACCCGAATTTCGGGTGGCCCGCGCTGCCCGGTGAACGGCGATCAGGACGCGTTCCACCAACCGGGGTCCAGCCGGCCACGGGCCACCAGGACCGCGGGCCCGGTCAGGGTGCTGCCGTCCTCGGCGACCACCACGTGCACCTGACCCCCGGGCACCTGGACCTCGGCTTCCCCGGTTTCCCCGCCCTGGGCATGCAGCGCGGCGGCCACCGCGGCCACCGTCCCGGTGCCGCAGGACCGGGTCTCCCCCACGCCCCGCTCGTGCACCCGCATCCGCAGCAGGCCGGGAGCCAGCACGTTGACGAACTCGACGTTGACGCCGTGCGGGAACGCCACCGGATCATGTCCCGGCGGGACGGTGAGGTCCAGTTGTTCCACCGGTACCTCGATCAGGCAGGCCAGATGCGGGTTACCCACGTCGACCGCCAGCCCGGGGTAAGCCAGGCCCTCGACGGTCGCCGTGGAGGTGCCCTCGCGACGTACCATCCCCATCGCCACGGCCACCGAGCCGTCGTCGCGCAACCGCACCGCACGTGCACCGGACCTGCTGCCGACCCGGAACTCCGGTTCGGTCACCAGACCGGCGTCGGCCAGATAGCGGGCGAACACCCGCACCCCGTTGCCACACATCTCGGCGACCGAGCCGTCCGCGTTGCGGTAGTCCATGAACCAGCCCTCGGACGTGTCCTCCGGCGCGTCGGGCACCAGGGTGCCGGGGACCACGCGCAACACCCCGTCCGCACCCAGGCCGCAATGCCGATCACAGAGCGCACGGACCCGGGACGGGGTCAGCTCGAGTCCACCGGTCGGATCGGGCAACAAGATGAAGTCGTTGCCTGTCCCGTGTCCCTTGACGAACTCGATCCCCTGGTCCATTGCCGCCGAGCCTAGCGGCCGGCTAGCGGTGATCGATCAGCGACAGAGCGGCCTCGATCAGACCCGGGTGGTCGGCGTCCAGCCAGTGGATCCGGCCGTCGCGCCGGAACCAGGAGCGCTGCCTGCGGACGAAACGGCGGGTCGACCGCGCGGTGGGCTCGGCAGCGGATGCCGGATCGGCGCCGGACTCCAGCGCGGCGAGAACCTGCTGGTAGCCCAGCGCCCGGGACGCGGTCCGGCCCTCCCGCAGGCCGCGAGGCAGCAGCGCGCGGACCTCGTCGACCAGCCCGCTGCGGAACATCCGGCTCACCCTGGTGTCGATCCGCGCGTCCAGCGCCGCCGGGTCGGCGTCCAGCCCGATCTGCATCGCCCCGTAACGGGCCGGTCCGGGTCGCGGCAGTGCGGCCGAGAACGGCCGCCCGGTGATCCGGATGACCTCCAGCGCCCGTACTACCCGGCGTCCGTTGCTCGGCAGGATCCGGGCCGCGGCGATCGAGTCGAGCCGCTGCAACTGCTCGTGCAGCGCGGGGGCGCCGCGCTCGGCCAGTTCGGCCTCCAGCCCGGCCCGCACGTCCGCGTCGGTGCCGGGGAAGTCCAGGTCGTCCAGGACGGCGCGGACGTACAGCCCGGAGCCACCGGCGATCACCGGTACCCGGCCTGCCGCCAGCAACTCCTCCACGACGGCGCGGGCCTGCGCCTGGTAGACGGCCACCGACGCGGTCTCGGAGACGTCGAGGGTGTCGAGCAGGTGGTGGCGGATCCCGCGCCGGTGCGCAGGCGGCAGTTTGGCGGTACCGATGTCCATCCCCCGGTAGAGCTGCATCGCATCGGCGTTGATCACCTCGCCGTCGAGCGCGGCGGCGATGGCGACGGCGAGATCGGACTTGCCGGTGGCGGTCGGACCGATCACCGCCACCGCACCCGGATTCACCACGCCCGGCCCCCCTCGACGGCATCGACCACCCCGACGGCCTCCCAGAGGGCGACGTGGTAAGCGACCCCGTACGGCGCGGCGGAGTACAACAGTTCTCCCCGCCATGCCGGAGCCAGCATCTGCGCCGCCGCCGCGCCGGTCTGCCACGCCTCCCGGCCGGCCACCCACAGCTCGCCGGTCAGACCGGCGTCGAGGCCAAGCAACGCATCCGGATCGGCCGCAGCCAGGGCCGCCGCGACCTTCGCGTCGAGGCCTTCGGCGCGGTGGTCGAAATGCCCGGGCGCTCGCTGGGTGTGCATCGCGGCGCCGTCTCCGAGCACGAGCAGTCCCACGGCGTCCTCCTCGGCCCGCAACCGCGCTCCGAGCTCGCTACCCAGTCGACGGCATTCGGCGGCACTCGACCCCGGCGGCACCGGCGCAGGGTGCACGGTGATCTCCTCGGGCCCGACCTGGCCGCGCAGCCAGCCCGCGACCAGCAGTGGCAGTGGCAACTCGGCATCGGGCACCCACCCAGCTCCGGCAGCCGGGCGTAACGCCACCGGCACGTCGACTCCGTATCCGGCGAAACTGCCCGCCACGCCTGTCCCGGCGGCCGGGTCCATCACAGCGACGGCGACCCAGCGGGAGCATCGGCGGGCGAGCAGACCTGCCGCCATCAGGCACGCATCGCGCAACTCAGCGGTCTCGGCCGCGGCTCCGGCGGCCACTTCGGGCACCAGGATCGGCGGGTGCGGGACGACCGCCAGACCTACGATCACTGCCGCAGGTTAATGCCCACTACGCATGTGGTGCCCTCAACTGCTTCAATGCCGCGAGACCGGAGTGGTTCGCGACCCTTCGGACACAGCGCAGGGCCCCGCCCAACCGGGGCGCCCGCAGCCGGACGCGGCGGCGGGCACGAGGTCGAGGGAAGGCCGCCATGACCGAGCAGACCAACACCCAGCAGATCGACGCCGAGCAGCCCGGCACCGGGCAGCTCCCCACTCCTGACCAGCCGAATCCGGGCACCGACGACACCGGGCACCAACCCACGGTGTCGGCCCAGCCCACAGTGCAGCCCACGGAGCAGCCCACGGATGGTCCAGATCATCAGGAACCCGCCACCGAACCGGCTCCCCGCCCCAAAGTAACCCAGGCCGGACGCGATCCCCGGCGCTGGGGGCGGATCGACCAGGACGGGACGGTCTACACCCGGACCGCCGATGGTGAGCGGATGGTCGGCTCGTGGCAGGCCGGGACACCCGACGAGGGTCTGGCCCACTTCGCGCGCCGGTTCGACGATCTGCTCACCGAGGCCGAACTACTCGAGTCGCGGCTGGCCTCGGGGGCAGGTGATCCGAAGCAGGCCGTCACCCGGGTCGCCACGTTGCGAGCCGAACTCGTCGAGCCTGCCGTCGTCGGGGACCTCGCCGGCCTCGCCGCGCTGCTGAAGTATCTGCAGCAGCAGGCCGAGCGGGCGCTGAGCGGGGCCAAGGCGGCACGGGAGAAAGCCCGAGCGCGCGCCGTCGCCCGCAAGGAAGCCCTGGCTGAGGAGGCGGAGCAGATCGGGGCCGAGTCGACTCAGTGGAAGGCGGGCGGTGACCGGCTGCGCACCATCCTGGACGAGTGGAAAACGATCAAGGGCGTGGACCGCAAGACCGACGAGTCGCTGTGGCGTCGCTTCTCCAAGGCCAGGGACGCCTTCACCCGCCGTCGCGGCGCGCATTTCGCCGAACTGGACCGGCAGCGGGTCGGCGCCCGGCACCGTAAAGAGGAGCTGGTCACCGAGGCCGAGGAGCTGGCTGAGTCCACCGACTGGGGCCCCACTGCGGGCCGCTTCCGGGCGCTGATGGCGGAGTGGAAGGCGGCGGGGCGCGCACCGAAGGAGGCCGACGAGGCACTGTGGCAGCGGTTCCGGGCCGCTCAGGACACCTTCTTTGCCCGGCGGTCCGCCACGTTCTCCGAGCGTGACTCCGAATTCGAGGAGAACGCGCAGCGCAAGGAGGAACTCGTGACCGCCGCGGAGCGCATCGACGTCACCGGGGACCTCGAGGCGGCCCGCGCGCAACTCCGGGACATCCAGGAGCGCTGGGAGGCCGTGGGCAAGGTCCCGAGGGAGCGGATCCGGGCGCTCGATGCCCGGCTGCGGGCTGTGGAGGAGCGGGTCCGCTCGGCCACCGACGCGCAGTGGCGGCGCTCCGATCCCGAAGCCGAGGCCAGAGTGGCTCAGTTCCGGGAACGGGTCGAGCAGTACGAGGCTCAGGCGGCGAAGGCCCAGGCCGCCGGCGACGACCGCCGGGCGAGCAAGGCCAAGGCACAGGCCGAACAGTGGCGGGAATGGCTGGCCACAGCGGAACAGTCGGTCGCCACTCGGTGAACGTCAGCGACGGGACACGGCCAGCCTGAACCACTGGGCCGCGAGCAGGGCGACGGACAGCTCAGCCAGGATCAGCCCGATTCCGGGGCCGACGCTGTGTGCGGTTTGCCGGGACCAGATCGCCCATATGCCGTCGAGCACGCAGTACCCGCAGCCCAGCGCGCTGGCCCACACCAGTCCCCAGCGCCGGGTGAGCAGCGCCAGCGTGGAGAGGCCGACGCCGAACCCGAGCGCGACTCCGGCGAACAACCTGGGCAGCAGCCCCACCCGGTAGGCCGGATCGGCGGCGCCGCGTACCACCTCCCAACCGCTGAGGCCCCCGACCCACGGCAGCGAGGCGGCCAGCAGCAGCAGCATCACCGCCCCGGCGATCACCACCGCCTGCCCGCCGAGGTCGACCTGGTGCGCGGAGCGACCCACCTCGTCGATCTCGGCGCGAAGGTCGTCCATCCGATCCTTCTCGGCGGTCATGACGCCGCCTCCGCGGCGGGGAATGCGTCGGCGGTCATGACGCCGCCTCCGCGGGAGGGCGGCCGAACGAGGGCAGTCCGAGCGCCACCCCTGGCGTCGTGGGCCTGCGACCGGCCGCCCACCCCTCGCCCGCCGTGGTCCGGCGGTGGGACCGCAGCGGCAGGTCGGAGACCAGGTGATGCGGCGCCCCGTGGGTAATCTGCGCCTGCACCACGTCGCCGGGCCTGATCTCGGCCTGACCCGGTTCGAAGTGCACCAGCCTGCCGTCCCTGGCGCGACCGCTCATCCGGTGCGTCGCGGCGTCCTTGCGACCCGCACCCTCCGAGACAAGCACCTCGACCGTCGTGCCCACCAGGGACCGGTTCAGTTCCCAGGAGATCTCCTCCTGCACTCCGACCAGCCGGTCGTAGCGGTCCTGCACCACTGCCTTGGACACCTGGCCGGGCATGTCCGCGGCGGGTGTGCCCGGCCGGGGCGAGTACTGGAACGTGAAGGCCTGGGTGAAGCGGGCCGCCCGCACGACGTCCAGGGTGGCCTGGAAGTCGGCCTCCGTCTCGCCGGGGAAGCCCACGATGATGTCGGTCGACAACGCCGCGTCGGGCATCGCCGCCCGCACCTCGTCGATGATCGCCAGATAACGCTGCGCCCGGTAGGAACGGCGCATCGCGCGCAGCACGACGTCGGACCCGGACTGCAGCGGCATGTGCAACTGATGGCAGACGTTGTGGGTGTCCGCCATCGCCTCGATCACGTCGGAGGTGAAGTCCCGCGGATGCGGTGAGGTGAAACGCACCCGCTCCAGCCCCTCGACCTGCCCGCAGGCCCGCAGCAGGTCGGCGAAGGCGCCCCGATCACCGAACCCCACCCCGTATGCGTTGACGTTCTGCCCGAGCAGGGTCACTTCGAGCACTCCCTCGGCCACCAGCGCCTCCACCTCCGCGAGCACCTCCCCGGGACGCCGGTCGACCTCTTTGCCCCGCAGCGCGGGCACGATGCAGAAGGTGCAGGTGTTGTTGCAGCCCACGGAGATCGACACCCAGGCGGAGTGTGCCGATTCGCGCTTGGCGGGCAGGGAGGAGGGGAAGGTCTCCAGTGACTCGACGATCTCCACCTGGGCGGTCGCGTTGTGCCGGGCCCGCTCCAGCAGCACCGGCAGTGAGCCGATGTTGTGGGTGCCGAACACCACGTCCACCCAGGGCGCCCTCCTGGTGATCTCGGCGCGATCCTTCTGGGCCAGGCAGCCACCCACCGCGATCTGCATCCCGGGATGCTCCCGCTTGGCCGGACGGAGCTGGCCGAGATTGCCGTAGAGCCGGTTGCCGGCGTTCTCCCGTACCGCGCAGGTGTTGAACACGACCACGTCGGCGGTGTCGTCCTTCCCGGCGGGAACGTAGCCGGCCGCCTCGAGCATCCCGGCCAGCCGTTCGGAGTCGTGCACGTTCATCTGACAGCCGTGAGTGCGCACCCGGTAACTGCGCTGTTGCGCTCCGCCACCCCCGCCGCCGACCTCGTTGGTCCCGCCGACCTCGGTCATCATGTGCTGGTCACACCTCCCTACCGGTCCAGGGTAAGGCCGAGCCCGAACCCATCGTCGACCCGCCTCAGTAACCGAAGGTGATCACCCCACCGCGCGACGATCGGACGGACACCCACCTTGTGACTGAGTTGCAACCTGTTCCGCTCCCTTGCTCACACCCCGTGCGGTAGGGATGACCCTTATGCGACGTCTCAGCCCTTGTGCGACGGAGGACCCGGGTGAGTTCAGCCCCAGTAACTGACCCGCCGATGATCCGGATGGCCGGGGTGAACAAGTACTTCGGATCACTGCACGTGCTGCGCGACATCACCCTGGATGTCGCCCGCGGCGAGGTCGTGGTCGTGCTGGGACCGTCCGGGTCCGGCAAATCGACGCTGTGCCGCACGGTCAACCGACTGGAGCCGATCGACCAGGGAAGAATCGAGGTGGACGGGACGCCGTTGCCCGAGGAAGGCCGGGCGCTGGCCCGGCTGCGCGCCGACGTGGGCATGGCGTTCCAGCAGTTCAACCTCTTCTCCCACCTGACCATCGCGGAGAACGTGAAGCTGGCCCCGGTCAAGGTACGGAAGGTGGGCAAACGGGAGGCCCAGGACGCCGCGATGACGCTGCTGGACCGGGTCGGAATAGCCGACCAGGCCGACAAGTATCCGGCCGCGCTGTCCGGTGGGCAGCAGCAACGGGCCGCGATCGCCCGCGCCCTGGCCATGCGTCCCAAGGTGATGCTCTTCGATGAGCCGACCTCGGCGCTGGACCCCGAGATGGTGCAGGAAGTACTCGACGTGATGACGTCACTGGCCGGCGAGGGCATGACCATGCTGGTCGTCACCCATGAGATGGGCTTCGCCCGCCGCGCCGCGCACCGCGTGGTGTTCATGTCCGAAGGAGAGATCATCGAGGACTCGGTGCCCGGCCAGTTCTTCACAGCACCGAAGTCCGACCGCGCCAAGGATTTCCTCGGCAAGATCCTGACGCAGTGATCGTGCGCTCGGGCCGAGGGCCGAGCCGGCTCCACAACGGGGCCAGGAACGAGGAGGAGCGAATGCGCTGGAAGCCAGTGCTGCGAATGGGTGTCGCCGTGGTGGCGTTCGCCCTCGCGGCGACCGGGTGCGGCAAACAACAGGAGCTGGGTGGCAGTGGCTTCCAGCCGACGATCGACAAGGGCGTCCAATTCGAGGCCGGAACCACGATGGACAAGCTCAGCAAGGCCGGAACCATCAGGGTCGGCACCAAGTACGACCAGCCGCTGTTCGGTCAGCGCGGGCTGAACGGCGAACTGGCCGGGTTCGACACCGACGTCGCCCGGATCATCGCAGGGGGCCTCGGCATCAGCCCTGACAAGATCACATTCGTCGAGGCGCCGTCGGCACAGCGCGAGGAGCTGATCAAACAGAACAAGGTCGACGTGGTGGTGGCGACCTACACGATCAACGCCAAGCGCCGCCTCCAGGTCAGCTTCGCGGGCCCGTACTACACCGCAGGCCAGGCGCTCATGGTCAAGTCGGACAACAACACGATCACCGGTCCACAGTCGCTGCGCAGCACCAACGCCCGGGTGTGCTCGGTACAGGGCTCGACGCCGGCGGAGACCATCCGGCAGTACATCGACCCCGCCCAGCTGACCCTGTTCGACGTCTACTCCAAGTGCGCCGACGCCCTGCGCACCGGTCAGGTCGACGTGGTGACCACCGACAACGTGATCCTGCTCGGGTTCGTCAACGACAGCAAAGGCCAGTTCAAGCTGGCCGGTGACAAGTTCACCAAGGAGCCCTACGGCATCGGGATCAGCAAGGGGGACGTCAAGTTCTGCCAGTTCATCAACGACACCCTCGGCAAGGCGGCCGCATCCGGAGCCTACGCCGCCGCGTGGAAGGCCACTGCGGGCAAGGTGGACCCGCAAACGCCCACCCTGCCGCAGGCCGATCCCTGCAGCTGACCGCTGAGTCCGCGGGGACCCCGGCACCGGGGCCCCCGCGGAGCACGCGTGGAGGACTGGCGAATGCACATCATCGTCGACAACATCGGGCTGTACCGCGACGGTCTGCTCATGACGCTGCGGATCTGTCTCTACGCGGCAATCGGATCGCTGGTGCTCGGCACGGTGATCGCTGCCTTCCGGGTCTCCCCGATCCCGCCGCTGCGCGCCGTTGGCACGGCATGGGTGACGGTGTTGCGCAACTGCCCGCTCACCGTCGTGCTGTTCTTCTGCGCCTTCGGGCTGCCTGAGCTCGGTGTCAACGGCGCCTATTTCTGGTTCGCCATCACCGGGCTGGTGCTCTACACGTCGGCCTTCGTCTGCGAGGCGGTGCGCAGTGGTGTCAACGCCGTACCACCCGGACAGGCCGAGGCGGCCCGCGCGGTGGGCCTGACCTTCACCCAGTCGCTGAGCCGGGTCGTGTTGCCGCAGGCGATACGCAGCGTGGTCCCGCCATTGGGCAGCGTGCTCATCGCGATGGTGAAGAACTCGGCCATCGTCGGCGCCTTCGGCGTCGCAGGGGAACTGTTCAACGTGCAGGGCAGGCTGACCTCGGCGCAGGGGCTCGACCTGATCCCGGTGCTGCTCGGGGTGGCGGCAGGCTACCTGCTCATCACCATCCCCGCAGGGGTGGCGCTCGGCGTGATCGAGCGGAAGGTGGCGGTGCTGCGGTGACCACATCGGTCCTGTTCGACAGCCCCGGCCCGCGCACCCGGCGACGGATCCTGCTCGGCAGTGTCGTCGCGTGCCTGGCGCTCGCCGCGGTGGCGGTGTTCGTCGTGCTGCGCCTGCGGGCACAGGGTCAGCTCACCGAGGAACGGTGGGGACCCATCCTCAACCCGGCGAACCCCTACTTCACCGCACTGTGGACCGGTCTGGGCACCGCATTGCTCCGCAACGCGCAGGCCGCCGTGCTGGCGATGTCGTTGTCCCTGCTGCTGGGCACCCTGCTCGCCGTCACCCGGGTCGGCCTGCCACGGTGGGCACGCTGGGCGGTGGTCGGCCCGATGGAACTGCTTCGCGGGCTGCCCGTCGTCATCGCGATCTTCTTCGCTGCCCGGATGCTGCCCGAGTTCGGAGTGGACCTGCCGCTGCTGTGGTACCTGGTGATCGGGCTGACCGCGTACAACATGGTGATCATCGCTGAGATCGTGCGCGCCGGGCTGGCCTCCCTGCCCCGAGGTCAGGCCGAAGCCGCCGCAGCGGTCGGGCTCACCCCGGGGCAGGCAATGCGCTCGATCCTGCTCCCGCAGGCCTTCCGGGCCATGCTGCCCGCCCTGATCAGCCAGCTGGTTGTGATCTTCAAGGACACCTCGCTCGGCTTCGTGATCGGCTACCTCGAGGCGGTGAAGATCACCTCGATCGCCGCCCAGCAGTTGCACAACCCGCTGCAGCTCTATCTGACCATCGGCGTCATCTTCATCCTGATCAACTACCTGCTGAGCAAGCTGGCCATGTCGGTGGAGCGCCGGCTGAGCCGGGCGCGACGTGGCCCGGTGGCGCCTCCGGCCGATGATCGGGCATCCGTCGATGCGGCGCTGGCCGTCGCCGGAACCGCCGGGGGGTGAGCATCGCGGGCACTAAAGTCGGCACGGTGCGCAGGGCGACTCCAGCATCCGCGACCACGAGTCAGGTGAACCATGGCTGACCGGGGATCGCTGCAACCCTGGCCGGATCTGCCGCCCGGCCAGAAGACCTTACGAAGCACCCGGGCATGGACCCTGCTCCGTACCCTGCGCGCGCACGGCTGGCTGCGGCCACGCCGGCTCGGCTGTCTGTTCCTGATTCTGGTGTTGCTGCTGTTCGTCACGTTGTGGGTGCTGAGTTCGGCCATCAATGGGATCACCGCGTCGTTCCGCAACGACCCCCCTCCGATCACCGGTGACCCGTTGCGGCCGGTCGCCCCGACCAGTCTGCCCAGAACCAGTTCGCCGGCCGCGGATCTGATCTCTGACGGCAGGCTCATCGTGGCCGTCCAGAACGCGCCCGGGCTGGCCGAGCGCGACCCCGCCACGGGCGCCTACACCGGATTCGACATCGCACTGCTCGACCTGATCTCCCGAGATCTGGGCGTGGACCCGGCCCACATCAGCTTCAAGCCGGTGCCGGCCGGCATCAGCACCGGCATGCTCGCCCGCCACGAAGCGGACCTCGCGCTCGGCGGCCTCGAGATCACGCCGGGCAGCCGGAACGGGGACGTCGCCGGTCCGTACCTGGAGAGCCCGCTGCGGCTGGCGGTGCCCCGGGTCAGTCGGGCGAGCAGCCTGGAATCCCTCGGCGACGGTCAGGTGTGCGCAGCCAGGGACTCCACGACCGCCGCAGCGCTGACGGGCCGGCTGGGAGACCGGCTCATCACCCGGAACAGTCTCAGCGAATGCGCGAACACACTCGGCAGCGGCGTCACCGCGATCGCCGGGAACGACATCGCGCTGCGCGCCCTGAGTGCCACGAAGTCAGGCGCGTTGCGGATCGTCGGCGCGCCGCTGGGGACCATCGAATACGGCATCGCCCTGCCACCGGGCGAGGACGCGCTGCGGGAGCGGATCAACACCGTGCTGCGCACGGCGATCGACGATCACACATGGACCGGCCTCTACCAGCGCTACCTCGGCGCTGCGGTGCCCGATCCCCCCGCCGTCCGCTGAGCAGCCCGAGCGGTCAGCGCTGCTTGCGCCGCAGCAACCGGGCCAGCGGGTCGAACCGCAGATCCGCCACCCGCTCCTTCATCGGGATCAACGCATTGTCGGTGATCTTGATGTGCTCGGGGCACACCTCAGTGCAGCACTTGGTGATGTTGCAGAAGCCCAGGCCATGGCCGTCCTGGGCCTCCTTGCGCCGATCCACGCCCTCCTCTGCGGCGGCGTCCAGCGGATGCATCTCCAGTTCAGTGATGCGCATGAGGAAGCGCGGCCCGGAGAAGCTCTCCTTGTTCTCCTCGTGGTCGCGAATCACGTGGCAGGTGTCCTGACACAGGAAGCACTCGATGCACTTGCGGAACTCCTGGGAGCGCTCCACGTCCACCTGCTGCATCCGGTACTCGCCGGGCTCAACGCCCTTGGGCGGAACGAAGGCCCGGACCTCGCGGGCCTTCTGGTAGTTGTACGAGACATCGGTTACCAGGTCACGGATGATCGGGAAGGTCCGCATCGGGGTGATCGTCACCGTCTGCTCGGCAGGCAGCGTGGACATCCGTGTCATGCACAGCAGGCGGGGCCTGCCGTTGATCTCCGCACTGCACGACCCGCATTTGCCGGCCTTGCAGTTCCACCGCACCGCGAGATCGGGGGCCTGGGTGGCCTGCAGCCGGTGGATCACGTCGAGGACCACCTCACCCTCGTTGACCTCCACGTCGAAGTCGACGAAGTCGCCGCCGTCCGCGTCGCCGCGCCATACCCGGAACCGCTGCTGGTAGCTCATGTCAGTCCGTCCCTCCCGGGAGCTCCTCAGCGGTGAAGTACTTCTTCAGCTCGTCGAGTTCGAACAGTTCGACCAGGTCGGCGCGCATCGGGACCTGTTCCTTGCGCTCGATCCGGATGCCACCGTTCTCGGTGGTGGTGCACACCAGCACCACATGGCGCCATTCGGGATCCATCCCGGGATGGTCCTCACGGGTGTGCCCGCCCCGGCTCTCGGTCCGTTCCAGCGCCGCCCGGGTGACACACTCGCTCACCGCGAGCATGTTGCGCAGGTCCAGCGCGAGGTGCCAGCCGGGGTTGAACTGCCGGTGGCCCTCCACCTGGATGTGACGGGCCCGGCGCCGAAGGTCGTCGAGCTTCTTGAGGGCCAGTTCCATCTCCTCGGCCCGGCGGATGATGCCGACGAGATCGTTCATGGTCTGCTGCAACTCTTGTTGCAACGTGTACGGGTTCTCCGGGTTGTCACCACCCTCCCCAGCGGCACCGCTCTCGCCCGCGGCACCGGATCCCTCGCCGAAGGGAGCCAGCGCCCGCTGTGCGGCGGCGTCGACGTCCACATCGTGTACCGACGGCCGGGAGCCGCCGAGCACATCCACATAGGACGCAGCCCCCAGCCCCGCGCGACGGCCGAACACGAGCAGGTCGGACAGCGAGTTACCGCCGAGCCGGTTCGACCCGTGCATCCCACCCGCCACCTCGCCCGCGGCGAACAGGCCCGGCACCGAAGCTGCCGCGGTATCCGGATCGACCTCCACCCCTCCCATCACGTAATGGCAGGTGGGGCCGACCTCCATCGGCTCAGCGGTGATGTCGACGTCGGCCAGTTCCTTGAACTGGTGATGCATCGACGGCAGTCTTTTCTTGATCATCTCGGCGGGCATCCGGGTGGAGACATCGAGGAACACCCCGCCATGGGGTGACCCCCGCCCGGCCTTGACCTCGGAGTTGATCGCCCTGGCCACCTCGTCCCGGGGCAGCAATTCCGGCGGGCGGCGGTTGGTGTCCGGGTCCTCGTACCAGCGATCCGCCTCCGCCTCGGAGGTCGCGTACTTGTCCTTGAACACGTCGGGGATGTAGTCGAACATGAAGCGGTCGCCCTCGGAGTTGCGCAGCACCCCACCGTCACCCCGGACCGACTCGGTCACCAGAATCCCCTTGACGCTGGGCGGCCACACCATTCCGGTGGGGTGGAACTGAATGCACTCCATGTTGATCAGGGAGGCACCGGAGCGCAGCGCCAGCGCGTGTCCGTCGCCGGTGTACTCCCAGGAATTACTGGTGACCTTGAACGACTTGCCGATCCCGCCGGTGGCCAGGATCACCGCCGGTGCGTCGAACCGGATGAAGCGGCCGGTGTCGCGCCAGTAACCGAGCGCCCCGGAGATTGCCGCCTCGCGCCCGGTTCCGTCGGAGAGCAGATCGGTGATCGTGCATTCGGCGAAGACCTTCAGGTTCGCCTCGTAGTCGCCGTGCTGAGCGAAATCCTCCTGCTGCAGCGACACGATCTTCTGCTGCAACGTACGGATCAGTTCCAGCCCGGTGCGGTCACCGACGTGCGCCAGGCGTGGGTACTCGTGCCCGCCAAAGTTGCGCTGACTGATCTTGCCGTTCTTGGTGCGATCAAAAAGCGCGCCGTAAGTCTCCAGCTCCCACACCCGCTGTGGCGCTTCCTTGGCGTGCAGCTCCGCCATTCGCCAGTTATTCAGGAACTTGCCCCCGCGCAGGGTGTCGCGGAAGTGCACCTGCCAGCTGTCCCGCTCATTGGCGTTACCCATCGCCGCCGCGATACCACCCTCGGCCATCACGGTGTGGGCCTTGCCGAACAGCGACTTGCCGATGACAGCGGTGCGTTTACCCAGCTCGCGGGCTTCGATCGCCGCGCGCAACCCGGCACCGCCCGCGCCGATCACCACGACGTCATAGTCATGGCGCTCGATCTCAGTCATGGGATATCGGATCCTCGTCAGTTGAAGATGCGGAGGTCGGCGATCCAGCCCGCCGAGACTGCCATGATGTAGAAGTCGGTGAGCATCACCGTGACCAGTGATATCCACGCGAACTGCATGTGACGACCGTTGAGCTTGGACAGCTGCGTCCACACCCGGTACCGCACGGGATGGCGGGAGAAGTGCTTGAGCCTGCCACCGAACACGTGCCTGCAGGCGTGACAGGACAGTGAGTACAGCCACAGCATCGCCACGTTGACCAGCAGGATCAGCGAGCCCAGACCCACACCGAAGCCATGGGCGGGGAAGAACGCCAGCACCGCGTCATAGGTGTTGATCAGTAGCAAAACGCTGGCGAGATAGAAGAAGTAACGGTGCAGGTTCTGCAACACCAGTGGGATACGGGTCTCCCCGGTGTATTTCTTCCTCGGTTCCGCCACAGCGCATCCGGGTGGGGACAAGAAGAACGCCCGATAATACGCCTTGCGATAGTAGTAGCAGGTGGCCCGAAAACCCGCGAGGATCGGAAAGATCAGGATCGGCAACGGCAACGCCATCGGAAACGAAGGCAGCAGCGTGCCGAAGTGCGACGAGCCCGGTGTGCACGATTCACTCAGACACGGCGAGTACAGCGGGGTGAGATAATGGTACTGACCCACCCAATAGTCATCCCGCATGAACAGGCGAATCGTCGTGTAGACGACGAACACGCCCAGCACGACGGCCGTCACCAGTGGCGAGAGCCACCAACGGTCGGTGCGCAGGGTCCTGGTGGGGATCGCCGCCCGGCCAGGATGGGCGACCCCGGGCGACGAGGACGGTGAGGTGGTGGTCATGGCGTCGATTCGGTCGTGGGCTGAGGTTGCTGGCTCGGTCGCAGACACCGACTGACTGATCGTTTGCGTGGTCTGTCGGCGACGAAGCGTTGCCGTCCCGGGGGGTCGAGTACTCCGACAGGGGCTGGTGGAGCGTCTGGCACGGTCACGCGATGCTCTTGACCGTAGGCCGATTTAATGCCACAGGTCAAAGATATGGTGACGCTTGTCTCGATAGCCTTAGGCTATCGAGGTGCAGCTGCAACAACTCGTGTACTTTCTCGCTGTCGCCGAGGTCCGCCACTTCACCCGGGCGGCCGAACTCGCCCATGTCGCACAGCCGTCGCTGAGCAAGCAGATCCACAACCTGGAGCGCGAGCTGGGCAGCGAGCTGTTCCACCGGGCCAGGGGCAACGTGAGCCTCACCCCGGCCGGCGAGGTGCTCGTCCCGTTCGCCCGGCGGATCCTGGCGGACGTCGAGACGGCCCAGTTGCAGGTGAACGAGCTGACCGAACTCCGCCAGGGACGGCTTCGGCTGGGCTCGACGCCGAGCCTGTGCACCGGCCTGTTGTCCGATGCGCTCGCTCGCTTCAGTGCCCGTTATCCGGGGATCCAACTGCTCATCGACGAACGGGGCTCCCGGGACCTGGTCCACCAGGTCGCCGAGGGGACCATCGACCTCGCCGTGATCACGTCGCCACTGCACCGAGGGGACCCCGCCCTGGAGACCGTGCCGATCCTGCGCGAGCAGCTCACGGTGGCCGTGCCCCGCGGCTCGGAACCCGATCCCGGCTCCTTCCGGATCGAGGATCTCCGGGACCGCCCGCTGGTGATGTTCCGAGAGGGCTACGACCTGAGGTCGATGACCCTCACCGCCTGCCAGCGAGCCGGATTCCAGCCACGATTCGCCATCGAGGGGGGTGAGATGGACGCGGTACTCAGCTTCGTCGAAGCGGGCCTGGGCATCGCCGTGGTTCCCAGCATGGTTCTGCCCGGGCGTCCCCAGCTACGCGGCGTGCCGTTCGTGCCACCCGTTCCCACCCGGACGATCACGCTGGCCCGCCGTACCGACATGCATCCGACCCGCGCGGCCGACGAGTTCCGCGCCGTCCTGCTGCGCCTGTTGCAGGACGCACACGCCCGCGGCAGCCTCCCGGCCGGCGTCGAGTTCATTCCCGCAGGAGGATCCCAAGACGATCAGCCGCTCGGTCAGTCTGCGCCCGGGTCGGCACCTGAGAACCACCCATTCGGGCCGAGTTCGTCACGCAGTACCCGCAGTACGAGGCCTTCGGAGTAGCCCTTACGGGCCAGCATGCCCGCCAGTCTGCGCGCTGTCGTGGCGGGATCCCGGCCGGAGGTGCCCGCGAGCTTGCGCCGGACCAGCTCGCGGATCCGCTGCTCCTCATCCTCCGGCTGCACCACCGCCACCGCTTCCCGGGCCACCCCGTCGGGCACCCCCCTGCGGCGCAGTTCCGCGGCCAACGCCCGCCGGCCCAGACCTCGGTGGGTGTGCCCGGCATGCACCACCGACTCGGCGAAAACAGCGTCGTCCACCAGACCCACCGCCCCGAGACGGTCGAGCACCGACTCCCCCACCTCCGCGGGGATCCCCCGCCGACTCAGTGCCCTGGCCAGCTCGGCCCGGCTGCGCGGCCGGGCCGTGAGCAACTTCAGGCAGATCCCCCGCGCCCGCTCCGCAAGGGCTGTGGTGTCGGAATCCGATGAGTTCATCGCGACCGGGGGTCAGAAGTCGATGGGAGCCGGCACCGTGCCGTCGTCGTCGAGCTTCGCCCCGATGCCGAGCTTGTCCTTGATCCGCTTCTCGATCTCTGCGGCGATGTCGGGGTTGTCGCCGAGGAACTTGCGGGCGTTCTCCTTACCCTGGCCGAGCTGATCGCCCTCGTAGGTGTACCAAGCGCCAGACTTGCGGACGATCCCCTGCTCGACACCCATGTCGATCAGCGAGCCCTCCTTGCTGATCCCGTGGCCGTAAAGAATGTCAAATTCCGCTTGTTTGAAAGGAGGCGAACACTTGTTCTTCACCACTTTGACGCGAGTCCGGTTGCCGACCGCGTCCCCGCCATCCTTGAGCGTCTCGATCCGGCGGATGTCCAGCCGAACCGAGGCGTAAAACTTCAGCGCCTTGCCACCCGTGGTGGTCTCCGGCGAGCCGAAGAAGACCCCGATCTTCTCCCGGAGCTGGTTGATGAAGATCGCGGTGGTGCCCGAGTTGCTCAGTGCACCGGTGATCTTACGCAGCGCCTGGCTCATCAGCCGGGCTTGTAGGCCGACATGCGAATCACCCATCTCACCCTCGATCTCCGCTCGCGGCACCAGGGCGGCCACCGAGTCGATGACCACGACGTCCAGCGCACCGGAGCGGACCAGCATGTCCGTAATCTCCAGCGCCTGCTCCCCGGTGTCCGGCTGGGAGACCAGCAGGGCGTCCGTGTCCACCCCGAGGGCCTTCGCGTAGTCAGGATCCAGCGCGTGCTCGGCGTCGATGAATGCGGCGATTCCACCGGCCCGCTGGGCATTGGCCACTGCATGCAGCGCCACCGTCGTCTTCCCGGAGGACTCGGGTCCGTACACCTCGATCACCCGACCACGGGGCAGGCCGCCGATGCCCAGCGCCACGTCCAACGCGATGGACCCGGTAGGGATCACCTCCACGGGAGCGCGGCCCTCTTCGCCGAGGCGCATCACCGAGCCCTTGCCGTACTGCTTGTCGATCTGGGCCAAGGCGAGTTCGAGTGCCTTCTCCCGGTCCGGTGCCTGTGCCATCTGACGGTCCACCCTCGCTGATCGGATCGTGTGTGTCGGCACCGACGCTAGGCGATCGGCCCGACAGTTCGCGGTGTCGCACGCCGGATCTGTGGACAGCGGATCCGGCTGTGGACAACAGCCTAGACGAACACGTGTTCGACGCCAGGAGTGACACGCCGATGCAGTAATCTGTCGCACCCCTGCGCACCCGAGCCGGACACGAGGGACGGACACACCGTGCATGAGCCGCGGACACACCGTGCATGAGCGGCGGACACACCGTGGGATCCGGGTCTACTACATAGAGTAATTTGGTGGCCGGCGAGCTGGAATGACGCCGGATCGAGTGTCATTCTTATGCGCTTCATCAATACGTGCAGTCTTCGCACCGACTGCTTGTCGATGATCTTCTTCACGTGGTTACTTGGCACACGGGCCGCACCAAGAGCCCACCAGCAGGAAAAAAGCCAGAAAAGCGCAGGGGGAGAAAGTTTGCCGACTTCGCGGCTCTCACAGTTCATAATACGTCGTCATCTGCTGGTTATCTCCGCGGCAATCATCGCCCTTGTGCTAGGTGGCCTATTCGGGAGTGGCGTCGCGGCCAAGCTCACCAGCGGTGGCTTCGAAGATCCGAAAGCGGAGTCCAGCGCCGCGGCCGAAATGCTCAAGCACGATTTCGGCCATGGGAGCGCAAATCTCCTGCTGCTGGTCACCACCCGGGCCGGAGTCGACGACCCGGCCGTGACGCAGGCTGGTCTGGCGCTGACCAGGCAGGTCGCCCGCGAGCCGGGAGTGGCCGACGTCGGGTCCTACTGGAGCGAGCGGGCGGCCCCGCTGGCCTCAGCCGACCGGACCCACGCGCTGGTCATGGGCCGGATCCTCGGCAACGAGGACGAGGTCTCAAACCGGGTCAAACAGCTCGTCGCGAGCTACACGCGAAGCGGGGGCCAGCTCGACATCGCTGTCGGCGGCTCCGCGGCGATCACCGGGCAGCTGCGCGACACTATTGATGCGGACCATGCCAGGGCAGAGGCGATCGCGTTCCCGATCCTGCTGGTCCTGCTGCTGTTCGTCTTCGGGTCGGTGGTTGCCGCCCTGCTCCCGCTCGCCGTCGGTGCGATTGCGGTGGTGGGCACCCTTGCGGTTCTCCAGCTACTGACCGGAGTCACCGACGTATCGGTCTACGCGTTGAACCTGGCGACAGGGCTGGGGCTGGGCCTGGCCATTGACTACAGCCTGTTTATCGTGAGCCGTTTCCGCGAAGAGCTCGCAGCCGGCCTCGCGGTGGACCAGGCGGTGGTTCGCACCATGCGGACCGCGGGCCGGACCGTGGCGTTCAGCGGCGCGACAGTGGCGATCTCGCTTTCCGCGCTGCTGATCTTCCCGCAGGTGTTCATGCGTTCCTTCGCCTATGCGGGCATCGCGGTCGTCGGGGTCGCGATGGTGGGCGCGCTGGTCGTGCTCCCTGCGCTGCTCGCCACCCTCGGGCGCAAGGTAGACGCCTTCCGCATCCTGCGCCGACGCGAGGGTTCGACGAGCGGGGGTCGTTGGCACCGCATCGCCGTCGCCGTGATACGCAGACCGATTCCGGTCGCGACCGGGGCGCTGGCCGTCCTCCTCCTCCTCGGTACGCCGTTACTGCATGTGGAGTTCGGCGGCGTCGACGCCAGGGTGTTGCCGGCCAGCAACCAGGCCCGCCTGGTCAGCGAGCAGATCAGCGGGAACTTCGCAGCCGGGGAGTCCGCCGCGGTGACCGTGGTCCTGCCGAACAGGGGGCCGAAGGAGGGGCCGAACAAGGGGGATGCCGCGGCCGACGCAACGAGGATCGCCGGCTACGCGGAAAAGCTCTCCCAGGTGCGGGGCGTGGCGCGGGTGGACGCATCGACCGGCTCCTACATCGCCGGAAAGCGGGTCGCTGCCAACCCCACGTCAGCGAGCCAGGTGGGCACGGGCGGTACCTGGCTGTCCGTCGTGCCGGCCGTCGAGCCGATCTCTCCGGCGGCGCGGACCCTGCTCGCCGACCTGCGCGCGATTGACCCACCGTCCGACCGCGTATTCGTCGGGGGTCCATCGGCCGAGTTCTTCGACTCACAGCAGTCGCTGTTCCGGCTACTCCCGGTGGCGATCGGCATCGTCGCCGTGGTCACATTCATCCTACTGTTCCTGATGTTCGGGTCGTTGCTCGTGCCGACGATCGCGATTCTGCTGAGCCTGCTGAGTTTGACCGCGATGTTCGGTGCGACGGTATGGGTATTTCAGGACGGCCATCTGTCGGGGCTACTTGACATCACGGCGACCGGCACACTCAACACCAACATTCCGATCCTGATGTTCTGCCTGGCCTTCGGTGTTTCGATGGACTACGGGGTGTTCATACTTTCACGGATCAGGGAAGAATACGATCGCACCGGCGACAACACAGCCGCTGTCGAGATGGGCTTTGCCCGCACCGGCGGGATCGTGACAGCGGCGGCGGTCCTACTCGCGACAGTCCTCGTCGTCTTCGCCACCTCGGGCGTCACCCTCGTCAAGCTCTTCGGGGTCGGGTTGGCCCTCGCCGTGGTGGTGGACGTCACGCTGGTGCGATTGTGCCTGGTCCCGGCAGTCATGAAACTGGCCGGCCCGGCGAACTGGTGGCTGCCTCGCCCGCTACGCCGGGTGCACCAGCGCTTCAAGATCAGCGAGATACCCGGCCAGGTCTTGGCACCGAGCACCCCGGACTTCGCCACCAGGCATCCGGTCCCGACCCGGGGATCGTCACAGCCTCACCTCGAACAGCCCAGCCATCCCGGCGCCGAGAGCGTCGAGGACGCACCGGATCCTCCCAGCGGAGCACCTGAGCCCGCGCGAGATCACACATCGGCCCAGCACCAGCAATGACCTTGTGCAGCCGTCCACTGCCGACGTCTCGAGACATAGGGATGCCATGTTGACATTCGACTACATCGCCGTGACACCGCCCGGGCTCGCCGATCCCGCCATCGCCATCGCGGCCAGCCGAGCCGGCGGCATCGGCATCCTGGACGTGACGTTCGTGCGTGATGAACAGCACGCTGCGCAGGCGATCACCAGGCTCGCGCAGTTCGCCCGCAACCGTTGTGGGATCCGGCTCGACCCCGGCGACGACATCGCTGATGCGGTGATCCGGGCCCTGCCACCAGCCGTCACCCACGCGATCCTCACGCCTGTCGAGCACAGCATCCTGCGTGCACAGGCGCAGCGGCTGCGCGCCAGGGGCGTCGAGCTGTGGCTGGAGTCGACGACGCTCGACGAGGCTCGGCTGGCCGCTGCCCTCGGCTTCGACGGCGTGATCGCGAAGGGCAACGAGGCCGCCGGGCGAGTGAGCGACACGTCCACGTTCGTCCTCCTGCAACAGCTCCGGGCTGAGATCGACCTGCCGGTGTGGGCCCAGGGTGGGATCGGCGAGCACTCGGCGGCGGCCTGCGCCGTGGGCGGGGCGGCCGGTGTGGTGCTCGACTCGCAGCTCGCCCTGACCCGGGAGTCGCGGCTGCCCGAATCGGTCAAGGCGGAGATCGCCAAGATGGAAGGCACCGAAGCGGTCTGCGTGGGTCCCGAACCGGGCGAGCGGTGGCGGCTGTACGAGCGACCGGGCCACCCAGCGGCCGAGACGTTGCGCCGGTTGGAACGCGAGCTCTCGGCGGCGGCTCCGGGGCCGGGCCGGGCGGCAAGCTGGCATGCGCAGCTGGCCGGCCTGGTCGGCTGGGACGGGCCGGACAACGCCTGGCTGCTCGGCCAGGACGCCGCGTTCGCCGCCCGGCTCGCCGGGCGATTTCACACCGTCGGCGGTGTGCTGGACGGCCTGCGCCACGCCGTCGGCGAGCACCTCAGGCTGGCCGCAACCGCGCAGACACTCGCCGAGCACAGCCCGCTGGCGAGCTCGCACGGCACGCGCTACCCCATCGCCCAAGGCCCGATGACCCGGGTGAGTGACGTACCCGACTTCGCGCGCGAGGTCGCCAAGGCCGGAGCCCTTCCGTTCCTGGCGCTCGCCCTCATGCGCGGACCTGAGGTGGAGACGCTGCTACGGGAGACCCAGCAGGCGCTCGGCGGGCAACCCTGGGGGGCAGGCATCCTCGGGTTCGTCCCGCACGAGCTGCGGGCCGAGCAGATGGCGGTCCTCGAGCGTTACCGGCCGTCCTTCGCGCTGATCGCGGGCGGCCGGCCGGATCAGGCGCTCCGTCTGGAGCGCGGCGGCATTCCGGCCTATCTACACGTCCCCTCGCCGGGCCTGCTGCAGCTGTTCACCGCGGCCGGGGCTCGCCGGTTCGTCTTCGAGGGGCGGGAATGCGGGGGGCATGTCGGCCCGCGGACCAGCTTCGTGCTCTGGAACACGATGATCGACGTGCTCCTGGATTCGGTTCCGCAGGCCGACCTGCCCCAGTGTCACGTGCTGTTCGCCGGAGGGGTGCACGACGCCCGCTCCGCCGCGATGGTCGCCGCGATGGCGGCGTCGCTGACCGACCGTGGCGTGAAGGTGGGTGTGCTGCTGGGGACGGCCTACCTGTTCACCGACGAGGCGGTGGCCACCGGCGCGATCACGCCGACCTTCCAGGCTGAGGCGACCGGCTGCACCGGCACTGTGCTGCTCGAGACCGGACCGGGACACGCCACCCGCTGCGCGGACACCCCCTTCGCGAGCGGCTTCCGGCAGGAGCAGGGACGGCTGATCGCGCAGGGTCATTCCGGGGAGGAGATCCGCAACCGGCTGGAGCTGCTCAACCTCGGACGGGCCCGCGTCGCCTCGAAGGGCATCGACCGCAGCCCGGACCACACGGTGAATTCTGACGCGCCGAAATTCGTCACCCTGACACCCGCCGACCAAGCCACCCAGGGCATGTACATGCTCGGCCAGGCGGCCACTCTGCGCAGCACCACCCTGACCATCGCCGAACTGCACCATGACGTCTCGGTGACCGGCGCCGCACTGTTGAACCAGCCGTCGCGGCCGACCACGACCGGACCGGCAGGCACCCACCCGGGACAGCCCTGCGACATCGCGATCATCGGGATGAGCTGTCTGCTGCCCAAGGCACCCGACCTGGACACCTACTGGCAGAACATCCTGAACAAGATCGACGCGATCGGTGAGATCCCGCTGGAGCGTTGGGACTGGCGGCGCTACTTCGACCCCGATCCGAGCGCACCGGACAAGATCTACTCGAAATGGGGCGGGTTCCTCGACCAGATCCCGTTCGACCCGGTGCGCTACGGCATGCCGCCGAACACTCTGCCCTCGATCGAGCCACTCCACCTGCTCGCCCTTGAGGTGGTGCGGGCGGCCCTGGATGACGCGGGCTACCGGGACCGCCCGTTCGCTCGCCGTCAGACCGGAGTGATCTTCGGTATCGGTGGCATCGGCGACCACGGCAGCGGGTACGGCCTGCGCGCCAGCCTGCCCGCGCTGCTCGGGGAGGTCGACCCCGAAATCCTCGACAAGCTCCCGGTCTGGACCGAGGACTCGTTCCCGGGCGTCCTGGTCAATGTCACCGCGGGGCGGGTCGCGAACCGCTTCGACCTCGGAGGGGTCAACTACACGGTCGACGCCGCGTGCGCCGCCTCGCTGGCCGCGGTCTACCTGGCGGTGCGCGAGCTGACGGACGGCACTGCCGACACGATGATCGTCGGTGGGGCGGACACTGCACAGCACCCCGCCAGCTATCTGAGCTTCAGCAAGACGCATGCCTTGTCCCCCCGTGGACGCTGCCGCCCGCTGGATGCCGGCGCCGACGGCATCGTGATCAGCGAGGGTCTCGGGGTCCTGGTGCTGAAGCGGCTCGCCGACGCCGAGCGGGATGGCGACCGGGTCTACGCCGTCATCAAGGGGGTCGGGGGCTCCAGCGACGGCCGGGACAGAAGCCTGACCGCGCCGCGGCCCGAGGGACAGGCGCTCGCGTTGGACCGCGCCTACGCCACCGCGGGGTTCTCGCCGGCCACCGTCAGCCTGATCGAAGCCCACGGCACTGGGACGGCGGCCGGCGACCGGGCCGAGATCGCGACGCTCAACCTGGTCTTCGACGCGGCCGGTGCACCCGCTGCGCAGTGCGCGATCGGGTCGGTGAAGTCGATGATCGGCCACACCAAAGCTACCGCCGGCGTAGCCGGGCTGATCAAAGTGGCGCTCGGCCTGCACCACAAGGTGCTGCCACCGACCCTGGGCGTCGAGCAGCCGAACGCCGCGTTTGGCCAGGGTGACAGCCCGTTCTACGTCAACAGCGAACGACGTCCGTGGCTCAAGGTCCCGCACGCGCCGCCACGGCGGGCCGGCGTCAGCGCTTTCGGTTTCGGCGGCACGAACTTTCATATCGCCCTCGAGGAGTACACCGACGACTATCTGCCCGGGCCGACCGACGCGCCCCTGCAGACCTGGCCCAGTGAGCTGTTCGTCTGGTCGGCCGGCTCGCGTGCGGACCTGCACGATCAGGTAGCGCAGCTCGATCGGGCACTGGCCGCGGTGCCGGCGGCTCCCCCGCTGCGCGAGGTGGCTCGCGCGGTCTGGGCGCAGCACCGGCCCGGACTTGCGGTTCGGCTCGCGATCGTGGCCACGTCGATCAGCGACCTGCGGTCCAAGCTGGCCATCGGGCGCGACGCGCTGGCCGCACCGGACGCCGAGGTCTGGGACCGCGGGGGCGTCTACCTGACCACCAGCGGGCTGGCCGACGAGGGCGCCGTCGCCTTCCTCTACCCGGGCCAGGGCTCGCAGCATCCCGACATGCTCCGCGACCTCGCCATCAGCTTCCCCGAGGTGCGGCAGTCGTTCGAGCTGGCCGACGCCGTTCTGGCCGACCAACTGGACAAACCGTTGTCCTCCTTCGTCTTCCCACCGCCGGGTTTCAGCCCGGAGGACGAGCGATCACGAGCCGGCGGGCTGCGCCGGACCGACCTGGCCCAGCCCGCCCTGGGCGCGGCCGGGATGGGACTGTCCCGGCTGCTGGCCAGGTTGGGGGTGCGCCCCGATCTAACTGCGGGGCACAGCTATGGCGAGTATGTCGCGCTCTGCGCTGCGGGTGCGATCGACGAGGACGTCCTGTACCACCTGTCGGAGGCGCGGGGCCGATGCATCATCGAGGCCGCCGAGAGCGACCTCGGCACGATGGCCGCGGCGTCGGAGTCCCCGGACCGGTTGCGAGAGGTGATCGGTGACACACCGGAGGTCTGGGTGGCCAACCTCAACGCGCCGAGGCAGACCGTTATCTCCGGGACCCGGTCAGGCATCACACGGGCGGTCGGATTGCTGGATTCCGCCGGCATCCCGGCGAAGATTCTCGGTGTGGACTGCGGGTTCCATTCCCCGCTGGTCGCGCCCGCCCGCGATCGGCTCGCGCGGGTGCTGGCCGATGTGCACGTCACACCCCCCCGGTTGGAGGTCTACGCCAACACCTCGGCCGCGCCTTACCCGGCCGAGCCTGCGCAGATCACCGACCTGCTCGCCGAACACCTGGTGCAGCCGGTCCGCTTCGCCGAGCAGATCGAGCAGATGTACGCCGCAGGGACCCGCCTGTTCGTTGAGGTGGGCCCCGGTGCCGTGCTGACCGGCATCGTCGGCCAGGTCCTCGGCACCCGGCCACACCTCGCCGTATCGACCCAGAACGGCGGCTGTGGGTTCACCGCACTCCAACACGCCCTGGCTCAGCTCAGCGTCCACGGCGTCGCCGTCGACCTCGATCGGCTCTACGAGGGCAGGGTGACGCGGCACCTACGGTTGGATGCCCTGGCCGATGATCTCGCTGCGGCACCGCTGTCACCAACCACCTGGATGGTCAGCGGAGGGTCTGCGCACCCTCTGCATCCGACGGCTCCCGTCCGGGAGCGCTCCACGCAGGCCCGTCCACCGGCATCCGCCCCCGTCCAGCCACCCATCCCAGCCCAGCCACCCGTCCCGACCCAGCCACCCGTCCCGGTGGTTGCCCCCCGTTCGGTAGCGATCCCTGGACCAACGCCGGTCCCTGGACCAACGCCGGTCGCCGGACCAACGCCGGTCGCCGGACCAACCGACCAGATGCGGGCGGATCACGATGGGATCTCGTTGCACTTCCAGCAGCTCATGAGCAAGTTCCTGGATGTCCAGCAGGAGGTCATGGCCGCCTACCTGCAGGGCTCACCGCACAGTGCTGGCCCAGCTACCCAAGCCGGCCCAGCTACCCAAGCCGGCCCAGCCATGAGGCTCCCTGCTGAGCTCCTGCCCGGGGTGACGGCGCCCACCCCGACCCCGGTGCCGGCGCCCCGGCAGGCAGCCCCGCCCCAGCAGGACGTCTCCCAGCCACCACGTGCCGATCAGATCACCGCCGAGCTGGTACGACTGGTGGCCGAACGCACCGGCTACCCACCCGAGATGCTCGGCCTCGACGTCGACATGGAAGCCGACCTGGGCATCGACTCGATCAAACGAGTCGAGATCCTGGCCGCCGCCGCACAATCACTGCACCTGGGCTCCGAACCCGCCACGGTCACCGAGGAACGCATGGAGATCCTGGCCAGAGCCAGGACCCTGCGGGCCCTCGTCGAGGCATTCCTGACCACCGACCCGGCCCACACCAACGGCCACCCGCCCGCACCCCCCGCCAGACCCGTGACGACGCAAGTGACGGCCGAGACCGCTGATGACGTGAGCTCGCCGCATGGCGCCGACTCCGAGCTGCCCCGTTTCACGCCCATCGTCGTGGACCTGCCGATCAGCACCACGACCCAGCTGCCACCGGGGGTGGTCGCGATCACCGACGACGAGCAGGGTATGGCCACCTCGCTGGCCGCATCGCTACGCAGTCAAGGAGTCGAGGTCGCCCTGATCCAGGACCGCCAGGGTCCGCTGGAGATCGGGCCGGGTAGGTACTCGGCGTCGCTGAGCGATGCGCAGGCCACCCGCTGCCTCGTCGAGGCGATCCGTCAGCGCCACGGCACCATCTCGAGTCTCGTGCACCTGCTTCCGCTGCGCGCGGGGCCATCCTTCGAGGCGATGGAGGTCGGTGACCAGCAGGCACGGGTCGATCTGGAGGCACGGTCGCTGCTGCACCTCGCCCAGGCCACGAGTGCCGATCTACGGCGAACCGGGGTGGCGACCCGGCTGGTTGCCGCAATCCGGATGGACGGTGCCTTCACCTACCACCACAGTGGCCCGGCCTTCCAGCCGGGTCAGGGGGCGGTGGCCGGGCTCGTCAAGACGCTGGCGACCGAATGGCCGGAGGTCAGGTGCAAGGTCGTCGATCTGGATCCGACGATGCCGAACGCCGGCGCGCTGCTCGCCGCCGAGCTCAGATCCTGCGATCACCAGAGAGAGGTCGGATGGTCGCAGGATCGCCGGCTGGCGGTGCGGCTGGTACCCGCGCCACTACCGGCCGCCGGCGCAGACATCGAAGAGCCGATGATCACATCGGAGTCCGTCGTGCTCATCCTCGGTGGCGGCCGGGGCATCACAGCCGGCGTGGCACGGGAGATGGCCCGGCGCTTCCAGCCGACGATCATCATCGTCGGCCGCTCCTACGTGCCCGCTGACGACGAGGCCGCCGACACGGCGGGGATCACCGAACCGAGAGCGTTGAAGACGGCGCTGGCCGCCCGGTTGGGCAGCCCCGGTTCGCCGGCCACCCCGGCCCAGGTTGAACCGGAGTATCGGCGCCTGCTCGCGCAGCGGCATGTACAGGCCAACCTGCGGGCGATCGCCGCGGCGGGCGCCCGGGTGCACTATCACCAGCTCGATGTGCGGGATGCTGACGGCGTCGCCCGGCTCATCGGTGACATCTACGCGGTGCACGGCCGGATCGACGGCGTCATCTACGGATCCGGGGTCATCGAAGACAAGCTGATCGAGAGCAAGACCACCGAATCGTTCGACCGGGTCATCCAGACCAAGACGGTTGGCGCTTTCGCGCTGGCGCGTGCGCTGCGGCCCGAAAGCCTGCGATTCCTCGTGCTGTTCTCCTCGATCAGCGCGCGCTTCGGCAACCCTGGGCAGGGGGACTACGCAGCGGCCAACGAGGTGCTCAACAAGCTCGCGGCATGGCTGGACCTGCGCTGGCCGGGCCGCGTGGTGTCGCTGAACTGGGGTCCCTGGAATACCGCCGGGATGGTCTCCCACGACGTGCAGCGGCTGATGAACCACCGCGGCGTGCAGCTCATCGCACCCGAACGGGGGATCGCCGCGCTGATCGACGAGCTGGATCGGGGCCGCAAGGGAGATGTGGAGGTCCTGCTCGGCTACGGGCCCTGGCAGGTGGACACCCCACTGATGAGGGACGTGACGGTCACCTGGCCACCGGACGGAACCGTGGTGACCCGGATGCTCGACCCCGACCGTGACCTCTACCTGCGTGATCACTGTCTGGACGGGCGCCCTGTGCTGCCGATGACGGCTGCGATGGAACTGCTGGCGGAGGTTGCGGCCGGGTTCAGACCTGGCTACGAGGTCGCCGAGTTGCACGGGGTGCAGGTCTTGCGCGGGGTGGTCCTGGACGACGGAGCCCGGCCGATCACCATGCGAACCACGATCATCCCATCGGCCGACGACCACCGGGTAGACCTCGATGCGACCCTCACAGATGACCGCACCGGGCGGGTCGCCTACAAGGCCGGGGTCCTGCTGCGCCAATCGCTGCCCACCGCACCCCCGGCGCCGGCCCGCTCGTCCGCCCGGCTCGATCCGTTCCCGATGACTGTCGAGCAGGCATACCAGGAGTGGCTGTTCCACGGTCCGCTGCTACGCCGGATCGCCCGGATCGAGGGGATCAACGACGACGGCATGGTCGCCACGCTGCTGCCCTCCTCACCCCAGCAGTGCCTGGCCGGAGCCGGACCGGGGTCCTGGATCGTCGACCCGGCGCTGTTGGACAGCGGCCTGCAGCTCATCCTGCTATGGACCCGTCTCCGGTTGGACACGACACCGCTGCCGACCCGAATCCGGCGCTACCGTCGCTTCGCGGCGCTGCCCGACGAAGCAGTGCAGTGTGATCTCCACGTTCGAGCGCGGCCCGGGGGGCACCTTATCGATGCGGACCTCGCGTTCATGGACGCTCGTCGGCGCCTGCTCGTACTCATCGAAGGAATCGAGGTGGCCGCCAGCCGATCGATGAACCGGCTCGCAGGCGCGGCTTCGGGTGGGGAAGCCCGATGAGTGACCGAGGTGACGGTAATCGAGGTGACATCGCCATCGTCGGCATGGCGGGTGTCTTCCCCAAGGCACCCGACGTCGCGTCCTTCTGGGAGAACATCCTCGCCAAGGTGGACGCGGTGACCGACGCGCCGCCGCTGTGGGGCGCCGATCTCGTCTATGATCCGACCTCGGTCGCCAGCGACCGTATCTACACCAAACGGGGCGGCTTCATCAGCGAGCTCTCGCATTTCAACCCGCTCGCTTACGGCATCCCGCCGCGGTCGATCGAAGGAAGCGACCCGGAGCACTTCATCGCCTTGCGGGTCGCCCACGAAGCCCTCGTCGACGCGGGGTACCTCGACCGGCCCTTCGACCGCGCCCGCACCGCGGTGATCCTGGGCCGCAGCACAGTGGGCAATCGCAGCACCGCCGCAGCCTTCCAGCACGGGCTGGTGATCGATCAGACCATCCGCCTGCTCGCCACCCTGCACCCGGAATACACCGCCGACGAGCTTGAGCGGATCAAGAGCGAGCTGCGGGAGGATCTGCCACCTTTCAACTCCGAGACCGCACCCGGCCTCGTCCCGAGCGTGATGTGCGGACGGATCGCCAACCGTCTCGACCTGATGGGCCCGGCTTACACAGTGGATGCCGCCTGTGCGTCCTCGCTGCTCGCCGTCGAGCTCGCCATGGCCGACCTGGTGAGCGGAAAGATCGACATGGCGCTGGCCGGCGGGGTACAGACGGCGACCACGTTCATGATCGCCATGATCTTCTGCCAGCTCGGCGCGCTGTCCCGGCGGGGCACGGTGGGTTCCTTCAGCCCGGACGCGGACGGCACACTGCTCGGTGAGGGCGCGGGGATACTGGTGCTCAAACGCCGTGCGGACGCCGAGCGCGATAACGACCGGATCTACGCCCTGCTCAAGGCCGTCGGGGTGGCCAGCGACGGGCGGGCGTTCGGGATGCTGGCTCCGCGCGCCGAAGGCCAGGAACTGGCAATCCGCCGGGCTTATGAACTGGCTGGAATCGCCACCCGCACGGTGTCCCTGATCGAGGGACACGGTACCGGGACGCCGGTCGGCGACGCGGTCGAACTTGAGGTCCTCGACAGCGTCTTCGGCGCGGAGAACGGGGACGGCCCCGTTGTGCCATGGTGCGCCCTTGGCTCGATCAAGTCGATGATCGGCCATCCGATCCCCGCCGCCGGCGCGGCCGGGCTGATCAAGGCCGCGCTGGCGCTGTATCACAAGGTGCTCCCACCAACTCTGCATGCCGATGCGGGCAACCCGAAGGTCGAGTCCACCCCCTTCTACCTCAACACCGAGACCCGGCCCTGGATCCACGCCGGTCCGGAGCCCCGCCGCGCGGCGGTGAGCGCGTTCGGCTTCGGGGGGATCAACGCGCACGCCATCCTGGAGGAGCATGCCGGTCAGGGGCAGGTCAGTGACCGGCCCCAACCGCATCTGCACCGCAACCTCGACGCCGAGGTTGTGGTGCTGTCGGCAGCCGGGCGGGGGGAGTTGCTCGCCAGGGGTGAGCAGCTACGCCGGCTGCTCGCCGACAGCCCGGACCTGGCCCTCGTCGACGTCGCGTACACGATGAACTGCCCGGTATCCGCGGCCGCCACGCCCGCGGCCCGGCTCGCGATGGTCGCCACGTCGATCTCCGACCTGGAGGCCAAGCTGGGACGCGCCCTGGACCGGCTTGCCGAACCGGGCTGCCACCAGATCGAGGAGCCCAGCGGCATCTACTACACCGACGATCCGCTGCATGCTCCAGGCGCGCTCGCCTTTGTCTTTCCCGGCATGGGCGCCCAGTACGTGAACATGCTCGCCGGCCTGTGCATCCACTTTCCCGCGGTGCGTTCCTCGTTCGACCGGATGGACCAGATGTCCGCCGAGCAACAGCACGGGTTTCTCCCCAGCCAGGCGATCTTCCCACCCCCTAGCGGACCAACCGCCGACCCCGACCTGCTGTGGTCGATGAGGTGCGGATTCGCGGCCGTTCTCGCCGGGAACCAGGCACTGCACAACCTGCTCGGCACGCTCGATATCCAACCCGACGCGGTGGTCGGCCACAGCATGGGCGCAAACTCGGCGTTGGGCGCGGCCCGCGCGGCTTCGACCGACGAGGCCCAGCTGGCCGACTATTTCTTCATCGTGAACGAGCGCTACGAGCAGCTGCGCGGCGAGGGCCTCATCCCGAACGGCGCGCTGCTCGCGATCACCACCGCGCAGCGGCAGCGGGTGCTGGCCCTCGTCGAGCGCAGCGTGGGTGCCCTGACCGTGGCCCTCGACAACTGCCCGCACCAGATCGTGCTCGGTGGCAGCGCCGAGGCGGCCAACGCGGCCGCCGATGAGCTCCGGCAGGCCGGGATCTCGTGCGCGGTGCTGCCCTTCGATCACCCGTATCACACCTCGGCGTTCGCGGCATTCTCCGGGCGCATGCGCGAGATGATGGATGAGCGCAGGGGCAAGGTGGAGCTGAGGTCGTCTGGAATCACCCTGTACTCATGTATCACGGCTGCCCCGTGCCCGGATGAACCAGAGGCCGTTGCCGCGTACCTGACCGATCAGATATCTCATCCGGTCCGGTTCCGGGAGACGATCGAGGCGATGTACCGCGACGGCGCGCGGATCTTCGTCGAGGTCGGGCCGCGCGGTAACCTCTCGGCGTCGGTGGACGACACCCTCCGCGGGATGCCCCACCTCGCGGTGCCCGCCGACGTGATCGACCAATCCGGTCCGACCCAGCTCGCGCATCTGGTGGGACTCCTGGCCGCGCATCACGTGCCGATGAACCTTGCGGCGCTCTACACCCACCGCTCGCCACAGCGGCTGTCGATGGACCACAAGGTGCCGGCTCACTCGGCAACGGACGACCGCGGTCCGCTGCTCGCCGTGCACCTGCCCTTTCTCGAGCTGGCGCAACCGGTGCGGCCCGCCGGGAACAGGACCGGCACCGTGGCCGCCGGGCCGACGGCATCTCGTACCGCGCCGGCCCCTGCTGCGCCGGCCCCTGCTGCGCCGCCCCCTGCTGCAGCGTCCCCTGCTGCGCCGGCCCGCACCGACGCCCTGCCGCAGCCGAGCGATACTCCCCGCGACCAGGTGATGCAGGCGTATCTAGCCACTATGGACCGGTTCCTGGACGTCCAGCGATCCGTCCTGCACACCCCGGCGCAGGCAGCCGGCCAGCTCCCCGCACCGGCGAGCGGACCGCGGTTCCCGCTGCTCGGCTCGGTGCTGTCACTGGTCGAAGGCGAGGAGTTGGTGGCGATCCGCCGGCTCGACATCGACGAGGACCTGTTTCTGCACGACCACACCTTCGGGCGGCAGATCTCGGTGACCGACAGCTCACTGCTCGCACTGCCGGTCGTCCCCTTCACGGTCAGCATGGAGATGCTCGCCGAAGCGGCCGCGGCACTGCGCCCGGGGCAGCTGATCGTCGGCATCCGGGACGTCCGCGGCTACCAGTGGATCGGGCTGGACGACGGCCATGCAACGCTGCGCCTCGTCGCCCGGCGGGACCCGGCCGGGGACGGCAATGAGGTGAAGGTCGAGCTCCAGCGCCTGGATGAGGATGCGGCCTTCGGTGATCAGGCCGGAACCTTGGTGGTCGAGGGGGTGGTCCGCTTCGCCGACTGCTACCCCACGCCGCCAGCGGTGACTTCGCTCGCCCTGCGCGCCGAACAACCCTATGCGCAAAGCGCCACGGCGCTCTACGCCTCGGGCCGGATGTTCCACGGCCCGCGCTTCCAGGGCGTTGTCTCGCTGGCCCGCTGGGGCGAGGACGGGACCGAAGCAACCTTGCATACCCTGCCCACCCACGACTTGTTCGCCTCGACATCCAGCCCCACCCTGGTCACGGACATGGCGCTGCTGGATGCTGCCGGGCAGCTCGTCGGCTTCTGGGCGATCGAGCACCTCCGCCAGGGCGTCGGCACCTTTCCCTTCGCGCTGCGCGAGCTCCGGCTGTTCCAGCCGAGCCCCGCTCCCGGCACACCGGTGCGCGGGCTGGCCAGGATCGCCTTCGTGAACGAGCGGCAGGTTCGCGCGGAGATCGACCTCGTCGGGCCGGACGGCCACCTGGTTGCCCAACTGGCCGGCTGGACCGACCACTGCCTGGATCTGACCACATCGCTGTTTCGGGCAACGGGAAGCTCGCTGAGCGAGGCCGGACCCGGCGCGCCGTGGAAGGCGATGATCGACGCCCTGCCGGCACCCGGGTCTTTCTTCTGCTGGCGCATCGATGACCTGTCACCGCATGCCCTGGTCCAGTCCGGTCGGCTTCCGCAACGGATCCTTGCGATGTCGATTCTCAGCCGGCGGGAGCGAGCCACCTGGGCCAACCTGGCGGGCACCGAGCAGCACCGCAGCGAATGGCTGCTCGGGCGGGCAGCTGCCAAGGAGGCGGTGTGCGCGGCCTTGCGTAACCGCGTCGCGCTGGATCTGTATCCGGCCGACATCGACATCGTCGCCGATGAGCGCGGCAGCCTGGTGGCCGCCGGTTCCTGGGCCGAGTATGTCGATCCGGCGCCGCTGGTGTCGCTGGCGCACTGTGACGGCGTCGCCGTGGCGATCGCCGGTGCGGACCGACGCTGCCAGGGCGTCGGGGTACATCTCGTGCGCATTGACGGCACCGACGACGGCGTCGGGCGCTGGCCTCTCGACCCGCACGAGCGGGCGTTGCTCGCTCCGCTCGACGGGCCGGGACAGCTGGAATGGGCACTGCGCCTGCGGTGTGCCAAGGAGGCGGCCGGCCAGGCACTCGGGCGTGGATCCAGGGGAACGGCAAGCCTGGTAACCGCGGGACTCGACCTGGGCAGCGGTGTCGTTCAGCTGGACGCCGGACCGCCACCGACGGTCTCCGAAGCCCGCAAACCCGAGCCACTGATTGTGCACACCGTCCGCGACGGCGACTGGATAGCCGCCAGCGCGATTCAATGGGAGGAACCGACCGATGCGTAAGGGTGTCACCACGCAGCAGGGCGACAGTGCGTTGCGAGCGGAGCACAGCGGAGTCCGGGCCGGACAGCAGAAATCGGGAACGATGCCGCGAGTGGCGGTGGTGACCGGCGGCGCCTCTGGTATCGGTTACGCCTTGGCCGCCGCCCTCATGGCGCGCGGGGATATCGTGACCGTGGCCGACATCGATGAGCAGGGAGCCACGCGCTGCGCCGAGGACCTGGCGTCTCGTTACCCGGGCCAGGCCGACGGGGCGGCCTTGGACGTAGAGGACGCAGCCGCTGTGGCCCACATGATCCAGTCGGTGAAGAAACAGCACGGACGGCTCGACCTGGTGTTCAACAATGCGGGCATCGGCGTCGGCGGCGCTGCCGATGAGCACACCCTCGAGCACTGGAACCGGGCCATCGATGTCAACCTGCGCGGAGTCGTGCACGGGGTGCACGCCGCCTATCCGATCATGCTCGAACAAGGCTTCGGGCATATCGTCAACACCGCATCGATGGCCGGTCTGTATCCCGTGCCGCACAAGATCGCCTACGTCACCACGAAGTACGCCATCGTCGGGCTGAGTCTGGCGTTGCGCCACGAGGCGGCCAAACGTGGTGTGAAGGTCAGCGTCATCTGCCCCGGATACGTCGAGACCCCCCTACTCGACAACATCAACCCCGGCCTCCCGCAGACGACCCAGGGCGCGCGTACCCGAGAGCGGGCCGCCCGCGAGCAGGGCAGGCTGTGCCTTCCCGAGGAGGTCGCGCACGACGTGATGCGTGGCATCGTGCGCAACGAGTCAGTGATCGTCACGACATCCACCCGGTTGGCCGAGCGCTTTGCCAAACTCTCCCCCGCTATCGCGCAGTGGGGCGCGTCTTACTCCACTGCGGACGAGGTGTAGTTAATCTTGCGCTAGCGAGCTGCGCTGGCCTCGCGGACATGCGAGGTCAGCGCCGGGTTTCGGGCACGTCGAAAGTGGCGCAGACGACAGCCCAGACCCGCTTGGTGTCGATCCCGGCCTCCAGCGCGGCGTCCACCGTTCGGCCACCGAGATCGGCGAACACGTG
>DASXOV010000197.1:0-2576 GCA_036494005.1 Pseudonocardiaceae bacterium | reverse complement strand
TGACCCTGGTGGTTAATTCGGTCAGGCTGCGAGGGCGAGTTCGAGGCGGGTGAGGTGGCTGGTGCGGGTTCGGTCGAGTGGGTGTCCGTTCCACCAGGTGTCGAGCCGGATCAGGTTGAGTGCGGTGGCGGAATACACGTGCTCGAGGTGGGTCTTGGGTAGTCCCCGGTAGCGGGCGTGGCGCATGCCGCACACGGCGACGCCTTGGCGGATGGTGCCTTCGACGCCGGCGCGGGTGGCGTAGCGGGCCTGCCAGGTCTTGGTGTTCTGGACGGTGCGGGCGGCCAGTTGGGCGTGGTGAACCTCGCGTGGGGGCACGGTGAGCTGACGCCCAAACTTCGGCGATTCCGATCTGGTGCATTGCTCGCGGAGGGGGCAGTGCCCGCAGGTGGAAGCGGCGAACTTGATCGTGACCACGTCAGTGCCGCGCTGGACGGTCGGGTTCCACCAGGAGCTGATCTGGCCTTGTGGGCAGGTCGCCTGCTGGGTGTCGAAGTCGATGGCGAAGCTGGCCCGGTCGTAGCCGGCGGCGGCCTTGGCCTGCGGGGAGTAGTCGGCCAGCAGCGGGCTGACCAGCGTGATCCCGTACTGCTGCAGACAGTCCCCGACCAAGGCTGCGGTGGGGTAACCCGAGTCGAGGTAGTGCTCGCCCGGGAGCAGCCCGCGCCGGTCCAGCGCGGCGTGGATGGGGGTGGTCATCGCGGTGTCCGGCACGGTCGCGTCGGTGGTGGACACGTTGGTGATGACGTTCGGCCGCTCCGCGCCGGGGTTGTCCTGGCCCGAGTCGGTCGGGTCGGGGGTGTCGCAGGTCTCGGAGATGTGGACCTTGTAGCCGTTCCAGAACAGGTCGTCGCCCTTGGCCGCCCAGCGGGCGTCTGTGTCATATGGTGAGGTCAGGCGCTCTCTGCCCGGCGGGAGACCGTCTGTATCGGCCTCCCGCCGTCTCACCTCCCACCCGGTCGGGGTGTCGGACCGGAGGTAGTTCTGCAGCAGGACAACCCGCAGTAGGTCAACAGCGGGTAGCTCCCGAAGCCAGGCGGGTGCGTCCGGCGCGTAGCACGCCCTCAGCAGGGCGTATCCGTCACGCGCGTAGGCCAGCGCCAGGTCGTTGCGCTTGGTCTGCGAGGTGGGCAGCCGCCAGGAATCGACTCGGGCCCGGTAGCGCCCGCCCCACTCACCGAGCTCGAAGGTGGCGCCCAGCCAGTCCGGCGCGGTCACCGCGAGGACCTCCAGACACGCGCGCACCGACTCCCCGGCCAGCTCGAGGCGGTTCAGGTCCCGCACCGCGGAGATCACATGGGTGGAGTCGCTGCGCTGCTTGCCGCCGGCGCCGACCAGCCCCTGGGTCTTCAACGCCTCCAGCAGCAGGTCCAGGACCCGCTCCTCCAGACCATGCTCGACGACCCGGGTGCGGAACTCCGACAGGACACTGTGATCGAACCCTGGATCGTCGAGCCCCAACCCGAGCGCGTACTGCCACGACAGCCTCTCCCGCACCGCCTCGGCGGCCTGTCGGTCGGTCAGGTCTTCGGCCATCTGCAGCACCGTGACCAGCGCCAACCGGCCAGGTGACCAGCCCGGGCGGCCCCGCACCCCGAACGCGGGCTCAAACTCCACATCAGGGAACACCTCGCCCAGCTGGTCACGGATCTGCACCGCCAGCGGAGCGCGTCGCCGGGCATACTTCACCCGTATCGCGGACACGATCTCTGCTGCGGGCTCGGGCCACGGTCGAGGCTGCACCGACACCACACACCCCAGTCTGCGGCCCGACAAGGGGAAACGCGACCGCACACCACATGATCCAACCCGGAAAGCCGCAGGTCACCGACCTACGCGGCGTGTCGCGAAGTTTGACCACCAGGGTCCACCGGGTGGCGGCCCGCCGGGCGAACCCCCGCAGGAAGTAGCACCAGCTTCCTCTATGGTTGCCCAAAGGTGCCTTAATCAAGCGGGGGATTCGTGGTGACACGGACTTATATTTTTGGGATGGAGGAGCGGGCAATGCCGTCCGTTGGGGGCAGGCTGGTTGGTCGCCAACTGGAATTGGAGATTATCGGCCGACAGCTCGGCGTATTGCGGGCCGCGAAGCCGCCCCGTGGCGCGGGATTCGTCGAGATCGTCGGCGAGCCAGGAATTGGGAAGAGTCGGCTGCTGGGCCAGGTGGCCCACGTGGCCACCGGCCATGGCCATACTGTGGTCTCCGGCCGGGCGACCGAGTTCGAGCGGTGCGTGCCGTTCGGGGTGGTGGTCGAGGCATTGGACGATCACTTGGCCGCCCTGAACCCGCCCGATCAGCAACGGCTGTGCGGCGAGCGGCTCGGGTTGCTGGCCAAGGTGTTTCCGGCGCTGCAGGCGTGGCGGCCGCGTTGCGGTGAGCAGGTGCGGGACGCCGAGCGCTACCGGTTGCACCGCGCCGTCCGCGCGTTGCTCGAGGCGCTGGCCGAGCCCCCGGGAATCGTGGTGCTGCTGGATGATCTGCACTGGGCGGACCCCGCCTCGATAGAGCTGCTGGTGCATCTGGTGCGGCACCCGCCGCGGGCGCCGGTGCTGGTGGCGGTGAGCTATCGGATCCA
>DASXOV010000196.1:0-1797 GCA_036494005.1 Pseudonocardiaceae bacterium | reverse complement strand
AGTGCCCATCCCGCCGGACCCCGGCCCGGCGTGTCGGGCCAGAAACACCCCTCCCGGGACAGTCCCGGTCGAGGTGAGACTCGTGCCGGGCCGAGGCACCGCTTGATCATCCAATGTCCACACAGCCGACGATGATTCCCGGTGGCCGCCCTATGTCCGCTACCGCCGCGCCACAAGATCACGAACTATGGCTGGAGTACTGAGTGCGAACTATGGCTGGAGTACTGAGTGCACGGCAGCGGGGCGCTTCTATGCGCCTCCCACCGAATCTCGTTCGCCGATGTGGTTGACTGCCTCGCGCACACTTCGCGTGTAGCGGTCGCGTCTCGCGGACGGTGTAAAAGGGTACGGACGTAGGTTCCACTCGCAGACGACCAAGTCACGAGTAAGGAGCCCACGTCCGTGTCGAAGAGGGTATCGCCGTGTGAGCGGCTGCATGTACAGATCGATGAGGTGTTCGCTGAAGGTGGTGATCTGGCTGGCGCGATCGAGCAGGTCGCCCGGCTGGGAGCCCAGCTGCTGCTGCAGGCGGCCATCGAGGGCGAGGTAGCGGCGTTCTTGGGCCGCGAACGCTACGAACGCGCCACCAACTGTGAGAACGTCCGGGCCGGGATGCGCAACGGCTACTGCCCGACCACGATCAAGACCACCGCCGGGCCGGTGACAGTGCAGCGACCGAAGCTGCGTGGCACGACCGAACGGTTCGCCTCGCAGCTGTTCGGCACCGGGGTGACCAAGACCAACGCGCTGGAAGCGTTGGTGATCGCCGGGTTCGTGCGGGGGCTCTCGACCCGCGACATCGAAGCCACCTTGGTCGAGGCCCTTGGCGAGCAGGCCGGGGTGTCGCGCTCGACGGTGTCTCGGGTCTGTGAGCAGATCAAGACCCAGTTCGACACCTGGTGCGCCCGCCGCCTCGAGGAAGTGCAGCTGGATTACTTGTTCCTGGACGGGTCGCACTTCAAGTACCACGCCAACGCCGGCGCCGAGCCGGTGCTGGCCGCCTGGGGCATCGACACCGCCGGCAAGCCGGTGTTCGTCGGACTGGAAGCGGCTTCCTCGGAGTCCGGGGATGCCTGGGAAGGGTTCTTGACCGGGCTCGGAGAGCGTGGCCTGGCATGTCCGCTGCTGGTCATCTCCGACGGCGCGCCCGGGTTGATCGGCGCGGTAGAGCGCACCATGGGCGCCGCGCTGCGCCAAAGATGTCTGATCCACCGTGCCAGAAATGTGCTCTCCAAGATCAGTAAGAACGCTCAGGTCGAGGTCAAGGCCGACTACTGGGCAATCTTCGACGTGCCCGAGGACATCACCCCAGGATTGGACGCGGTCGCCTACGTGCAGAAACGCATCGACTCCTTCGCCTCCCGGTGGCGCGAGTCCTACCCGTCCGCGGTCGGGTCTCTGCTGGCCGACCGTGAGTCGTTGACGGTCTACCTGCGGTTCCCACGCGAGCACTGGAGCAGGGTGCGCCACTCCAACTTCATCGAACGCACCTTCGGCGAGACCCGCCGCCGGGTCAAAGTCATCGGCCGGCTGCCCGGCGAGCACTCCTGCCTCAAGCTCGTGTGGGCCGTGCTCGACCGCGCCTCGGCTGGCTGGCGCGGGTTTACCCAGACTCCGGCCGGACTTCGGCTACTCCAAGACCTACGCCGCTCGCTGCTCGAACCACCGACCCGACTGCCTCAACGCCACCCAGACACCAGTACGGCACCACCGGAAAAGGTCGTGGCAATCGCCTAACATCAACCCCACCGAGCGGAGCCCACGTCCTGGCTTTTACACCGCTCCTGGGACGCGACC
>DASXOV010000195.1:0-57319 GCA_036494005.1 Pseudonocardiaceae bacterium | reverse complement strand
ACCGCCGCCGAGACCGCCGTACGGAATCCGGCCAGCCCGCCCCCACTGGTCACGGCAGGCGGCTGGACGGCGCAGGTGGCCTACCGCGCCCTGATCGAGCGTCCGGACTGGGACGGCCCGGTGCTGGCCGAGGTCCCGGCGTCGTTGCGCGACGTGGTGCGCGCTACCACCGCCGCCGGACGCGAGTTGCGCGCGATGTCCCCCCACTTGCCCACGACGCTTCCGCCGTGGCGGATCGTCGAGCCGGCCCCGGCGCAGGAGCTACGGGAGTACTACGCCGAGGCGCAGCGACGTTTCGGCGTGCCCTGGTCGATACTCGCCGCCGTGCACCTGGTCGAGTCGCGCACCGGGCGGATCGTCGGGCTCTCCCCGGCGGGCGCGCAGGGCCCCATGCAGTTCATGCCGGACACCTGGGCGCGCTACGGCCTGGGCGGCGATGTGTGGAACACCCGCGACGCGATCCTCGGCGCGGCCAACTTCCTGGCCGCCAACGGTGCCGCTGACCACACCGACGCCGGGCTGGACACCGCGCTCCAGCGGTACAACAACGACGCCCGGTACGTCCGTGGCGTACGGGGTTACGCAGCGCTGATGCAGGCCGACGAACACACCTTTCTGGGGTTTCACGCCTGGCAGGTCTACTACCGCACCCAGTTCGGCGACCTGCTTCTCCCGGCCGGATACGAGTCCACCAGCAGCATCCCGGTGCCGCAGTGGCCGGCCAGGCCACCGGTCACGCCGCGGTGATCGAGCTCTGGCAGCGGGTGATCGACGCGCAGCCCGCCCCGCCACCCGGCCTGGTGCTGGCGGTCGGCCTGCTGGCGGCGGTGCTGGTCGGCTGGCGGCGGAGCTGGCGGGTGCTGCGCGGGGTGGTGACGATCGCGCACGAGGGCGGCCACGCCGCGGTTGCGGCGCTCACCGGCCGCCGGCTGCTCGGCGTGCGGCTGCACTCCGACACCTCCGGGCTCACCGTCTCCGTGGGCAGGCCGACCGGCCCCGGCATGGTGTTCACCCTGGTCGCCGGGTATCTCGCGCCGTCGGCACTGGGGCTGTTCGGTGCGCTGCTGCTGATGAGCGGGCGGATCACCGCACTGCTGTGGATCGCGGTCGGGCTGCTCGGCGCGATGCTGCTGCTGATTCGCAACGTCTACGGCGTGATCTCGGTGGTGAGTACCGGGGCGGTGCTCGTGGTGCTCTCCTGGTTCACCCAGCCCGCCGTGCAGGGCGCCTTCGCCTACCTGCTGGTCTGGTTCCTGCTGATCGCGGGCCCGCGGCCGGTGCTGGAGACGAGCCGGTTGCGTCGTCGCGGCCGGGCCGCCGATTCCGATCCCGACCAGCTGGCCCGCCTCACCGGGGTGAGCGCGAGCCTGTGGATCGCGCTCTTCGGCGTGTTGACGGTGCTGGCCGCGGCCGTGGGGGCGCTCTCGTTGCTGCCCTGGGTGGCGCTGCTCGCTACGTGACGACAGACCCTCGACGTGCGCCGGGCCTTCGTCTGAGGGCCAGGTCTTCGTCCGAGGTCTGTCACAGTGGCGGGTGTGGCGAATGACGCGGTCACCGCGCTGGTGGACGGGCGGCGCATGCGACTGTCCAATCTGGACAAGGTGCTCTACCCGGCGACCGGGTTCACCAAGGGCGAGGTGATCGACTACTACACCCGGATCGCTCCGGTGATGTTGCCGCATCTGGCGGACCGGCCGGTGACGCTGCGCCGCTACCCCGACGGCGTTGCGGCGCAACCGTTCTACGACAAGGATGCCGAGCGGCACGCGCCGGACTGGTTACGGGTGGTCCGGCTGCCCACCCCGGGTAGCACCAAGGGGCACGACGAGATCGGCTTCGCCGTCCTCGACGGGCTGCCCGGCCTGGTCTGGGCGGCCAATCTGGCCGGTCTGGAACTGCATGTTCCGCAGTGGAAGGTGGGGCCACAGGGCGACCCCGAGCCACCGGACCTGCTGGTGTTCGATCTGGATCCCGGACCGCCCGCCACCGTGGTGCAGTGTGCGCGGGTGGCCGAGGCGATTCGGGACGCGGTGGCCGAGGACGGCCTGCAGTGCTACCCAAAGACCAGCGGTTCCAAAGGTTTGCAGGTCTACGCGCCGGTGCGGGTGGACGACCAGGACACCTGGGCCTACGCCCGGGACGTGGCGGAGCGGCTCGCGGCCGGGCGGCCACGTGAGGTGGTGGCCCGCATGACCAAGGTGGTCCGCCGTGGCAAGGTGCTGGTCGACTGGAGCCAGAACAACCCGGCCAAGACCACCATCGCGCCGTACTCGTTGCGCGGCCGGGAGCATCCCACTGTCTCCACCCCGGTGACCTGGGAGGAGATCGCGGGGTGCGAAACACCCGCAGACCTGGTGTTCACCAGCGACGACGTCCTGGACCGGGTGCGGCGTCACGGCGATCTGTTCGCCCCGCTGCACACCGTCCGTTGACACGCTAGTCCGTTGACACACTCTCCGTTGACACACCCGCGGCCTCGGGCCGAACGTCCGGCGCTGCCGGTACCGCGTCGCTGACCTGCGCAGGTGGTGCCGCGCCGTTGGCCGACTCGCGGCCCCCACCGCGGGCCGGCCAACGGCTCCTCCCCGCCGCGGCCACGTGCTACCTCTCCCGCCACCGACCGCCACCGCCCCTCGTGGCCGCGACCAGCCCAGCTACCGCCGCATCGTCTCCGCATTGAGACAGATGGCCGCCGGCCGCCATCAGATACACCGGGCGGGAAAAGATCCGTCCCGAAAGTGGAGGGCCCCGGCGTCACGGGGGCAACGTGACACCGGGGCCGCGAACCCGATCCACCCGGGCGCGGTCGGCCGGATCGGGGGTTCTTGGGTTCAGCAAAGGCCGCAACGCGGGCGCGCCGATGTTCGGCGGACCCGCGGGGTGTGCCGGATTCAGTCCGGTGACGTGGAGGGCCGCTGGCTGAGCCATCTCGGCAGGCCACCGGTGCCCGCCTGCGGTGATCGCTCTCGCGGGCCCACATCGGCGCCGATGGCCGTGTCGGACAGGACACCCGCCGGCGCGCCCGGTGCCGCGCTGTTCGCCCCGCCCGGCCCTGCCGGGCAGGACGTGGTGGGCGTGTCCAGCGGACCGGTCGGGACCGTGGGTGCCCCGGGGGCGCCGGACCGCTCGCCGGGCACGGCGGCGCGGTGGAGCGCCGGCATCGTGGCGAACCGGTTCACCGAGGAATCCGCGGCGGCGCGGTCCGGTGTGTGGGGCGCGGGGACCGTCACCTGGGGCAGCGGCGCGGCGGGAACCTGGATCGCTGCGGCGGCCGGGACCGCGGGTTCGGTCGTCGCCTGCGCTGGTGGTGCCGTCAGGTGCGCCAGGGGCGGCTGGATGGCCGGTACCGGACCGACGGGAGTGAGAATGTCCCGCGTCACGGGTTGCGCCACCCGCGTCACGGGTTGCGCGAGCTGCGCGACGGGTTGCGCGACCCGCGTGACGAGGCCGGACACCGCCGGCGGTGCGGTGGGCAGCTGCGGTGTCGCCGTGCCGTTGAGCGCATCGCTCAGCAGACCGTCGACCCCGGCGGGTGCCGTTGCGGACAGGTCACCGCGCGCCGTGCCGGGGGAGTTCCCGCCGTCCAGTGCAGCGGTGGGGTGAGCCTGGTGCGGCGCATCCTCGGCGGCGAGCGCGATTGCCGAACCGAGCAACCACCCACAGATCACCAGACCTGCGAGCAGGGCAGCCCTCAGCAACGCACGAATCAGCACGCTTCGCGCGTCATCTGCGCTGGGGATGCCGACCACCGGTGCCCCCACCCTTCCTCGGGTCCGGCACTGTGCCGGTCCACCGCAAACGCCGGTCCACGCAACGCCGGTCCACCGCAAACACGTTCCCACCCTGCGTAAGCCCGGACAGGCGTCAATTGGCAAAGTACACGCGTGACCCACCCGGTGGAATCCCCTTACCGGTCCATGGAGCTGAGACGGGCGACCGCTTCGTCCAGCACCTCGTCACGCTTGCAGAAAGCGAACCGCACCAGGTGCCGCCACGACGCGGGTTCGTCGACGAAAACCTGCACCGGAACCGCCACCACACCGGCCCGTATCGGCAAATCCCGGCAGAACTCGATCCCGTCGGAGTACCCGAGGGGCCGGATGTCCGCGCAGACGAAATAGGTGCCCGCGCAGCGGTGCACGCCGAACCCGGCCGCCCGAAGTCCTGAGGACAACCTGCGTTGTTTCTCCTGCAACGCCGCCCGGTGTTTGTCCACCCAGCCGAGTTCGGCGCGCAATGCGTACGCCACCGCGGGCTGGAACGGGGCGCCACCGACGAAGGTGAGGAACTGCTTGGCGGCCCGCACCGCGGCCACCAGGTACGCGGGCCCGCAGACCCAGCCGATCTTCCAGCCGGTGACGCTGAACGTCTTGCCCGCGCTGGAGATCGACAGGGTGCGTTGCGCCATCCCGGGCAGCGTTGCGATCGGCACGTGCTCGGCGCCGTCGAACACCAGGTGTTCGTACACCTCATCGGTGATCACCAGGAGGTCGTGCTCGGCGGCCAGTTCGGCCAGTCCGGTCAGTTCCGCACGGGTGAACACGGTGCCGGTCGGATTGTGCGGGCTGTTGAGCAGTAGTACCCGGGTGGCGGAGGTGATCGCGCCCGCCACCGCGTCGAGGTCGAGCGCGAACCGGCCGCCATCGGGCACCAGGGCGACGCTGCGCCGCGCCGCCCCGGTCAGTGCTACCGCGGCGGCGTAGGAGTCGTAGTAGGGCTGGACCAGCACGACCTCGTCGCCCCGGTCCACCAGGGCGAGCAGCGCGGCGCTGATGGCTTCGGTGGCGCCCACCGTCACCAGCACTTCGGTGTCCGGATCGTGTACCAGGCCGTAGCGGGCCGCGCGGTGTTCGGCGACGGCGGTGCGCAGCGCGGGGATCCCCGGTCCGGGTGGGTACTGGTTCGCGCCGCCCGCGATGGCCGAGCGGGCCACCTCCAGCATGCCCTCCGGGCCGTCGGTGTCCGGGAAGCCCTGACCGAGGTTCACCGCGCCGGTCCGCGCGGCCAGCGCGGTCATCTCCGCGAAGATTGTCGAGGTGAACGGCCGCAGCCGGGGGACGAGTCCATGTGGTCGCACAGGTCTCATCCTGCCCGGGCCTGCCCGTCCTGCTACCTCACTCGAGGGCGGGGACAATCGGAATCGTGGAGATGACCATGAACGAGCGGGCCAAGCAGCGGGGGCTGCGCCGGATGAAGGTCGTTGCGCTCGGGTTTCTGCTGAGCGCCGCCGTGGTGTACGTGGTGGCCCTGCTGAACTCCGGCGCCGGACCCTGGGCCGGCTACGTGGCGGCGATGGCGGAAGCCGGCATGGTCGGCGCGCTGGCCGACTGGTTCGCCGTGACCGCGCTGTTCCGTCATCCGCTGGGCCTGCCCATCCCGCATACCGCGATCATCCCGCGCAAGAAGGACGCGCTGGGACGCAACCTCAGCGAATTCGTGGGCTCCAACTTCCTTTCCGAGCACGTGGTGCGCGACAAGTTGCGCCGCGCGCAGATCAGCATCCGGATCGGGCGCTGGCTGGGCGAACGGCACAACGCCGAGCGGCTCACCGCCGAGCTCGCCGCCGTGGTGCGCGGCGCGGTCACCGTGTTGCGCGACGAGGACGTCCAGGACGTGCTGGAAAGCGCCATGATCAAGCAGCTGGTCGACCGGCAGTGGGGACCGCCGCTGGGCCGGCTGCTCGAGCAGTTGCTGGTCGACGGGGCGCACCGCAAGCTGGTGGACCTGGTCACCGACCGGATCTACGTGTGGGTGCGCGACAACCACCCGACGGTCTTGCGGGTGGTCAGCCAGCGCTCGCCCAGATGGGCGCCGAAGTTCGTCGACGGGCTGGTCGCGGACAAGCTCTACGCCGAGGTGCTGGCCTTCGCCTGGGCTGTCAAGGTCGATCCGAATCACGCCATGCGCAAAGCGGTGGACGCCTTCCTCATCCAGTTCGCCAGGGACCTGCGCTGGGACCCGAAGACGATCGAGCGCGCCGAACAGGTCAAGCAGCAGGTGCTGGCGCACCCCGATGTGCAGAGCGTGCTCGGGTCGACCTGGCGCGCCGCGAAGAAGATGATTCTCGACGCCGCCGAGGATCCCTCGTCCGAGCTGCGTCGCCGGGTGTCCGACGGCCTGGTCTCGATGGGCAAGCGGTTGGCCGACGACGCTGAGCTGGGGGCGAAGGTCGACACCTGGCTGGAGGGTGTCGTCGACTACCTGGTGTCCAACTACCGGACCGAGATCATCTCGCTGATCACCGACACCGTGGAGCGCTGGGACGCCGAGGAGACCTCCCGCAAGGTGGAGCTGCAGGTCGGCCGGGATCTGCAGTTCATCCGGATCAACGGCACCGTGGTCGGGGCGCTGGCCGGCCTGGTCATCCACACCGTCTCCCAGCTGCTGCTCTGACCCGGTTCCGCGGCGTCAGTAGCGGTGGGGCGCAGTATGCCTCCTGGCAGGTCTGCCTACGATGTCAGTGGGGTACGTAGCGGGCGCAGTAATCCTGGGTGCGGTTGCGGTCGCTGTCCCAGACCAGGAGGTCCTCGCCGGTAGCGGGGCCCACGATGCCGTCGACGTCGTTGTCGGTGCCGGCTTGGAACAACATCACGGCGTCCCTGGTCTTTGGGCCGTAGATGTGGTCTTGGGGCAGTGGCCGTTGACCGGGATGTCCCGCTTCCCAGTAGTTGTTGAAGCGTATTGCACCCACCACACGCCATGTGTGTTCGACGAGCCCACGCCGATGTTGGCGACAGCCGCTTCGATGAGGATGAACTCGAAGCGATGGGTCTGGTCATAGAGGATCTGCTGATTCCCGATCGCCCTGACCCTGACAAGCACGACCGGTGACGCGGTATCACGCTGACCCAGCCGAGTTGCGGCCGCGATGGTGTCGCGACTCAAAGCAATGGACAAACTGGCCCGCTGGGCGACGGCCGTCCAGGCGTGGTGGCCGGCGTTGACCGCGGTGCCCCGGCACCGATTCGTCCCGGACACGATCTGGGTCCCGAATCCGGAACCGTGGCCGACGTTGGTGCCGGTACACCGCGACGACGACCCGGACCGGTGGCTGCAGCTGACCTACGCTCACGACGAGCCGGTGGTCACCCAGGTCGATGACGGCCAGCCGGCCGGGCCTGGCCTGGCCTGGGCGATGCAGACCAGTTCGGCGTCGGCGCCGGACATCGTCGCGATCATGCTCGCCGCCCTCGATGCCCAGCCAGGGGAACGGGTGCTGGAGATCGGCACCGGTACCGGGTACAACGCCGCCCTGCTCGTCCACCGGCTCGGTGCCGGGCAGGTGACCAGCATCGAGATCGGCCAGCGCGTACCGCACTGTCAGTGGCGCTACTGGTCCTACGACGAACAGGAGGGAATGGGAGTGTTCTGGCTGCTCGATCCCATCAGGGCAGGCCGGACGCGCAACGATGGCGGTTCACCGTCACCCCCAACAGTCAGCGGATCGAACTGCGCTGAGCCACGGTCCTGCTCTGTGACAGAGGGATGCACGTCACCCGTCTGTTGCAAGCTCTACGCTTGCAGAAGCTAGCGGGGCTGCCTATGGTCGAAGATGTTCGAAAGGGGCGGGACACGGTGAAGCGGGTCGACGAGACGGTCCAGGAACTCGGGCGCGATATCGGCAACTACATCCGGGAGCAGCGCAACAGCGCCCAGATGTCGCTGCGGCAGCTCGCCAGCCTGGCCGGGGTGTCGAACCCGTATTTGAGCCAGGTGGAGCGGGGGTTGCGCAAGCCGAGCGCGCGCATCCTGCAACAGATCGCCAAGGGGCTTCGGATCTCCGCCGAGGCGCTCTACATCCAGGCGGGCATCCTCGATCCGCGAGTCGAAGGCCCGGTCGCCGACGCTGTCGTCGCCGACCCTCACCTCTCCGAACGACAGAAGCAGGTGCTGCTCGACGTCTACGAATCTTTCCGACGGGAACGGTCCACCGAGGTGGGGTCCACCGAGGTTGGCGTGACGGTGGACGAAGCCGCGATGGACGCTGCAGTTGCCGTCATCAAGCCCCAGTCGGGGAAGGAGTGAGAAGCATGTCCACATTGCCCACTACGCAGGACGTGCGTCATGTCCGCGAACAGGCCGAGGCAGGCATGTCTGCCACGTTCGACGTGGTCAGGAGCCCATTGTTCGCCGCACTCGGTGCGGTGGATGCCGCCACCAGGACCGTCACCGATGTCATCGCCAAGGCGCGCACTGGGGCCGCCGAGCGTGCGGAGGAGGCGCAGGGCCGAGTGCAGAAGGCGCTGAACGAGCTGCAGTCCCGGGTATCCGAGCTGCCCAACGATGTCAGCGAGCTGCGGCACCGCCTCGAGCCCGCCGAGATGCGCAAGATGGCCGAGCAGTACCGCGAAGCCGCGCAGAAGGCCTATGCCTCGTTGATCGAGCGTGGCGAAGAGGTCTTCGGGGACATTCGCAACCGGCCCGCGGTCCGTCAGGCTCTGGACTCGGTCGAGTCCGGTGTCGACACGGCACAGGAGCGGCTGGAGACAGCGGTCCGGGAGCTCAACGCGACGGTCGACGAACTGCGATCCCGCTTCGCCCGCGGGAGCAGGTCGATCAGTGAGAAGGCCGCCTGGCAGGCCAAGAAGACTGCGGCGACCGTCGGCGAGCAGGTGAAGGACACCGCACAGCGGGTGGCCGGCGCGGCCACCGAAGCCGGTGAGCAGGTCGGCGACACGGTGCGTGAGACCGGTGAGAAGGTGTCCAAGGCGACCACTGAGGCCGGCGACGAGGCCGCTTCGACGGCTCGGAGTACCGGCCGCAAGGTGGCCGAGCGGGCGGCGCCGCCGCCGCAGCACAAGCCGGCCGGCCGCAGGCCCGGCGACAACAGCGCCCGCAAGAACTGACGCGGTACTGATGTTCGGCCGGCCCGGAGTCTCGACTCGGGGCCGGCCGAGGCACGTCGTATCCTGGTCCAATGCGTCTGGACGACTTGGTGTACCTGATCCTCTACTGCGGTGCCATCCCGATTGGGCTCTACGCATTCGTCCACGGCACGCTGCAGCGTGCCGACGCCTACACCGCCGCGGACAAGCTGACCAAACCGGCCTGGGTGGGCATCACCGGTGGTGCGACGGTGGTGCTGATGCTCAACGTGCTGATTCTCTTTCCCCCTGGTCAAATAATGTTCTATCTGATCGCCCTGGTCGCGGTGCTGGTCTACCTGGTGGACGTCAAGCCCGCGGTGACCGAGGTTCAGCGCGGTCCACGCTGGTGACCGCCCGGGCCGCCCGGATCCGCGGCCCTGGTTAGTACTTTCCGGTGGTTGCCCCCTGACATATGCGAAAGCGTGCATGTACCGTGGCGCGAATGGGTGATCGGAGCCACGGGCATGGGCACGGGCACGGGACGTCGGACCGTCGCCGGCTCTGCTGGGCATTGGCGATCACCCTCGTCGTTATGCTGGCCGAGGTCACCGGCGCCGCGCTGACCGGTTCGCTGGCGCTGCTCGCCGATGCCGGGCACCTGGCCACCGACGCGCTCGGACTGGCGGTCGCGCTGGTCGCGGCGGTCCTTGCCCAGCGTCCGCCGAGTCACTACCGGACCTACGGGCTGGGCCGTGCCGAGATTCTCGCTGCCGCGCTCAACGCACTGCTGCTGCTGGTGGTGGCTGTGGTCGTCACGGTCGAGGCGATCGGCAGGCTGGCCGAGCCACCCGTGGTCGCCGGGGGCCCCTTGCTGGCGTTGGGAGCGTTCGGGCTGGCCGGCAACCTGGTCGCGTTGGTGGTGCTCACTCGGGGGGGCGCCGGCGAGCGCAGCCTCAACCTGCGGGGCGCGGTGCTCGAGGTGCTCGGCGATGCGCTCGGCTCGGTGCTGGTGCTCGCCGCCGCGACGGTCGTCCTCACCACCGGCTGGCGCCAGGCCGACCCGGTCGCTTCGCTGCTGATTGCCGGGCTGATCGTGCCGAGGGCCCTCACCCTGCTCCGGGAAGCGGCGCACGTGCTGCTGGAGGGCACCCCGCGAGGTGTCGACGCCGCTGAGGTGGACCGGGTGCTGCGGCGGGTGCCCGGTGTGCTGGACGTGCACGACCTGCATCTGTGGACCATCACCTCGGGCAGGCACGCGGTCTCGGCGCATCTGGTGGTCACCGGCACCTGGGTGGTGCACTGCGGGGAGGCTTCGGTGCTCGATACGGCCGCGACCCAGCTGCGCACCCACTTCGGACTCACGCACAGCACCCTGCAGGTCGAGCACGACACCCACGCCGATCACGAAAGCACCTGCTGAACCCGCGTGTCCGTCCCCCATGCACGGTGTGTCCGTCGCTCATGCACGCAGGCCCCAGGTGCCCGCCTCAGTGGAAGACGACGGTCCGGTTTCCGTGCATCAGCACCCGGTCCTCGAGGTGCCAGCGCAGCCCGCGGGCCAGCACGATCTTCTCGATGTCGCGACCCTTGCGCACCATGTCGGCCACCGTATCGGCATGGTCGACCCGGATCACGTCCTGCTCGATGATCGGACCCTCGTCCAGATCGGCGGTGACGTAGTGGCAGGTCGCCCCGATCAGCTTCACGCCGCGACGGTGGGCCTGGTGGTAGGGCCGCGCCCCGACGAACGAGGGCAGGAAACTGTGATGGATGTTGAGCGTTCGGCCTGACCAGTCCGCGCAGACCTCGGCAGGCAGGATCTGCATGAAGCGGGCGAGCACGATGGCGTCCGGTGCCTCGGCGTCCACCAAGGCGCGCACCTGCGTGAACGCGGCGGCTTTGGCGTCGGGGGTTGCCGGGAACGGGTCGGGGGTCGCCGGGAACGGCACGTAGTGGAACGGGATGCCGTGCGCGCGGGTCACCGTGGCGTGCGCGGGATGGTTGCCCACCACGGCGCGCAGGTCGACGTCCAGCTCACCTGCCGCGACCCGGCCCAGCAGGTCGTAGAGGCAGTGCGGCTCCCGGGAGACCAGCACCACCACCCGGGGTCGGCGAGCGGTGTCGGTCACCTGCCACCCCGCGCCACTGCCGAGTTCGGCCGCCACGGCACCGAAGCGTTCCCGCAGCTCCTGGACCCCGAAGGGCAGTGAATCGGCACGCACCACCTGGCGGGTGAAGAACCAGCCGGTGTCGGGATCCGCGTGGTAGGCGGCCTCGGTGATCCAGCCTCCCACCTCGGCCAGAAACCCCGAGATCCGGGCGACGATGCCGGTACGGTCCGGGCAGCCGAACACGATCACATAATGGCGGTCTGGCACGACTTCAGAGTCTGCCAACTGCGCGCATCGGCCGCCCGGGCCGGGGTGGTGTCAGCCGGCCCGGGCAGCTCTCAGTAGCTCGGGGTCGCCACCCCGCACCGCGCCCGAGGGACGGCCCCATGCGGCGCGGTAGACGGCGTCGGCCAGCCCGACCACCGAGGCGTCCGGCTCGATCGCGCTCTCCGGAGTGGTCTGCGGTAGCTGGCCCGGCACGAACCTGACCGTCCAGGCCCGCCCGGCGTCCGCCGCGTGGTAGAGCACCCGGCCGGACAGTTCCGCCACCGCCCAGGTATCGGTGCGCCGTTGCAGCTGCCGGGTGAGTACCTCGTCCACCCCGTCGGCGGCGAAGCCGGGATCCACGGCCGAATCGGTGCCCGCCGCGGCCTGGGCGTCGATGCGATGCATGGTGACCTCATGTGCCGTCCGCCGGGACCAGAACGCCGCGGTGCGTGGTGCGGTCGGGGTGAAGTGCCAGACCGGGGTGCCGGGGTCGGTGGTCGCGAGCAGGTCGAGCAGGGTGGCCAGCCGGTCGTCGAAGCCCGCGAGCAGGGCGTCGAAATCCCCGTCAGGTCGTTCGATGCGCGGGGGCGGCGACTGCGGGTCGGCCGCCCGCAGCACGGTGATGACCATGTCGAAGACCCGGCTGACGTGCTGGATCAGCCGCTGCACGGTCCAGCCCGGGCAGGTCGGGACCGCGGTGTTCGTTCCGGCGGACACTGCGCAGGTGCACAGCAGGCCGGCTTCGGTCCTGATCCGGGACTGGTATTCGGAAAGCTCCACGGCAGCACACCCTAAGACCGCAACCACTGCAGGGTGAACTCGTACTCGGCGTCCATCAGCTTGCTGACGCTGTCCGTGATGACCTTCTCCACCTTGCCGCCGACCAGCGGCAGTGGAACCTTGGCCTCGAGCCGCAGGACGAGCACCGAACCCCCGGGATCCGGCTCGATGCTCATCGTCCCGCCGATCGTGCCCGGAGCGCCGTCGACCTCCGCGTGCACGGTGCCCTCGGCGCTCTGCCAGCGCTCGATGCGGCGGATCACCAGGTCACCGGGCAGCACCGCGCGGACGAACGACGGTAGCGAACCGGCGGGCACCGTCTGGCGCAGCACGACGGTGACGCCGGGCCCGTCGTCGTCCCGGGAGACCAGCTCGGCCCGCGGCCCTCCCACGGCGTGCAGCTTGGCGCGCAGGAAATCGGGGTCGGTCAGCACCTCCCACATGCGACGGGGCGGCTCGGGGTAGCGGTGCCGGAGCTCCACTCGGCTGGTCATGGCGCGGACGCTACCGTGAGCACCTGTGATGACCTCCGGGGCAGCCGGTGCAGCGCCTGACGGGGTCGAGCTGGCCCCCTTCACCACATTGCGGGTGGGCGGCCCGGCCCGCCGCTTCGTGGCCGCGACCACCGCACAGGCCTGCGTGACGGCCGTCCGGGCCGCCGACGCCGCGGGCGAGCCGCTGCTGTTGCTGTCCGGCGGCTCCAATCTGGTCGTCTGCGACGGCGGGTTCGACGGCACCGCGGTGCGGCTGGTCAGCAGGGGAATGCGCATCGACCGTGGCTCGGTACTGCACGTGGCCGCCGGAGAGGACTGGGACGGCGTGGTCGCCCGTACCGTGGCGGCCGGCTACGGCGGGCTGGAGTGCTTGTCCGGGATCCCCGGCTCGGTGGGGGCCACCCCGGTGCAGAACGTCGGCGCCTACGGTGTCGAGCTCGCGGACCTGCTGCTCGATGTCGATCTCTACGATCGGCGCGGCGGCGAACTGCGCACCGTGTCCGCGGCGGAGCTGGGGCTGGGTTACCGGACCAGCGTGCTCAAGGGCACCGACGCCGCCGTGGTGCTCGAGGTCCGGCTCCGGTTGCACGCCGACGGGATGTCCGCCCCGATCCGCTACCCCGAGCTGGCCCGCATGCTGGACGTCGAGCCCGGCGCCCGGGTGTCCGCGGCACTGGCCAGGGAGGCCGTGCTCGCGCTGCGCCGGAGTAAGGGGATGGTGCTCGACCCGGACGATCACGACACCTGGTCGGCCGGGTCGTTCTTCACCAACCCGCTCCTGGACGCCGGGCAGGCCGCCGAAGTGCTGCACCGGATCCGGCAGCGGCTGGGTCCGGAGGTGCTGGGTCCAGACGTGAAGGTGCCGCAGTACCCCGGCGGAGCCGGACGGACCAAGCTGTCCGCCGCCTGGCTGATCGAGCGGGCCGGCTTCACCCGCGGTCACCCGGGACCGGGCGGGCGGGTCGCGCTGTCCGGCAAGCACACCCTCGCCCTGACCAACCGGGGCGGGGCATCCACCGGCGATCTGCTCACGCTCGCCAGGGAGGTCCGCGACGGGGTCGCCGCCGCCTTCGGGGTGCCGCTGGTGCCCGAACCCGTCCTGGTCGGCTGCGCGCTCTGAACGCCCGATCAGGGCCGTCGGGCGCCGCTCAGCTCTGGCGGTGGGCGCGCATCGCGGAGTGCTGATCGCGCGGTTTCACCACGATCAGGTCGAGGTTGACGTGCGCGGGCCTGGTGACCGCGAACGTGATGACGTCGGCGACGTCCGCCGCGGTCAGCGGGGTGAGCCCGGCGTAGACCTGGTCGGCCCGTTGCTCGTCCCCACCGAATCGCACCAGGGAGAACTCGGTCTCCACCATTCCGGGCGCCACCTCGACGAAGCGGACCGGCTGCCCGAGCTGCTCGCCGCGCAGCGTGCGGTGCACCACCGACTGGGCGTGCTTGGCGGAGGTGTAGCCCGCGCCGTTGTCATAGACCTCCAGCGCCGCGATCGAGGTGACCGTCACCAGCACGCCGTCCCCGGATTCGATCAGCTTCGGCAGGAAGGCCTTGGTCATCCGCAACGTGCCGAGCACGTTGACCTCCCACATCCAGCGCCACTGCTCCTCGTCGGCCGCCTGCACCGGGTCCAGCCCCTTCGCGCCACCGGCGTTGTTGACCAACACCCGCGCGGCGGGCACCGCCTCGGCGAATCCGGCCACCGAGGCCGGGTCGAGCACGTCGAGGTGCAGCGCGGTGCCGCCGATCTCGTCGGCGATCTCCTGACAGCGCTGCACCCGGCGGGCACCGAGGACCACGTGGAAGCCCGCCGCGGCCAGCGCACGTGCCGTGGCCGCCCCCATCCCGCTGCTGGCCCCGGTGACGACGGCGGTCGGTCGCTGCTCGTTCACCTGCCCGACCCTAGAGCCCCCGACCCCGAGCACCGACCCTGGAGCCCAGGATCCCAGCAGCGTGAGCAACGCCACCGGACCGGCAGGTTTTGCCCAGTGACGGCAAGATTGGGCGCGTGATAGGCCGGATTGGGATGTCGCTGCGCCGCGTCGCGGTGCTCTCGGTGCACACGTCCCCGTTGGAGCAGCCGGGTACCGGTGACGCCGGCGGGATGAACGTCTACATCGTGCAGACCGCGACCCGGATGGCCCGCCGTGGGGTCGAGGTCGAGGTGTTCACCCGGGCCACGTCCTCCGGGCTGCCCCCGGTGGTGGAGCTGGCGCCCGGCGTGATCGTGCGCCACATCGTCGCCGGACCCTACGAGGGCCTGGCCAAGAACGACCTGCCCGCCCAGCTGTGTGCCTTCACCGCCGGTGTGCTGCGCGCGGAGGCGCGTCGCGAGCCGGGCTACTACGACGTGGTGCACTCGCACTACTGGCTGTCCGGGCAGGTGGGGTGGCTGGCCAGGGACCGCTGGGGGGTGCCGCTGGTGCACACCGCGCACACCCTGGCCAAGGTGAAGAACGGCGCACTGGCCGAGGGTGACACCCCCGAACCGCACACCAGGGTGATCGGCGAGGAGCAGGTGGTGGCCGAGTCCGACCGGCTGGTGGCCAACACCCCCGCGGAGGCCGATCAGCTCATCGCGCTCTACGGAGCCGCCCAGGACCGGACCGTCACGATCTCCCCAGGAGTCGACCTGGAGCGGTTCACCCCTGGATCCTCGGCAGCCGCGCGCGCCGCGCTCGGTCTGCCACCCGACGCCGTGGTGCTCGCCTTCGTCGGTCGCATCCAGCCGCTCAAGGCACCGGACGTGCTGCTGCGCGCCGCTGCCGAGATGGTCTACCGCGACCCGGCCCTGCGCGAGCGACTGCGGGTACTCGTGGTGGGCGGGCCCTCGGGCAGTGGGCTGACCGAACCCACCGCACTGCACCAGCTCGCTGCCGCCCTGGGGATCTCCGAGCAGGTGGTGTTCGCGCCGCCGCAGGATGGCGCCGCGCTGGCCGACGTGTATCGCGCCGCGGACGTGGTGGCCGTACCCAGCTACAACGAGTCCTTCGGGCTGGTGGCGCTGGAGGCCCAGGCCTGCGGGACGCCCGTGGTCGCCGCCGAGGTGGGTGGCCTGCCGGTGGCGGTGGCCGACGGCGTGTCCGGGCAGCTGGTGGGCAGCCATCACCCCGGCGACTGGGCCGATGCGCTGTCGGCCGTCGCGCTGGACCGGGGACGGCGCGAGACGCTCGCCGCCGGTGCCACCGGGCACGCCCGCCGGTTCTCCTGGGAGCGCACCACCGAGGCGCTGCTGCGGGTCTACGCCGACGCGGCGACCGCGCACCGGAGGGACGCGCTGGACCGCGAGGTGGCCGTGTGACCTCCGACACAGTGCCACCTGACGTACTGGACGGGGTCATCGCCGCGGCACTGGACGAGGCCGAACTCGACTACGAGCACCGCGGACCGGGCAGCTTCCTCATCGCATTGCCGGGTGTCAGCAAGCTGCGGACCGCCTGTTGGGTACTGGTCGGCAGACACGGGGTGCTGGTGGAGGCGTTCGTGTGCCGGCGTCCCGATGAGGCGTTCGAGGACGTCTATCGCTGGATGCTGCAGCGCAATGCCCGCCTCTACGGGGTGCACTACGCGCTGGACCGGGCCGGTGACATCTACCTGATCGGGCGGCTGTCCCATCATGCGGTGACCGCCGACGAGCTGGATCGGGTGCTGGGTCAGGTCGTCGAGGCCGCGGACGGCGATTTCAACACCCTGCTGGAGCTCGGCTTCGCCTCGTCGATCCGCCGGGAATGGGCCTGGCGGGTGGCCCGTGGTGAGTCGTTGGCGAACCTCGCGGCATTCGAGCATCTGGTGCGCTGACCGGCGAGGTTGTGGCGGGGCGGCCCGGGGAGAGAGGGGGAGTCGCACACTCGGGCCGCCCCGCCACTGTCCCGCTGACGGATTCCTGGGGCGGGGGGCACCCGATGAGTCCGCGCGGGACGCGGTTCGGCGGGGGGGAGGCCGAACCGCGTCTGGTTGCTCACCCACCGGGAGTGCGTGGGAGCCGGTGGGGGAGCGGTGAAACCGTCTCAGGAGAAAGAGTGGATCACAAGACCTAGGTATTCATCCGTTCGGGGGGTAGCTGAGAAGAGTGTAGCGCCTCGGAGGCCACCGGTCGCCGGGGCCTGTCCTTGACCGTGCAGAGGTGGTGGGCGACGATTCGCCCGCCAGTGACGGATCCGTCGCCGGCGACGCATGGAGGAGCCCCGGTGCCCTTTCGCAGCCCCTACCCGGACGTCGAGATTCCGGCTGTCTCGCTGACCGAGCTCATCTTCGCCGGGGCGGCGGACCGCGCGGGCCGTGCCGCGCTCGTGGACGGGGTCTCAGGTCACTCGATCACCTATGGCGAGCTGCGGGTTCTGGTGGACCGGCTCGCGGGCGCACTGGCCGCGCGCGGGATCGGCAAAGGCGACGTGGTGGCCGTCTTCGCGCCCAACACCCCCTACTACGCAGTGGTGTTCCACGCCGTGCTGCGCGCCGGTGCCGTCGCCAGCACCGTCAACTCGCTCTACACCGCCGACGAACTCGCCAACCAGTTGCGTGATTCGGGGGCGAAGCTGCTGTTCACGGTCGCGCCATTGCTCGACCGCGCCGTCACGGCGACCGTGCAGGACGGCGTCTCGATCACCGAGACGGTGCTGCTGGACGGGGTGCCCGGTTACTCGTCGTTGGCCGACCTGCTCGCGCAGGGTGCGACGCCGCCCGAGGTGAGCATCGACCCGGGGATCGACCTGGCCGTACTGCCGTACTCATCCGGAACCACCGGCCAGGCCAAAGGCGTCATGCTGACCCATCGCAACCTCGTCGCGAACCTGGTGCAGTGTCAGCCGCTGCTCGAACTCGGTCACCACGACCGGGTGCTCGCGGTGCTGCCGTTCTTCCACATCTACGGCATGACGGTCCTGATGAATCACGGCCTCTACACCGGGGCGACGGTGGTGACGCTGCCCAAGTTCGACCTGGAGACATTCCTGCGGACGATCCAGGAGCACCGGACGAACCGGGTCTACATCGCGCCACCGGTGGCCGTCGCATTGGCCAAGCACCCATTGGTCGACCAGTTCGATCTGTCCGCGATCGACATCTTGTTCTCCGGCGCCGCTCCGCTGGACGCCGAACTCGCCGGGATGGTGCGCGCCCGGCTCGGGTGCCGGCTGCGGCAGGGCTACGGCATGACCGAGATGAGCCCGGTCTCGCACGTCATCCCCGACAATCGGGACGACATCCCGGTGGGCACCGTCGGGTTCACCATTCCGAACATGGACTGCAAGCTCGTCGACCCGCACAGCGGCCGGGAGGTCGGGGCCGGTGAGGCCGGTGAACTGTGGTGCAAGGGCCCCAATGTGATGCTCGGCTACCTGCACAACGCCACCGCCACCGCGCAGACCCTGGACGCCGAGGGCTACCTGCACACCGGAGACCTCGCGACGGTCGATGCCGAAGGGGTCGTCACAATCGTCGACCGGGTCAAAGAGCTGATCAAGTACAAGGGCTACCAGGTGCCCCCCGCTGAACTCGAGGCCCTGCTGCTCAGCCACCCGAAGATCGCCGACGCCGCGGTGATCGGCGTGCGGGACGCCGATGGCGAGGAGGTGCCCAAGGCTTTCGTGGTGCGCGGCCCGGACGCCGCCGGCCTCACCGCCGACGACGTGATCGCCTTCGTCGCGGCGGCCGTGTCGCCGCACAAGAAGGTTCGCGCGGTGCAGTTCATCGATCAGATCCCCAAGTCGGCCTCGGGCAAGATCCTGCGCAAGAACCTCCGCGCTGCGGAGCCCGCCGCCAGCTGACCCGACCGACTAGCGGTGACGGTGCCCTGACCAGCCGAAACGGCAACATCCGCAGTCCGGTGTCTGTGTCTGCCAGGTCATGCGGACCTGGCGGCTGCGCATCCGGCGGTTCCGGCGTCGTGACCGTTTCCGTTCTCGGCGTCGTTCGACCAGCCGAGCCCAGCCCCGGCCCAACCCCACCACCTCACCCCCTTTTCTGCGTTGAGTCAGAGCGTTCGGCCTTGATCCGGGCCGCGATCTCGTCAGCGCTTTTCTGCTCCCGCTCGGCCCAGTGCAGCGCTTCGTGATGATGTCCCCGGTCGATCTCGGCGATCTCCAAATACAACGCCACCGACCGCTCGTAATAGACTTTCGCGCCGCCAGCGACGCATTCCCCTTGGGGCGGATCCGCACCAGCGCGTCATGGGCCTGTATCAACGGTGCTGGCTGGGCCGCTTTGTCCACACTCATTACGCGGCCTTGCCCTCCGCGCTGGCCGGGCTTGCCGGACCGCCGGACGCCGTGGGGCTCTTGGCCGGGGGCGCGTATCGCCCGTGCCCGCAGGCTGTAGGCCACCCGGTTGCGCTTGTCGTCCAGGTACCGGGTGACCGCCAGCCCGTCATGTCCACCCTTCTGGGCACCCTTGTGGGCGTCGGGGTCGGCGTCGAGCGCCTACACCGACCACTATCGACACGCGGAACCTGCCGTTGATCGCGATCTAGCGCTCGCTTCCTGTCTGCTCCGGAGCGGCCACCATTCCCTCGGACAGGCTCCACTGTACACGCACTAAAAATACGTGTCAATACTATGAGTACGTGACCGCACTCGGCGTGTCGGTCAGGAGGCGACTTTGAGCCGAGAGGCCAGCTCCTTCACCTCCGACGACCCGCGACGATCGCCGCGCAGCAGCTCGGCCACCAGCTCCCGCACCCGGCTGTGACTCTCGATCTGCTCCGGAGCGATCCGCATCGCCTCCCGCAGCGCGGCCACGACGGCCTCGGGCTGGCGCAACTGCGCGTGTGCCTGGGCCACGTCGATCAGCAGCCGGGCCTGACGCTCGGGTGAGAGCCGCGCGGTATCCACCTGGTCGGCCACCCGCAGCGCACGGCCCGCATCCCCCAGCTCGACGGCCACCGCCGCCTCCTGCAGCAGCACATTCGTGGGGCCGAACTCGGTGTTGTAGTCGTTGCGATCCGCACCGAGCCGTTCACCGGCCTGACGCGCCGTCTCCAGATACCCGTATGCCGCATCCGCGTCATTGCGCCGGGCGGCCGCCACGGCCAGTTGCAGATGCAGGGCACCGTGCATCGCGACCGCTGGCGCATCTGCTTGCTCGACCAGTCCGGAGATCGCCGCAGCGGCCGAAGAGGCAGCCCGCATCGCCAGATCGAACCGCCGCGCGGTCTGAAACAAGATTGACAACCGAAACGCACCCTCGGCCATCAACAGCGGATCGCCCGCATCCTCAGCGGCACGAATCGCCCGGTCCACCGCCACCCACGCCGCCGCCGTCTCCCCAAGCTTCGACAACACCGCCGCCGCCGCGTGATACGCCCGCGCCTTCGCCACACTCGCCCGCCGATGATCCTCGGCGTCAGTCTGCCGCTCGGCCCGCTCCAGATCCGGCAACAACTCCACCAACAGCTCGGACAGCTCCTCATACCGGGAGCCGTGCACGAAATCCCACGCCCGCGCCGACCGCGCATCCAACCGAGCCATATCCACCGGCACGGACTCAGAAAGTACGGCCTCCAACGCCTCGCTAGACGACAATGCCAAGCTGAGTGTGGTCGCGGCCTGCGGCGTCTCACTCGACGCGGCCACCACATTCTGTTCCGGCGCCAACTCGGCCAGCGGCACATCCAGCGCCTCGGCCAGCCGTTCCAGCACCGACATGCGATCGATCTTCCGCACCCCGCGCTCGACTTGACTCAGCCACGTCTCGGACCGATCGATCATCGCGGCCAACTCGCGCTGCGAGTACCTGTGCCGCTTCCGATAGAACGCGACCCGCCGACCGAACGCCGCGCTGTCCGCGCTGGTCATCGAATTCACACGCCCTTGCCCACCGGAGAACCCAAAAACTCCACCCGCGTGTCCCGCAGATACTGCTCCCGATCACCGAGGAACCGCCTCGTGTGTGGCTGCGACTCATGCGCTTCGAACGCCTCCCGGCTGGCGTACAACTCATAGAACATCCGCGACAAAGGCGCATTCTCCACAGGATGCACCGCATAGACCACCGTGCCCGGCTCCTTGACCCGAATCTCCAGAACAGTCTCGGCCACCAGCCGATCAAACGCGTCCGCCGACTCGACATCCTGCAGCTCGAACCGCACAATCAGCGCGAACATAGAACCTCCTTCCAGTAACACGCACTAATAGTACGATACCGCACTCTGAGTGCGGGAGCGTATGTGCTGCCGAATTTGGCTCTATGGGATCAAGAGCAGCCCCTGCGGGGCCGCCCGGCCGCTGCGCTGCCGGCCGCTCTGGCAAGGGTCGCGGGACCCGCCTCCGGCACCCACGACCCGCCAGCGGCCAAGACGGAGGCCGGACGGCTGGGCCTCAGGTCAAGAAGCGCTGACGGTCAACTCCCTAGGGCGGCTTTCCGTGGTGACGGTGGCCTATCCTCGGCCCCGTGCCGCAGTTCCGGATTGCTGATGCAGCCGAGTTACTCGGTATCAGCTACGACACCCTGCGGCGGTGGGTCGACGCCGGGAAGCTGCCCGTCGAGTTTGATCAGTCGCATCGCAGGGTGATCGAGGGGGCGGCCTTGGCCGCGTTCGCCCGGGACCAGGCCCGGCCCGCTCCTGATCGACACTCGTGGGTCGCTCGCTCGGCGCGTAACCGGTTCGTCGGGCTGGTCACCGATGTCACCGCCGGCCCGGTGATGACCCAGATCGAGGTTCAGTGCGGGCCTCACCGGGTGGTCTCGCTGATGAGTACCGAGGCCGCCCAGGAGCTCGGTCTGGCGCCCGGCATGCTGGCCGTGGCCGTGATCAAGTCCACTAACGTCATCGTGGAGACCGTGACCAGAGCCATGGATACCGTGGTCACAGCGGACGCTGTCCCGGCCGAGGGTGAGGATGCGTGACCGTGTGCTGGTTTTGGTCAGGTGAGGGCCTGGACGGTGTAGAGGATCGCCAGCGCGATGGCGAGGCCGCCGAGCAGCAGCCGTAAGGCGGCGTCCGGCAGGTGGGGTTGCAGGTAAGCGCCGAGATAACCACCCAGCAGGCCACCCAGTCCACAGGCCAGGCCCAGCGGCCAGTCGGGAGCGATCTGGCCAGTGCCGACCACCGCTAACAAGGAATAGGCGAGCGCCCCCACGATCGACGTCACGAATGTCGAGGTCAGCGCCGCAGGAGCCACCGTCGCCACCGGCATGCCCCGGCCGACGAGGATCGGCCCGAGCAGAGACCCGCCACCGATTCCGTAGATGCCTCCGACGATTCCGACCACGACCCCCAGCACGGCGATCACCCGGCCGGAAGGGACCCGACGCGATCGACCCGGCGGGCGGGGTCGCAAGACCTGCACCCACAGCCACATACCCACCGGCAGCAAGACAACCGCGACAATCAACCGGAACACGTGAGGTCCTGGCACGAGAAAGACCCGGATGAGGGCACCGATCACCACACCAGGCAGCGTGCCGATCACCAACTGCCGGGTCAGCGCCCCGCCTAAATACCTGCGCTTGCCATAGACCAGCAAGGCACCCGGGTTGGCGATGACATTGAACAACAGATTCGTGGGGGTCACCGCCGGACTCGGCACCCCGAACACACTCAGCTGCACCGGAAGCAAAAACACCGCACCCGACACCCCCACAGGCACAGTCACCACCGCAACCAGCAGACCCGCCCCCACGCCGAGTACCACCGCCGACCAACTCACCTGTCTCCTTCAACGTCCACCCAGCCGCTGTGAACACCAGGAGCCAGACCACCACCTCACCGCTCGCCGCGGGGCAGGTCTCCAGGATGCGCCGAAGGAAGCAACGCTGCGGTCCGCCGGTAGCCCTCGTGCCATCCCGCCGACCTCCACAAGGGCTACCACACCGCGTCAAGGGGGCAGACCCCACGCACCTTCCGATCAACCGCACGCGCCCCCTTGACCCGGCGTGGTAGGGCTCACGCCAGGTCGACAGGATGGCACGAGGCCCCCTCTTGAAGAGAGACAGAGCCGAACACCCCAACAAGATCAAATAACTCGCAGGACCGTCAGCTCCCACCTGGACACCCGTGCTGTCCACGTGCTGTTAGACCCGGTCAACAGCGGCCACCTGCGGACACCTGCAAGCACGCCGATGTGCTGGTCAGCAGCAGCCGACCGGCACGGTAACCAGATTCCCAAGCTCCCGATCCTGATCGATCTCTGGGCCGTTGTGGGGCCGTCAAAGGTCGGGGAGCGGTGAGAACACCGGAGAACCAGCGAGAGCGTCTTGCCTGTTCAGAACCAGTACACCACGGCAGCGACGCTGATGCCGGGAGGCGGGGCGGACGAGCTGGCCTGTAAGCCGGATACAGACGCCCCTCGGCCGGTAATCGTCCACGTCGTGACGTCGGCCGCAAGGGCGCCTTCGGCGTCGCTTGCGCGATGGCTGCGCCACCCTTGCCCCCGCCATCACGACGAGCAAGGCGGCCAGGACGAGGGGACGGGGGATGACCAGTGCCCACGAGTGCAAGTACTCGTGCAGGTCACCGCATGATCGTCGCCAGACCTTCCACGCTGAGTCCTCTCGATTGATCGTCAGCGAACCGTCAGCAGAAGCAGCGATACGTACTCCAAGAGCCCGGTACAGACGGGTGCATAGCGGCAGGTCAGGGCGATGCATCGCCACTCCCTGGCAAGGGAACACAAGGCAGATCCGCCTTCACACCGAAGAGCGCGGCATAGTCGCGGAACACGTCCCCGGTGTCGCCTACTTCGTACGGCCGTTTCTGCTGATAGAGCCGTACAAGGGTCGACACAGCGCGGTCTTGCGCAAGAACCTCCGCGCTGCGGAGCCCGCCGCCACCTGATCCGCGCCACCAGTGCCGCCAGCTCTTCGGTGATCATCCCGGGTTGTGGTCGGAACTCCATAGAGTGACGCCACAGTCACTGTGCGGGGCAGGCCAACAAAACCGCGCCGTCGGGTCCGTGCTCGCCGGTGATCGTCCCATGATTGCGTTTGTCGTGCGGGACAGTGCACTCGTCGCGCGGGAGGCGACGTTCGTCGCGCACCGGTGGGTGGTGGCCGTACCGCATCCCTGATCATCCCGTTGGGTGAGGCATGGCGACTCCGATCTTCGATGCGTTGTGTCTCGAGTTCGCGAATGGTGCGCGGCGCCGCAGCAGGTTCGGTGAGCACGCCCGGGTCCGGGGCGCCGCTTCACGGCGGGGGCGGCAGATGCGTCCCCAGGATGACCAGGATCCACCCGGACGTCACGCCGCCCTCGTCGTCTGAGCGCCACCTCGGAGCTCTCAGGTCATCTCCGCCAGCACGGTGGACGCCCGGTGGCGCAGGTCGAGGGTGCAGTCATCACCACTGTCCATGGGCGCTGATGTCCGGATGAGCACGCGAAGGTCCTCGGCCAGTCTCGCCGACCGGATCCTTCCGGCCAGGCTGATCGCCTCGTCAGCCGTGCGCTGCGCGCTGCGTTGTTCGCCTTCCAGATAGAGCAGGGTGGCGAGTCGGGTCGCCGTGATGGCTTTGCTGCGGGTCCGCTCCGGCGGGTACTGCCGATAGGCGAGAGACAGGCGTTCCAGCAAGGCCAGTCGGTGCGCGGTGCGGTCGCCGACGTCCGCACCTCCTAACGACAGGTCGTACATCGCATTCGCCAGATCACCATCGAGTTTGGCGGGTGTGAAGTATCGGATCCAGGCCGGATCATTCCCGGCCGAGTCGGGCCGGTAGGTGTCGATGGCATCACCGATGCACAGGTGGCACTGTGCCACATCCAGCTTGCGGGCGTAGGCGAGCGCTTTCACGGTGTGCAGCATCGCGATGGCATTCGGGGTGAGCGCATCCGTCGCGGTGAATCCGAGCTGAGTGAGTTCCAAACCGTCCGCCCAGTTACCGGTGTGGATTTCCTGGCGGGCCAGGCCGGACGCGACGTGGGCTCGAATTCCGAGATCGCCGGATTCGTGAGCCGCGTGCAAACCGAACAGGAACAGCCGCCGGGCCGGTGCATGATGGCCGGAATCGAAGGTTGCCCACGCGGCGAGGTCGGCAAGGTGCGCGGTGGTGGCCGCGAGTTGCCGTCGAATCGCAGGAGTCGCGGAGGCATCGAGCATCGCAACGGCCCATCGCAACGCCGCGAGCGCGTACCTGCGCACCGCGCCACCACCTGCGTGATGATCCCACGCCTCAAGCTTGTCGACGACAGCGCGCAGGTGCCGCACGTCTCCGGCCCGAACCCGAGCGGGTACCTGAGGTTCGTCGGCGGCTGCAAGGATTCTTTCCACCGGCTCATCGAGACCGGCACCGAATGTGATCGCGGCGGCGAGGGCGACGATTTCGCTGCGATTCGTGCTCGCTACCTCCATCGGATCCGGCGATTCTCGCTGCCCGCGGCCGACTGGCCCGGTCGCTGCCTCGGTACTGCTCGGAACGGCACCCGGCCTGCCGGTCTTGCGCTCGGTGTGCGCCTGTTCCCGCAGCGCCGCCAACGCACCCCCTGCGTTGAGAGCATCATCGATCGCTCGCACCAGTTCGGCGGACGGAAGCCCCCTCTTCGGCCGCTCGGCGAGCGAAACGTACTGCCTTGTGTATCCGATCGCGGCGGCGAGTTCGGGTTGGCTCAACCCGGCGGCCTTCCGTCGTTCCCTGATTTCCTCAGCGAGTCTCCAGGCGAGCGGCATCGGCCCTTCTCCCTCGTTTGACGCACTTTCTGCCACGTTTTCTCCATGGGCAGGAGTGCCATGGGGGAAAATGCGAGTCAAATAGCCTGCCCGTCCGTTCGACCCATTTCGTGATCTTAGCGGACCTGTCCCGCCGGTGACCGCAGGTCCGATAGGTGCCCCCCGATAGGGTGATAAAATGTTCTGAAGAGTGAATGATAAAGCGAGGGTGGTCACTGGTTATCGACTGCCGGGCCGTCGGAGTTTGCATGGTGGCCCGGCGGGTGTCGTCGCGCCCGTGCCGCCGTGAACGACCGCACTCCGGCCGGGGGTCCGGTGGGCGCTGGGAGCAAGGGCGTCGGCGGATCGGAGCAGCGCCATCCGGGCATCTGGGGGGTACCGTCTGAGCCGTCGTACCCAGAGTGTTGGCCTGCGCACGTAGCAATCGTGACCACGCAACGGATACGGTCGGCTACGTCGCGGTGTCCGGTCGCTGGGCCGTTCGCCGTGGCACCACCACCTGGGTCGTCGCCAGAGGGCCGGGTCGATCTCGTGGAGGTCATCAGATGGGGATGGCAGCAATCATGGCCGATATGCCCGATATGTGGCGAGCCGTGCTTGCCGCGCACGTGCCTGACGAGTACGACCGTTGCCGAGCCTGCCGCGACGCCACTGGTGCGGCCGCGCCGTGGCCCTGTCTGGCCAGGGAGGTTGCCGAGGAGGCTAAGTACCTCCATGACGGCGGGCTGCCGGGTACCTTCGGTGGTCGCCACGCCCGCGCTTGACGCCCGGAGCCGGAATCCCACAACTCCGATCGGCCGCCGAATTGGCGAGGCCTCCGAGTCAAGTCGGCTATGAGAATTCAGCGGCCGGTGTCGATGTGTCTTTCACCCGATGTCTTTCACGCGATGTCTTTCACGCGATGTCTCGCACGCGATGTGAACGGGGCCAGGGGAACCGCTGGCCGATTGCCCCGTCCCGGGGGGCAGGGGAGGGGAGTCGGCCAGCGGTTCCCTGTGACGACGGTGGGTTTCAGCAGGGGGGTTCCGGAAACACCGCCGTCATGCATTAATTTATGCGTAACTGGGCAGTTACGGCCAGCGGCCGTTCGGGGTATTAATGTGCGGGATGAGTACCTTCGCTCGGCCATTTGGCGCAGGAATGGGTACTCCGGGTCCGGAGGAATCCACGCTGCCAACTAATCAGGCCACTTAGTAGATTGCCTCATCAGGTCGCCCGGTCAAATGTCCGATCCATCGGTGGTGCCTGCGGGCTCCGCGGAATCTGCGGGGCCGCCGCGCTCCGCGGCGGCGAGCAGCGCGGCCAATCGGATCGGTTCGCGGGCCCGGTGACGCAACGCGGCACCGGCCTGCTGGAGCAGTCGCTCCAGGCTGGCCAGCTCGGCAGGGCCGGCGTCCGCCGTTGCCGCTTCGAGGTCCGCCGCGAACAGGTCGGACAACGCCCGAAGGGCCAGCAGTCCGTCATCGGTGAGGGTCACCAGGATGCTGCGCCGGTCGCGGGGATTCGGGTTCCTGGTCAGGTAGCCGGAGGCCGACAGCCGGTCCAGCAGGCCGGTCACGCTCGCCGTCGTCATCCCGAGCCGCTCGGCGATCGCGGTGGGGGTCAGCTGTCCGGCGTGGTAAACGTGGCCCAACGTCACCGCTTCCGGGACGCCCACCCTGAGCGCGGCGGCCACCGCTTGCCGGTACTGGTCGCCCGCCACCATGAGGTCGCGGATCCGTTGGGCAAGCTCGGGCATGGCCGGTCCAGTTCGTTTCGGAACATGAGAAATCGGCTCGCCACCGTAGGCGCCGATCAGGCTCCCGGACAGGGCCGTTAGAGGGGTGCGCGGTCGCCGGCCCTGCGACCGGTTCACCAGCCAAGATCGCGGTTGTTCAGCGCTGCGCGGCGCTCAGCGCTGCGCGGGCACCGCCCCAGCAGTGGGAGCGGGAACCGCCCCCGCGGTGAGCGCGGACTGCACCCGGGCATTGAGTGCACGCTGCACCGCCCACTGACGGCCGGGCCTGGTTTTCACGGTCAGCCGCAGGGTCACCGCGTACGGGGTCACCGACTGCACCCCCAGCAGCTGCGGGGGCTCGATGACGTCGTCGGCCTGTTCGTGCTCGGTCACCTCGAAGGCCGCCCGTTCGGCCAGTTCGCAGGCAAGCTCGGTGTCGGCATGATGGGCCAGCGGCACGTCGACGACGGCGACCGCGAAACCCTTACTGAAGTTGCCCACCCGCTGTATCTCACCGTTGCGCACGTACCACACCGTGCCCTTGATGTCGCGGACTGTCGTGGTGCGTAACCCGACGGCCTCCACGTCACCGGTCGCGTCCCCGAGATCGATGGTGTCGCCGACGCCGTACTGATCCTCGAGCATCATGAAGATACCGGACAGGAAGTCGCGGACCAGGTTCTGCGCGCCGAACCCGATGGCCAGCCCCAGCACGCCCGCCGAAGCCAGGATCGGTGCGATGTCGACGCCGAACTCCGCCAGCACCATCATGAACGCGATCCCGTAGATCGCGAACGAGGAGATCGAGCGCAGCAGCGATCCGATCGTGCGGGCCCGCTGCGCACGTCGCACGATGGACTGGGTACGCGGGCCGGGGATGGACGGGCCGCCGCGTTCCCTGGCGCGCAGCCACACCGGCGCCTTGCCCTCGCTGACCCGGCGGGTCAGGCGATGGACCGACCGATGCACCGCGAGGCGCAGCAGGAAGGCGACCGCGATGATGGTGAGGACTGACACCGTGCCGTGCACCAGGGTGTCTGCCGAGGTGGCCAGCCAGTCGGTGTTGGTCAGCTTGTACACCTGCTGACACAGCGAACCGTCCGCCGCGATGCAAGGAGGCTGGGTGGTCTGCGGTAGGTCAGTGGGACCGACGGGAAGCCCGTCCTGCACGTCACATCAGCCTTTCGCGATCATCCCCGACTCCAGTGACAGCGGAGTGGTGCTCGCCCGGCGTGGCCGCGACAAGCCGTCCCCCGTGCCGACCGTGCCGGACGCCCGGACCGGAATGCAAACCCCGTAGCAGGTGGGCTCCCTCACCGGACGTGTCGGCCAGGTGAACGGTGGCGTACCGGCGCAACTGCGGGCCTCGGCACCTGGCAGGCTGCCAGACATGACCGTCGGCTGTCTGATCCTGCTCCGCCACGGCGAGAGCGAGTGGAACGCCAAGAACCTGTTCACCGGCTGGGTGGACGTGCCGTTGTCGGACAAGGGGGAGCACGAGGCGGTGCGCAGCGGCACGCTGCTTCGCGACGCCGGTCTGCTGCCGGACGTGGTGCACACCTCACTGTTGCGGCGGGCGATCAACACCGCCAACCTCGCACTGAACGTCGCCGAGCGGCACTGGATCCCGGTCCATCGGGATTGGCGGCTCAACGAGCGGCACTACGGCGCGCTGCAGGGCAAGGACAAGTCACAGGTCCGCGAGGAGTACGGCGAGGAGCAGTTCATGCTCTGGCGCCGCTCCTACGACACCCCGCCCCCGGCGATCGAACTCGGTCGCGAGTTCAGCCAGGACGCCGACCCGCGCTACCTCGGGATCGACGTCCCGCGGACCGAGTGCCTCGCCGACGTGGTGGCCCGGATGCTGCCGTACTGGGAGTCCTCGATCGCGCCCGATCTGCTGGCCGGGCGCAACGTGCTGGTCGCCGCGCATGGCAATTCACTGCGGGCGCTGGTCAAGTACCTGGACGGTATCGACGAGCACACCGTTGTCGGGCTCAACATCCCGACCGGTATCCCGTTGCGGTACGACCTCGACGATCAACTGCGGCCGGTTGTGCCCGGGGGGGTCTACCTCGATCCCGACGCCGCGGTGGACGCCATTGCAGCGGTGGCAGGTCAAGGTCGATAGACCGGTGACGGCTCCGTCCACCCATTCGAGACCGGATCACATGAACCTGCGGTGAACGGCGGAAAAATTAACCGTAAGCACGTATCGATCCCGTCACTGGCGGTGCGCTTCGGTTAGGGATTTCACCGGGTTCGGTGCTTACGATTCTGCTGTGACGCTCACAGCCGTGGTGCTCACGGCGATCTGTGCCCTGGTGGTCGGCGGGGTCATCGGTGTCCTGGCCGGCCGCCGAATCCGGGTGGTGGACGCTCGGCGTCCCCAGCACGGGCCCACCGTGGCCGATCTCGTGCAGCGGGTGGTGTTGTCCTCGCACAATTGTGTGGTGTTGCTCAACAGGGCAGGCGAGGTGGTGCTGCACAACCACTCGGCCGCCGAACTCGGTCTGGTCCGCGGGGGACGTCCGGACGCGCGGGCCTGGAAGGCCGCCGAGCGGGTACTGGTCACCGGCGAGGTGGTTCAGGTCGATCTGTCCCCGCTGGACCAGGGTGCCCGGTCCGGCCGCGGACCGACCGCGGTACTCGGCGAGGTGCGGCCGCTGGGTGACGGGTTCACCGTCATCGACGCCTCCGACGAGTCCGATGCGGTTCGCCTGGAAGCCACCCGGCGAGACTTCGTGGCGAACGTCAGCCACGAACTGAAGACGCCGGTGGGAGCCGTGGCGCTGCTCGCCGAGGCCGTGCTGGGCGCCGCCGACGACCCGCACGAGGTGCGCCGGTTCAGCACCAAGATCCTCAACGAATCCACCCGGTTGGGTGCGCTGGTCACCGAACTGATCGCGCTGTCCCGGCTGCAGGGCGCCGAGCGGCTCCCCGAACTGGCCACCGTCGAGGTGGACGAAGTGGTGCGCGAGGCACTGGCCCGCTGCCGGCTGGCCGCTGAATCGGCTGATATCCGGATCACCGTCGACCCGCCCAGCGCCTTGTTGCTCGACGGCGATGCGACGCTGCTCATCACCGCGCTGGCCAACCTGGTCGACAACGCGGTGTCCTATTCGATGCCGGGGCGCCCGGTGTCGGTCAGCAGACGGCTGGTGGACGGTTTCGTCGAGATCGCCGTCACCGACCGCGGCCTGGGAATCGCCCCGGAGCACCAGGAACGCGTCTTCGAGCGTTTCTTCCGGGTCGATCAGGCGCGCAGTCGGGCCACCGGGGGCACCGGGCTCGGGCTGGCGATCGTCAAGCACGTCGCGGCCAACCACGGCGGTGACGTGCGGTTGTGGAGCAGACCGGGTACCGGCTCCACGTTCACTCTCCGGGTTCCCGCGCATCCGGTCGGTCCGGAGAACGCAGAGCACACACCGTCGAGTCCCGAGCACATCGGAGGAACGCTGTGACCAGGGTGTTGATCGTCGAGGATGAGGAGTCATTCGCCGACCCGCTTGCATTTCTACTGCGCAAGGAGGGCTTCGCCACCGCGGTGGCCACCACCGGTTCAGCGGCGCTCGACGAGTTCGACCGCAACGGCGCCGACATCGTGCTGCTCGACCTGATGCTGCCCGGCATGAGCGGTACCGACGTGTGCAAACACCTGCGTGCCCGGTCCGGGGTTCCGGTGATCATGGTGACCGCCCGGGACAGCGAGATCGACAAGGTGGTCGGTCTGGAACTCGGTGCGGATGACTACATCACCAAGCCCTACTCGGCTCGCGAGCTCATCGCCCGGATCCGTGCGGTGTTGCGCCGTGGCGGTGAGGGCGAGGGCGACGGTGCCCCGGCTCCTGCGGTGCTCGAGGCCGGTCCGGTCCGGATGGACGTGGAGCGGCACACCGTCACGGTCTCCGGCCAGGAGGTGGCCCTGCCACTGAAGGAGTTCGACCTGCTCGAGTACCTGCTGCGCAACGTCGGACGGGTGCTCACCAGAGGGCAGCTCATCGACCGGGTGTGGGGCGCGGATTACGTCGGCGACACCAAGACGCTGGACGTGCACGTCAAGCGGTTGCGCTCCAAGATCGAACCCGATCCGTCGTCTCCGCGGCATCTGCTGACCGTGCGAGGGCTCGGCTACAAGTACGACACCTGAAAGTACGACACCTGCGAAAGTACGACACCTGTGAAAGTACGACACCTCAAGATCGCTGCAGTGCCGGGGTAGCCTGGCTCCTCGTGCGACTAGGCGTGCTCGACGTGGGCTCGAACACCGTCCATCTGTTGGTCGTGGACGCGCACTACGGTGCACACCCGATGCCCCAGACCTCGGTGAAGGCGGTACTCCGGCTCAGCGAGCAGTTGGACGACAAGGGTGAGATCACCCGCGCCGGGGCCGATCAACTGGTGCACACCGTGCAGGACGCGGTCAACTCGGTATCTCTGATGCGTTGCGAGGACCTGATGGCCTTCGCCACCTCGGCGGTGCGCGACGCAGGCAACGTGGCTGCGGTGCTCAGCCGGGTGCAGGCCGAAACCGGGGTCAAGCTGGAGGTGCTCTCCGGGGAGCAGGAGGCCATCCTCACGTTCCTGGCGGTCCGCCGGTGGTACGGCTGGTCGGCCGGGCGGCTGCTCATGCTCGACATCGGCGGGGGGTCACTGGAGATCGCCGGTGGGATCGACGAGGAACCCGATGTGGCGGTCTCTCTCCCGCTGGGCGCGGGGCGGTTGACCCGGGCCTGGCTGAGCAACGACCCGCCGCGCCGTCGCGAAGTCGATGAGCTGCGGGAACACATCGATACTCAGCTCGCCGCGCCGGCCAGGAAGGTGCGCAAGGCGGGCACTCCGGACCGCGTGGTGGCGACCTCGAAGACATTTCGGTCCCTGGCCCGGCTGACCGGTGCGGCCCCGTCGTCTGCCGGGTTGCGGGTGCGTCGTACTCTGACCGACGCAGGGTTGCGCCAGGTGATCGCGTTCATCTCCAGGATGTCCGCGGACGACCTGGCAGAACTAGAGGGTGTCAGCGCCAGCCGGTCTCACCAGCTCGTCGCCGGAGCTCTGGTCGCGCAGGCCGCGATGCGCGCGCTCGACGTCGACGAGTTGGAGCTTTGCCCGTGGGCGCTGCGGGAGGGTGTGATCCTGCGAAGGCTGGACTGGCTCGATGGAATCGACCGGACAGCGCAGCCGAGGCGCCGTCCGCCTCGACGGACTGGACGCATAGCGGCCCGGGGGGCACGGTGAGAGATGATGAGTCGGAGTAGCGAGCCCGGTGAACGGGCCCAACACAGCGTGGCCGAGTTGCTCGCCCGTTATGGCGAGGCGGCACCCTCGACCGGCCGTCGTCGTCGGCGGGCTCCGGAGGACAGCAACACCGCCCCACAGTCGATCATCGAGCGAGTACGGACCGACAGCGCTCCGCTGCCCACCGTGGGACGCCTGGGCCCTCGGCGTTCGGTTGAATCGGACCAGGATGGCTGGAAATCCGCCCGTGACGGCCTGGACCAGCGTGGATCCGCTTCGGCGGCGTTCGACAGCGCTGGCTGGTCCGAACCCGATGCTCACCCCGGTCTGAACGGTTACGACAGCCCGGGTCTGGCGGATTTCGACAGCCGCGGCCTGAACGGCTACGACGGCCCGCGCCTGGCAGATTTCGACAGTGGCAGCCCTGGTCCGTCCGCGCCGGACGGCCGGAACGGGTATCGGAACGGCGCCGATCCCGGTGAGGACACCTGGATGGGTCTGCCGCCGGTCGGCGCAGGACGTGAACCGCTCAACGGACGGGGCGTGTCCGGCGGGCCGATCACCGACCAGCTACCCCGGCTCGACCCGTTGCCCCCGGATCCACCCCGCGCCGAGCCGGCTGCCCGGCCCGCTCAGCGATCGGGCGAATGGCAACCCGCTGCGGGGCTCGGCACCAGCGCGCGGCCGGTTCCCCAGCGTGGCGGACCGGGCAGCCACGCCGACGAGGAGACACAGCTCCACGACGCACTCGCGGACGTCCCCGACGGGATGGTGCAGCCCGGCGACGAAGATCTGTACCACGCTGATGGTCCGATCGAGGACTTCGAGGCCGAGAGCTTTGCCGACGAGGCCACCTCACCGGTTCGGGAGTGGGCCGTGATGGCGAGCCAGATCGGCGTCGGCGTTGTCGGGGGAGCCGTGCTCTGGCTGATCTGTGAGTGGCTCTGGCAGCGGATCCCGGTGGTGGCACTGGTGGTGGCGCTGCTCGTGATCACCGGACTGGTCTGGGTGGTCCGTCGGGTGCGGCGGGCCGAGGATCTGCAGACGACCGTGATCGCCGTGCTGGTCGGCCTTTTCGTCACGGTGTCCCCGGCAGCGCTGCTGCTGGTCGGACGATAGGCGGTGCCGGAAAGGACCCCGATCCGTGTGGCGCTATCCACGGCATCGGTATGGCCGGAGCCGATTGGTGTGGCGTTCGAGTTGGCTACCGAGATCGGTTACGATGGTGTCGAGGTCATGGTCTGGGGCGACCCGATCAGCCAGGACGTCGCCGCGCTGGCAGCGCTGGCGGCCCGCCATCGGATACCTGTGCTCGCCCTGCACGCCCCGTGCCTGTTGATCACGCAACGGGTCTGGGGCGCCGATCCTGTGCTCCGGCTGAACCGCACCGTGCAGGCGGCGAACGAACTCGACGTCGGCACCGTGGTGGTGCATCCGCCGTTTCGCTGGCAACGCAGCTACGCTGCCGGATTCGGCCAGCAGGTTGCCGAGCTGGAAAACTCGAGTGGGGTCAGGGTGGCCGTGGAGAACATGTTCCCGTTACGCCGTGGCCGGGTCACCGTGTCCAGCTTCGCGCCCTCGCCGGACCCGACTGAGACCGGCTACCCGCATTACACGCTGGACCTGTCACATACCGCCACCGCCCAGGTCGATGCCGTGGCGATGGCTCAGCGGATGGGCTCCCGGCTGGCCCATCTGCATCTGGCCGACGGCAGTGGTGCCCCGCGCGATGAGCATCTCGTTCCGGGGCGAGGCAGTCAGCCGTGCGCCGAAGTGTGCCGCGGACTCGCTGGCCAAGGGTTCACCGGCTCCGTGGTGCTCGAGGTGAGCACCCGGCGCGCTCGCACCCGCGCCGAGCGCCGTGAAGCGCTCACCGAGGCTTTCCTCTTCGCCCGCCTCCACCTCTAGTCCGCGTGTCCGGCTCTCTTGCACGGTGCTCGACCCGCGGTGGACGGGCCACGACCGGCGCTCGCTAGCGTGCAAGCCGTGCTGCGCTCTCTGATCCTGGCGGTGGCTGCCGCCCCGACGGTGCGCCGGCTGATCGGTACCGCACCGATCAGCCGAGTCCTGGTCCGCCGCTTCGTGGCCGGGGAGAGTACCGAGCAGGCGGTGGCGGCGGCCGCGACCCTGGTGGCCACCGGTATGGCGGTCACCCTGGACCATCTGGGTGAGGATGTCGAGGACGAGGCCGGCGCGGAGTCGGGCGTGCAGGCCTACCTCGCTCTGCTGGACCGGTTGGGCCGGGAAGGCCTGGCGAGCCGAGCGGACGTCAGCGTCAAGCTCTCCGCACTCGGCCAGGGGCTCGATGGGGCGCTGGCGCTGCACAACGCGTCCCGGATCTGTGCCGCCGCCCAGCGGGCAGGCACCACCGTCACCCTCGATGCGGAGGACCACAGCACCACCGACTCGACCCTGGAGGTGCTCGCCGAACTGCGCCGCAGCTGGGCCACCACCGGCGCAGTGCTGCAGGCCTACCTGCACCGGACACTCGGTGACTGTCGAGCGCTGGCGGTGCGGGATTCCCGGGTGCGGCTGTGCAAGGGCGCCTACGCCGAGCCGCCCGAGGTGGCCTATAACCATGCGCATGAGGTTGCGCTGAACTACGTGCGGTGCGCCAACACGCTGCTCGCCGGGCCGGGCTACCCGATGTTCGCCACCCACGATCCCCGGCTGGTCAGCGTCGTCGGGGAGCGGGCCCGCTGGTACGGGCGCGAGCGGGACAGCTTCGAATACCAGATGCTCTACGGGGTGCGCCCGGCCGAGCAACGCAGGCTCACCGAAGCCGGCTATACCGTGCGGATCTATCTTCCCTACGGCTCCGACTGGTATCCGTACCTCGTGCGACGGCTCGCGGAACGACCGGCCAACGCCGCGTTCTTCCTGCGTGCGGTGTCCTCGGCGCTGTGGCACGCTGCCCGCCATGACCATCATCGCGGTCCTTGGCGCAGGCAAGATCGGTGAGTCGTTGTTGTCCGGGCTCATCAAATACGGTCGCAGCCCAGACGATCTGATGCTCACTGAGCGCTATCCGGATCGCGCCGCCGAGTTGGAGAAGGCCTACGGGGTCGCTGCGGTCGACACCGTGACCGCGGCTCGTAGGGCCGACGTCCTGGTCATCGCGGTGAAGCCGCAGGACATCGACCCGCTGCTGGCCGAGCTTGCCGAGGTGATCGGACCGGGCTCGCTGGTGGTGAGCCTGTGTGCCGGGCTGCCCACCGCGTTGTACGAACGCAGGCTGCCTGACGGGGTGCCGGTCGTCCGGGTGATGCCGAACACTCCGATGCTGGTCGGCGAGGCGATGAGCGCGGTGTCGGCAGGGCGATTCGCCACCGAGGCCCATCTCGAACTGACCGAGGAACTGCTCGGCAGCGTCGGCAAGGTGGTCCGGGTACCGGAGAACCAGCAGGACGCGGTCACCGCGTTGTCCGGATCCGGCCCGGCCTACTTCTTCTACCTGGTCGAGGCGATGATCGACGCGGGCATCCTGCTGGGGTTGCCCAGACCGATGGTGACCGAGCTGATCACTCAGTCCGCGGTCGGGGCGGCTCGGATGCTGCGGGACTCCGGTGATCACCCTGTGTTGCTCAGGGAGGCCGTGACATCGCCGGGCGGGACGACGATCATGGCGATCCGGGAGTTGGAGAAGCACGGAGTGCGCGCGGCGCTGTTGGATGCCATCTCGGCGGCACGTGAGCGATCGATCGAACTCGGCCGGGCACACGAAGATTGAGAGACAGGTGTCGCATCTGCACCACCCGTCCCGCTACTCTCACTCGAACAAGTGCGTCACGGAGCCGTAGGAGGGGAAGCCCTGCGGTACGGGACGTGGTGAGGACGCGATGACGCATGGCTACGAACGAGCAAGCCGGTGCCGGCAGCCCGGTGCAGTTCCTCACGGTCGCCGAGGTGGCTGCGATGATGCGCGTGTCCAAGATGACGGTCTACCGGCTGGTGCACTCCGGCGAATTGCCCGCGGTACGGGTTGGGCGTTCGTTCCGGGTACCGGAGCAAGCCGTGCACAGCTATCTTGAGAAGGCCTACTTCGACGCTGGTTGACGTGCTACCGGCTCAGGGCGCGGACTCCATCACCAGGTACCCTGGGTGGTCGTTTGCGCCCTCAAGCACTCGCTGCGGGCGCTGAGAAGGTCCAACCCACAACAGCGAGGAGGCCGAGTATGGGCTCGGTGATCAAGAAACGCCGTAAGCGGATGTCGAAGAAGAAGCACCGCAAGTTGCTCCGCAAGACCCGGGTGCAGCGTCGCAAGTTGAAGAAGTAATCTGAAGCGGTCGGACGCGAAGATCGATTCTCGACTCCCCGCCGTGGCGACAAGGATCACATCGCTGCCCGTACCGAGCCGTTCGAGCGTACCCGTAACATGGTGCGCTACTGCTGCGCATGCCTTGGGAGCTGCATGTCGCCATCGACTGTCCTAGTCACGGGAGTCAGCCGCTTCATCGGCGGGCATCTGGCCGCCCGGTTGGCCGCTGATCCGAGCATCGACCGGGTCCTCGGTGTGGACACCGTGCCACCGCGCCGGGATCTGCTGCGCCGGATGGGTCGCGCCGAGTTCGTCCGCGCGGACATCCGCAACCCGCTGATCGCCAAGGTGATAGCGACGGCCAAAGTGGACACCGTGGTGCACGCTGCGATGAGTGCCAACCCACGTGACTCGGGTGGCCGCAGCACGATGAAAGAGATGAACGTCATCGGCACCATGCAGCTGTTGGCGGCGTGCCAGAAGTCGCCCACGCTGACTCGGTTGGTGGTCAAGTCCACCAGCGCCGTCTACGGTGCGAGCCCCCGGGATCCGGCGATGTTCACCGAGCGGGACGAACCCAAGGCGCTGCCGTCCTCCGGCTACGCCAAGGACGCGGTGGAGATCGAAGGCTACATCCGCGGTTTCGACCGGCGGCGCGACGATGTGGACGTCACGGTGCTGCGGTTCGCCAACTTCATCGGCCCGCGGATCGATACTGTCCTGACCAGGTATTTCTCGTTACCGATCGTGCCGACCGTGCTGGGCTACGACGCCCGGGTGCAGTTGTTGCACGAAGAGGATGCGCTGGCGGTGCTGGAGCGGGCCACCCGGGAGCGGTTGCCCGGCGTCTTCAATGTCGCCGGAGACGGGGTGCTGCTGTTGTCCCAGGCGATCCGGCGGGCAGGCCGGATTCCGGCACCGATCCCGGAGCCGGCGGTGTCCACGGTCGGGCGGCTGTTGCGGAACAGCCGGCTGGTCGATTTCTCGCCGGAGCAGACCAAGTTCCTCAACTTCGGCCGGGTATTGGACACCACCCGGTTGCGCACCGAGTTCGGTTTCACGCCCCGGTGGACCACCGCCCAAGCGTTCGACGACTACGTCCGTGGTCGGCAGTTGCGACCGACGATCGACCCCGAGCGGGTGGCCGCCGCCGAGCGGGGCGTTCTGGCACTCGCGGACCGGCTGCGGTAAGAGCGGTAGAAGAGGTGGCGGAGATGCCAGAAGCGCGGGTGATTCAGCTGCACCGCACCGAGGACGGGTCTTCGGTGAGCGAGCTGCGGCCGGCTCCGGACACGGTGACACCTGCGGGGACAGCGGGGCAGGACATCCCGCAGTGGTACGAGGACCTGGCCGAAGTGCTGTCGTTCCTACGGAGGCGAATCTCGGGCGACTACCAGATCGACGAGTTCGGTTTCGACCCCGACCTCACCGACAACGTGCTGTTGCCGCTGCTCCGGCCGCTGTACCGCAAGTGGTTCCGGGTCGAGACGATCGGCATGCACAACGTGCCCGCCGAGGGTGGCGCCCTGGTCGTGGCCAACCACTCGGGAACGCTTCCGGTGGACGCACTGATGACTGCGGTGGCACTGCGCGACCAGCATCCGAGTGGCCGTCACCTGCGAATGCTCGGCGCCGACCTGGTGTTCCGCACCCCGTTGCTGGGCTCGATCGCACGCAAGTCGGGTCAGACACTGGCGTGTAACCCCGATGCTGAGCGCTTGCTCAACTCCGGTGAGCTGGTCGGCGTCTGGCCGGAAGGCTTCAAGGGCGTCGGCAAGAACTTCCGTGATCGTTACAAGCTGCAACGTTTCGGCCGTGGGGGGTTCGTCTCCGCAGCGTTGCGCACCAAGGCGTCGATCATCCCGTGCTCGATCGTGGGCGCGGAGGAGATCTACCCGATGATCGGTGACATCAAGCCACTGGCCCGGCTGATGGGGCTCCCATATTTCCCCGTGACCCCCCTGTTCCCGTTCCTGGGGCTGCTGGGAGCGATCCCGCTGCCGTCCAAGTGGTACATCGAGTTCGGCGAGCCGATCCACACCGACTCCTACGAGCCCGGTGCAGCGGAGGATCCGATGCTGGTCTTCAACCTCACCGACCAGGTACGTGAGACGATCCAGCAAGCCCTCTACCGACTCCTCACGCAGCGCCGCAACGTCTTCGTCGGCTGACCCCGGTGTTTGTCCGTACGCCGGACATAAGCGCCTGACACACCGGACATAAGCACCTGACACACCGGACACGAGGGCCTGACACACCGGACACGAGAGCCTGACACGCGGGGTCAGATGCGGGTACGGCGGCGGTAGGCGAGCCCGGCGGCGACCGCACCGGCGACCGCTCCGGCGCCGAGGGCGGAGGGAACGCCGATTCTGGCGGCCTTGCGACCGGTGCGGAAGTCCCGGATCTGCCAGCCTCGGGCCCGTGCGGTCTCCCTGAGATCGGTGTCGGGGTTCACGGCGACCGCGGTACCCACCACGGACAGCATGGGAACGTCGTTCGCCGAGTCGGAGTAGGCGGTGCAGCGCCGCAGATCGAGCCCCTCCGCGACGGCGAGCGCGCGGACCGCGTGCGCCTTGGCGGGCCCGTGCAGGATGTCGCCCACCAGCCGTCCCGTGTACACCCCGTGGTCGGTCTCCGCCACGGTGCCCAGCGCTCCGGTGAGTCCCAGCCTGCGGGCGATGATGGTGGCCAGCTCCACAGGGGTGGCAGTGACCAGCCACACCCGCTGCCCGGCCTCGAGATGCATCTGTGCCAGCGCCCTGGTCCCGGACCAGATCCGGTCCGCCATCAATTCGTCGTAGATCTCTTCACCGAGCTCGACAAGCTCCGCGGTGGGTCTGCCTGCCACGAACGACAACGCCTGCTCGCGGCTGGTACGGATCTCCTCGGGGCTGAGCTCCCTCCCGCCGACCCGGAACTTCAACTGCTGCCAGGCGAATGACGCGAGGTCACCGGTGGTGAAGAACTTCCTGGCGGCCAGACCTCGAGCAAAATGGAAGATCGAGGCGCCCATCATCATGGTGTTGTCGACATCGAAGAAGGCGGCTGCGGTCAGGTCCGGCGGGGCGACGAGGGCGGTGTCCGCCTCCGCCACCGCCGCGCCGGCGAGCGCTGCCGCTGCGGATGCTTCCCCGGCGAGCGCGGCCCGGGCCGCCTGCTCGTCCCTGACCTGCTGGCGCCGTAGTGGCACTGGATCCTGCCTCAATCTCCGGATCACTGGTGGCCTGGGCCGCCGCGGACAGCGGGGGCCCAGACCACCAGCGTAGCGATCCTGCACGCCGTGAAACGTCTCTCAGTCAGTCGTCACCCGGGCCTGCGATCGAGGTCACTCGACGTGGGGTTTCTCCACGGGGAGCAACGGCAACAGCGGAATCCCGCTCGGCAACTGCAGTGGGAGCAGGGACGGTGCCGATCCGCCGCCGGGTATCGGCTGCATGGGCGTTCCACCCGCCTTGCCCGGAGTCTGCAGCACACCACCGGCGGCAGGCGGCAGCCTGAGCTGCCCGGTGTTCCCAGGATCCGGGCTCGGGGCACCCGACGGCGGGGTGAGCAGGCCCGGTGGCACGAGACCGCTGACCGGCCCGGCCTCGGGAAGGGCGGTGTCGTCCGTGGCAGGCGACGCCGAGGACGTACCACTGTGCGCGACCGACTCGCAGGTCCCTCTCGCCGGAACGACGCCCAGATCGTCATGGGTGCCTGAGGTGACAGTGCGGCAGTCGGCCCGCTGGTCCAGTGCGGCGACCCTGGCCGTGACCCGGTCCAGCAGTTCAAGGGTGCTGTCCAGCCGAGTACTGGCAGGTAGGGGCAGCGCGCCATCGACTGTCTGCAGCCGGCTCTTCTGCTGCTGCACCCAGCCGTGCAGTGGCGAGAGGATGCCGAGCTGGCCGTGTGCGGCGACCGTGGTGAGCAGTCTGGTCCCCGCGGTGGTGTCCTGCTCGAAGTCGTTCAGGGTGCGGAAGAACCTGTCCTGCCCGGTGGCCCAGGAGCCGGAGGTGTCGGCCTGGTTCGCCAGCATCTCGATCTCGCTCACCCGTGCGTTGGCGAACTCCAGGTGCTTGAGCGCCTTCCCTTCGTCGCCGAAGGTGAGCCCCAGCTCCGCGGATTCCGCACTGCGCTTGAAGCCGTAGAGCGCGTCTCCGGGCAGCGCGTCACGGGAGAGCAGCAGGCTCATCCCGGACAGCGACATCAGAAGGCACAGCGCGGCAGCGGCAGCGACCACGAGGCGGCCTCGGGCCTCATCGGGGATCGCCCGGCGCCGGGTGGGTGACCGGAGCGGGAGGACGGGGCTGCTGCCTTCGTGCACGACGGACGGGAACTCCGCCATGATGCGCTGGCGCATCCGGTCCCGTTCGACCGAGTTCGGGCCGAGCGCCGGTCCCGTTCGCCGCAACGTCGCGACGAGCGCCAGCTCCCGGTTGAGCGCGGGGTCCGCGGTCCTGCGCATGCCCGCCTCGACGGCGCGGGCGAAACTGTCGGCTTGGACGAAGCTGTCCTGCCCATGCTCTGGACCTTCGGGCACCGGACCCCCGGATGTGCGCGTCGTACTCACCGCCTTCGGCTATCTCGTTCGGAGCAACGAGCGGTACCGACGCTGGTTACGCGGCATACGAGCGTGGTCTTCATCGCAGTCCCTCGGGTAACAGCTGCGCGAGCCGGCGTACCGCACGGTGCTGTAGCGCTTTCACGGCGCCCTCGTTGCGTCCCATCACAGCCGCGGTCTCCGAGACCGACAGTCCCTGCATGAACCGCAGCACGATGCATTCCTGCTGATCCCGGCCCAGCTGCGCGACACACCGCATGAGCTCGGCAGCGGTGGCCTCCTGGACCACCTCGTGCTCCGGGCCACGATCGCTCGTGCTGGAGTCGGCAATGTCGGCGGTGGTCATCTCCAGCCGATACCGGCTGGACTTGACGTGGTCGAGAACGAGGTTACGCGCAATGGTGACGAACCAGGCGCCGACATCCCGGCCCTGGTAGCTCACCGAGGAGATCCTGCGTAGCGCGCGCAGGAACGTCTCGCTGGTGATGTCCTCGGCGAGAGGGCGGTCGCTCACCCGGAACAGCACGAAGCGGAAGACGATATCGACGTACCGGTCGTAGAGCTGACCGAAGGCGTTCTGATCGCCCTGCTGGGCGGCGGTCACGAGTTCCCATGCGGCGGTGTCGACCTCAGGAGCCGGGTTGATGTCAGGGCCGTCGCAGGTCGTGGACGGCGCGGCCTGATCCGTGGCGCGCGGGTCAGGGATCGGGTGGACGTGGGGGTGCGCCGTTGCCCCCACCCGATCATGCGCCCCGGGCGGCACGGTCTCCGTGTCTCTGGTCGCGGTGTCTCTCATCACGCCATTTCTGGTCACGGGGGTTCTGGTCACGGGCGGCCTCGTCACTGTGGCAGCGCAGCGTCACGCGTGCCGAAGGGCCATCCGTGCGGCAGCCCGTCGTCGCAGTTCCGCCCCCGGGTGCGGGGGTACATCTCGGTTGCGGCATCAGCCACTCCCTCGTTCGCATCGTGTCGACCGTTCGCGCCAACGGTCGCCCAGCGCGGGGGCAGCATACGAGGCAGACGCTACGCGGTGCATCTCCGAGGTTCCGGACAGTCCGGATGGCGGTTCGGCGTGGCGCCCGTACCGTGCCAGACTTCGCCGACATCCGAGGCCGGTGGTGAGAGGGTCGGCTCTGTGGTCCGAACCGTGCGCCCTCGCCCTCAGGAGACCCGGTGTCCCCATCCTCTTCCGCCCGTTCCGGCGGCGCCCGCAACCTCGCTGACCTCGTGTCGGACGCAGCCAGGCGGGATAAGGCTCACCCGGCTCTGATCGAGCTGTCCGGCGGCCGGGAGCTGACCTGGGGGCAGTTGGACGCCGCAGTGGATGTCGAGGTGGCCCGGCTGGTCGGCCACGGCCTGCTGCCCGGGCAGCGGGTCGCGCTGCGGATGCCGACGTCGGCGGCGTTCTGCGTGTCGCTGTTCGGCGTGCTGCGCGCGGGCGGCGTCGCGGTGCCGGTCGGCTCGGGTGCCGCCGGGCGGGAGCTGGATCAGATGCTGGGCAGCAGCGCGCCGGATCTGGTGGTGGCCGCTCCGGGCGACTCGACCGTTGACGATGTGGCAGCCCGGATCGGTGCCACCCGGCTGGATCCGCCTCCTACCGACCTCCCGGCACGCGCGGCAGGCACCCCGGCCGATCCCGCCCCCGGTCCCGCCGCGAGTGGGGAGGACCTCGCCGTGCTGGTCTTCACGTCCGGCACGTCGGGCCGTCCCCGTGGGGTGATGCTGTCTCATCGGGCCCTGCTGGCGAATCTGCGGCAGTGCGCCGCGCTGCGGCCCGCTCCGATGACGGCCGCGGACCGGGTGTTGCTGGCGCTGCCGCTGTTTCACTCCTACGGGCTGGGACCGGGCCTGCTCCAGGTGGCCAACTCCGCCGCCACCGCGGTGCTGGCTGAGCGGTTCGACGCCGAGGAGTCCCTGGACGCGATGCACCGATGCCGGGTCACCGTGGTGGTGGGGGTACCACCGATGTACCACGCGTGGCTGCGGCTGGCTCCGGAGCGGCTCGCCGAAGGGATGCGGACGGTGCGGTTGTTCAGCTCCGGCGCCGCGCCACTGGAGTCGTCGGTGCTCACCCGGATCCGCGAGGTGACCGGGCTGGACGTCTTCGAGGGGTACGGCCTCACCGAGGCAGGTCCGGTCGTGACGTCGACCCTGGTCAGGGGGGTGGCGAAGCCCGGATCGGTGGGACGGCCGCTCCCTGGCGTGCCCGCCTTGGGCGTGGAGCCGGTGGACCTGCGGCTGGTGGACGCGGCGGGCGGTCCGTTGCCCACCGAAGGCGACGACGAAGACGCGGGCGGCACCGGCGTGGTGGCCGTCCGCGGCCCCAACCTGTTCTCCGGGTACTGGCCGGACGGGGCATTCGGCCCTGCCGAGCTTCCCGGGCTCGGCCCGGGCTGGATCCGCACCGGCGACGTCGGCTATCTGGACACCGACGGCGATCTGCATCTGGTCGACCGGGTCGACGACCTGATCATCATCAACGGCTTCAACGTCTATCCGCGCGAGGTGGAGGACGTCCTGCTGGAGCACCCCGGCGTACGTGAGGCGGCCGCCGTCGGGGTGCCGCACGCCGGGTCGGGTGAGGCGGTGCGGGTCGTGCTGGTGCCGGTCCAGGGGCAGGAGCCCAGCGTGGCGGAGATCCTCGAGCACTGCCGGTCGAGGCTGGCCCGGTTCAAGGTGCCCGTGGAGGTGGAATTGGCCGAGTCGCTGCCGCACCTGCCCACCGGCAAGCTCGCCCGCCGCAGGCTGCGCGCCGGTGGCGGCGTGGCCGGAGTGACCTGGCCCGGTTCGTCCGAGCCCACCTCCGCTGGTACCGGCGACACCGATGCCGACCTCTTCTGACCGTGCCGCGAGCGGGCCGGGGCCGTGGGAGAATGCCGCCGTGCACCATGACGTGACCCTGCTGGTCCGGGCCGGGTGCCATGCGTGCGCGGCGGCCGAGGACGACATCGACCGGATCTGCGCCGAACTCGGCGTGCCCTGGCACGCCAGCGATGTGGACGCTGACCCCGGACTGCGCGCCGAGTACGGTGACCGTGTCCCGGTGATCCTCATAGACGGACGGGAGCACGGCTTCTGGAAGGTGGAGGAGCAGCGTCTGCGGGCCGCGCTGGCACGGTGACGGCCGGGCTGCCCGGTGTCACGATCCGGTCTCTGGTTGAACCGGCCGTCGGCGGCGTCCCGAATGGTCGGCTGTGAGCTCCCCGACCGGCTCTTCCCGGCTGTCCGCGCCAGTGGCGGCGCTGATCGGCCTGCTGTCGGTGGCCATGGGGCTCGGCGTGGGGCACCTGGCCGCCGGACTGGTGTCGCCGGCCGCCTCACCCTTCGTCGCGGTGGGCGGCGCCGCGATCGACCGCACTCCTTCCTGGCTCAAGGACTTCGCGGTTCGGTCCTTCGGCACCTACGACAAGGTCGTCCTGTTGCTCGGGATGGCGGTCGTGATCTGCGGGTTCGCGGTGGCCGCCGGCCTGCTCTCCCGGCGGTCCCGAACCCCCGGCCTGGTGCTGCTCGCCGCGCTCGGCGTGGTCGCGGGTGCGGCGGTGTTGTCCCGTCCGGCGGCGGATCCGCTGGCCTGGCTCCCCCCGCTGGCCGCCCTGCTCGCTGGCCTGTGGGTGTTCGTGAATCTGCACCGTCTGGGCCGAACCGGCGGCCGGTCCGGGCCCGGCGAGGCGCCCGCCGCTGATCCGAGCGGGCCTGCGGCGTCAGGGGTGGCCCGCCGTGGGTTTCTGGTGAGCTCGGCCGCGGTCGCGGTAGGAGCCGGCCTGACCGGAGCGGGCGGGCAAGCATTGGCCGGCGGTGGCGATGTCGACACCTCACGGCGGGCGGCGGGCCGGATCGTGGCCGGCGCCCGGGCCCCGGCGATCCCGGCCGGAGCCGACTTCGCGGCCGACGGATCTCCCAGCTTCATCACGCCGAACCGGGACTTCTATCGCATCGACACCAACCTCATCGTGCCGCGGCTGCGCGCCGAGGACTGGCGGTTGCGCATCCACGGAATGGTCGACCGGGAACTCACCCTCGACTGGGCGGCCCTGACCTCGCGCCCCCTCGTCGTCCGCACCGTGACCATGACCTGCGTATCCAACGAGATCGGCGGGTCCTACATCTCCAACGCCAACTTCACCGGGGTGCCGCTGTCGGACATCCTGGCCGAGGCCGGTGTGCGCCACGGTGCCGATCAGCTGGTCACCACCAGCGTCGACGGCTGGACGTGCGGGACCCCCACCGCCGGCGTACTCGATCCGGCGCGTCAGGCCATGCTGGTGATCGGGATGAACTCCGAACCGCTGCCGATCGAGCACGGCTTCCCGGTCCGGATGCTGGTACCCGGGCTCTACGGCTACGTCTCGGGGACGAAGTGGCTCGTCGACATGGAGTTCACCACCTTCGAGGCGAAGCAGGCCTACTGGATCGAGCGGGGCTGGGCGCAGCAGGCCCCCATCAAGACGATGTCCCGGATCGACCGGCCCGGCGGGTTCGGGGAGATCAGCCCGGACAGCCCGCTGACCGGGATCGCGTGGGCGCAGACCAGGGGCATCGAGAAGGTCGAGGTACGCATCGACCACGGCGCCTGGCGCGTCGCGGAACTGTCCACCGAGGTCAGCCCGGACACCTGGCGGATGTGGCGGCTACCGGGGCGGCTGCCGCCCGGTCCGCACGTCGCCCAGGTTCGCGCGACCGACGGGACGGGATACACCCAGACCGAGGACCGGGCCGCGCCGATACCGGACGGGGCCACCGGATGGCACACCGTGCAGTTCACCGTCCGATGAGGACAGGACCCCGGAGCAGCGGGCGGCTCGATGAGGAGTTGAGGTCGACGTGAGGAAGATCCAGCGACTGGTCTCGGTGGGTGCCATGGCGGCCCTGACCGTTGCGGTCGGCGCCTGCAGCAGTTCGCAGGGCCCGGCGCCTGCCCCGGCCAGCGAGCCCGCCGCAGCCAGCGCGGCGCCGGAGACGGCGGTCACCGCCGGCGGGGTGACCAAGATCTCAGACATCGCGGGCCCGGCGTGCAATCAGGTCCCGGCCGACGGTCCCGGTTCCGCCCAGGGCATGGTCGACGACCGGGTGGCGACCGCCGCGAGCCACAACCCCCTGCTGTCCACCCTGGTCGCGGCGGTGACTGCGGCGAACCTGGGCGACACCCTGAACAGCGCCGAGGCCGTCACGGTCTTCGCTCCGATCAATCCGGCCTTCGACGCGTTGCCTCCGGACACCGTCAAGGATCTGACGTCCGCCGCCAACGTGGCTCAGCCGGCCGGCCAGCTCTCCAAGATCCTCACCACGCACGTCGTGGGTGCCCGCTACGACGCGAAGGGCCTGCAGAAGGCGGGCACGGTGGACAGCCTGGAGGGCTCGACGCTGACCATCGGCGGGAGAGCGCCCACCGCGCTGACCGTCTCGTCCGGTGGCGTGACCGCCAAGGTGATCTGCGCCAACATCCCCACCGCGAACGCCACGGTGTTCCTGATCGACGCGGTGCTCAAGCCCGCTGCCTGATGGGTGGCCGTTCGCACCATCACGAGGGGCGGCGCCAGCAAGGGTCGTCCCTCGTGGTGGATCTGCCGCGCGTGCCTCTGTCGCGACTTTGTTCCTGCGTTCACAAGCGGCTACCGTGGTGGCTGCTCCGGAGGCTCGGCGGAGCGCTGACGCCAACCCCGAGATCGTGGCCCGAGGGCCCGAGCAGGGCGGCGGCGCGGCCCGGTGTGCTCGTGGGAGATCCGAGAGGAATCGCGACGGTGCAGCAGCACGGACGGTACGGCGGAGACGCTGCCCGGCCGGTCGGAGCAGATCTGCCTTCTCAGCAGGCGGGGCCTCCTGCCGGACCGCCGCCGCGGCCACCGGGGGTCCGGACCATTCCCGAGGCCGCGGTCGGTCGCCTGGCCCTCTACCTCCAGGTTCTCACCTCACTGATCGACCAGGGCGTGTCCACCATCGCCAGCGAGGAGCTCGCGCGCATCGCCGGGGTGAACTCCGCGAAACTGCGCAAGGACCTGTCCTATGTGGGTTCTTACGGCACCCGCGGGGTGGGCTATGACACGGCCCGCCTGGTCGAACACATCGAGCGGGTGCTCGGGCTCACCCAGCACCACAGCGTCGCCGTGGTGGGCATCGGGAACCTGGGTCATGCGCTGGCCAACTACGGGGGTTTCCCCAGCCGGGGCTTTCCGGTCGCCGCGCTGTTCGATGTCGACGAGGACCTGGTCGGGATCTCGGTCGGCGGCCAGGCTGTCGATCACATCGACCGCATCCCGAAGGTGTGCGCCCAGCGGGGGGTGACCATCGGCGTGATCTGTACCCCACCCGTGGCCGCGCAGATGGTGTGCGACCTGCTCGTGGTCGGCGGCGTCCGGTGCATCCTGAACTTCGCCCCAGTGGTGTTGCAGGTGCCTGCGGATGTCGAAGTACGCAAGGTGGACCTCGCGGTGGAGATGCAGATCCTTTCCTTCCACGACGCTCGGCGCCGTGGTCACGACGAGGTGCTCAACGTGGTCGAGCCGGTCGACGGGATCGCGGTGATCTGATGAGCCTGCTCGTCGTGGGCCTGTCCCATCGAAGCGCACCGGTCCCGGTACTGGAGTGCGCCGCGGTGCCCCCCACCGAGAGCGGCAAGATCCTCGACGAGTTGCTTCAGTGCGACAACCTGGCCGAGGTACTGCTGCTGTCCACCTGCAACCGGGTCGAGGTCTACGCGGTGGTGCAGACCTTCCACGGCGGTCTGGACGACATCACCGCGGTGCTGGCCCGTCACTCCGGGATCGAGCTGGACGACCTGTCCGATCACCTTTACGTGCACTACGCGGGCGCGGGTGTCGAGCACCTGTTCCGGGTGGCCTGCGGGCTCGACTCGATGGTGGTCGGCGAGCCGCAGATCCTCGGTCAGCTGCGTAGCGCTTATGCCGAAGCCGAACAACTGGGCACGATCGGTCGCACCCTGCACGGGCTCGCACAGCAGGCGCTGCGGGTCGGCAAACGGGTGCGCGCTGAGACCGGCCTCTGCGCCGAGGGTGCCTCAGTGGTCTCCGAAGCCCTGTCCGACGCGGCGGTGATGCTGACCGCGGACGCGGGCCGGGGTCTGACCGGTAGCCGGGCCCTGGTGCTGGGTGCCGGCTCGATGGGCGGACTCGCCGCGGCGCAGCTGCGGCGGGCCGGAGTGGCCGAGATCGTGCTGGCCAACCGCAGTCCGGCCGGCGCGCAGCGGCTGGCCGAGCTGTGCCGGGCCGAGGGCACGCGGGCCCGCGCCATCGGCCTGGACGGTCTGGCTGCCGTGCTGGCCACCGCGGATCTGGTGGTCTGCTGCACCGGCGCTGTCGAGCCGGTGCTGGGCGTCGCGCAGGTCGCCGGTGCCCGTCGGCATGCCGCGGCGCCGCTGGTGGTGTGCGACCTCGGGTTGCCGCGCGACGTGGAGGCCGGGGTCGGGGACCTGCCCGGGGTGACCCTGCTGGACCTCGCCACGGTGGCGCGCCGGCTGGAGCAGCGCCACGCGGCGCACGTCGACTCGGGCCGCTTCGGCTCAGGCGAGGCCACCGCCGTGGCCTGGGCACACCGCATCGTCGGCGAGGAGGTCCGCGCCTACCTGGTGGCTCAGCGCAGCGCCGAGGTCACCCCGACGGTGACCGCGCTGCGCAAGCGGGCCGCCGACGTGGTGGACGCGGAACTGCAGCGGCTGGACGGACGGCTGCCCGGCCTGGACACGGGTGTGCGCGACGAGCTCGCCCGCACCGTGCGTCGCGTGGTGGACAAGCTGCTGCACACCCCTACGGTGCGGGTCAAGCAGCTGGCCGAGGCCGGTGGCGGGCAGGCGTACGCCGACGCGCTTCGAGAACTGTTCGGGCTGGACCCGCAGGTGGCCGTCGCGGTCGCCGCGACCGTCCGTCCCGCTGAGGTTCATGGGTCCGGGCCGGACGGGGGTACTCAGTGAAGCCTGTGCTGCGGCTGGGGACCAGGGGCAGTGCCCTGGCGCTCGCCCAGACCGAGTGGGTGGCCGAGCAGTTGAGGGCCGCGGGTGCCGCGGTGCGCGTCGTGCCGGTGCGGACCGCGGGGGACGCGTCCAGCGCGCCGATCGCCGAGATCGGGGTCGGGGTGTTCGTCTCGGCGCTGCGTGAGGCACTGGTCGCCGGTGAGATCGACGCTGCGGTGCACTCCTACAAGGATCTGCCGACCGCGGCGGATCCCCGGCTGGCGCTCGCCGCTGTTCCGCGGCGGGCGGACCCCCGCGATGCGCTGGTCGCCCGGGACGGACTGGTGCTGGGAGAGCTTCCGGTCGGCGCCGTGCTCGGTACCGGATCGCCGCGGCGCGCCGCGCAACTGCGGGCGCTGGGGCTGGGGCTTGCGGTCACGCCGATCCGGGGCAACGTCGACTCCCGGATCCGCCGGGTCACCGAGGGGAAGCTCGACGGAGTGGTGGTGGCGGCCGCGGGGCTGGCTCGGCTGGGCCGGCTCGGGGAGGCCACCGAACTGCTCGATCCGCTACAGATGCTGCCCGCGCCCGCGCAAGGAGCGCTGGCCTGCGAGTGCCGGATCGCTGACCTGGAGACCGAGCACCTGCTCGGCGGCGTGCTCGACGACCAGGCAGTGCGCGCCGCCGTCACCGCCGAGCGGGCGTTGCTGGCCGCGTTGGAGGCCGGCTGCACCGCGCCGGTCGGTGCTCTCGCCGACGTGGTCGAGGACCTGGACGATGACGGAGGGGTCGTGCTGCGACTATCCCTGCGGGGGGTCGCCGCGACCGCGGACGACGACCTGATCCGGGCGTCCGCCACGGGGGAGTTGATCGATGCCGAAAAGCTCGGCTGCCAGGTGGCGGCCGAGTTGCGCGACCTTGGTGCCGGGGCGCTGGGCGGGGACCCTGCGCTGCGCGGCCCGGGCCGAAGCCCGACGGGAAACGAGACGTAGATGAGCCGTGCCCGCAAGACCACCGGACGCATTGCCTTCGTCGGCGCCGGTCCCGGGGATCCCGGGATGCTGACCGTGCGCGCCCAGCAGTTGCTGGCCTCCGCGGCACTACTGGTGACCGATCCCGACGTCCCCGCCGACGTACTCGCGGTGGCCGCCGACGGTGCCGAGATTCGACCGGCGGTGGGCGAGCCCGCCGAGGTCGCCAAGGACCTGGTCGCCGAGGGCCGCAACGGCCGGACCGTGGTGCGCCTGGTGGCCGGTGACCCGCTGACCGCCGACGCCGTGGTGGCCGAGGCGCTGGCCGTGGCCCGCACCACGGTGCCGTTCGAGGTGGTTCCCGGGGTGCCGTCGGGCACCGCGGTGCCCGCCTACGCCGGGGTGCCGCTGGGCTCCGGGCACACCGAGGCCGACGTCCGGGCCGGTGTGGACTGGGCCGCGCTGGCCGCGGCGTCGGGCACGCTGGTGCTGCACGCCACCGCCTCACATCTGGCCGAGGCGGCCTCGTCGCTGGTCGAGCACGGGCTGGCCCCGCAGACGCCGGTCGCGGTCACCGTCGAGGGCACCGAGTCCAGCCAGCGCACCGTCGACACCACCCTCGCCGGGCTGAGCTCGGACGCCGGGGAGCTGACCGGTCCGCTGGTGCTCACCGTCGGTACGGCGGCCGGCCAGCGGTCCAAGCTGTCCTGGTGGGAGTCCCGCGCGCTGTACGGCTGGAAGGTGCTGGTCCCGCGCACCAAGGAGCAGGCGGGAGTGATGAGCGAGCGGTTGGGCCTCCACGGCGCGGTGCCGGTCGAGGTCCCGACGATCTCGGTGGAGCCGCCCCGCTCACCCGCGCAGATGGAGCGCGCGGTCAAGGGCCTGGTGGACGGCCGGTACCAGTGGGTGGTGTTCACGTCGACCAACGCCGTGCGTGCGGTCTGGGAGAAGTTCCACGAGTTCGGGCTGGACGCCCGCGCATTCTCCGGCGTGAAGATCGCCTGCGTCGGCGAGGCGACCGCGGAGAAGGTTCGCTCGATGGGCATCATGCCGGAGCTGGTGCCCTCCGGGGAGCAGTCCTCCGACGGCCTGCTGGCCGACTTCCCGCCCTACGACGATGTGCTCGACCCGGTGGACCGGGTGCTGCTGCCGCGGGCCGACATCGCCACCGAGACCCTGGCCGCGGGCCTGCGCGAGCGGGGCTGGGAGATCGACGACGTGACGGCCTACCGCACCGTGCGGGCCGCTCCGCCGCCGGCCGAGACCCGCGAGATGATCAAGACCGGCGGCTTCGACGCGGTCTGCTTCACCTCGTCGTCCACAGTGCGCAACCTGGTCGGTATCGCGGGCAAGCCGCACACCCGGACCATCGTCGCCTGCATCGGCCCGGCCACCGCCGAGACCGCCGTCGAGTTCGGCCTGCGGGTGGACGTGCAGCCCGAGGTCGCTCAGATCGGCGCCCTGGTCGATGCGCTGGCCGAGCACGCCGCTCAGCTACGCGCCGAAGGCGCCCTCCCCCCACCCCGCAAAGCCAAGAGCCGTAGGCGTTGACCGGGCCCGGTCCGGGTCAGCCGTGCGCCGGCCGGAGGTGAGAGCGATGTACCCGACGAGTAGACCGCGCCGGTTGCGCACCACAGCGGCGATGCGCCGGCTGATCGCTGAGACGACGGTGGCACCGCACCAACTCGTGTTGCCCCTGTTCGTCAAGGAGGGCGCCAGCGAGCCGGTCCCGATCGCCTCCATGCCGGGTGTGGTTCAGCACACCGCGGACTCGCTGCGCAAGGCGGCGGCGGAGGCGGTGGCGGCAGGCGTCGGGGGCCTCATGCTGTTCGGGGTGCCCGCCGGCCGGGACGCCGTCGGCTCGGCTGGCCTCGACCCCGGTGGTGTGCTCAACGCAGCGCTGCGTGACGTGCGCTCCGAGGTCGGCGACGACACCGTCGTCATGGCCGACACCTGTCTGGACGAGTTCACCGACCACGGGCACTGCGGGTTGCTCGACGCACACGGGCGGGTGGACAACGACGCCACCCTCGCGGTGTACGCCCGGCTGGCCGTCGCCCAGGTCGAGGCCGGAGCGCACCTGGTCGGGCCCAGCGGGATGATGGACGGCCAGGTCGGAGTGATCCGGGCCGCGCTGGACGCCGCCGGACACTCCGATGCCGGGATCCTCGCCTACAGCGCGAAATACTCCTCGGCGTTCTACGGGCCGTTTCGCGATGCCGTGGAGTCGCGGTTGACCGGGGACCGGAAGACCTACCAGCAGGACCCGGCGAATATCAGGGAAGCGCTGCGCGAGACGAAGCTGGATCTCGCCGAGGGTGCGGACATCGTGATGGTCAAGCCCGCGATGTCCTACCTGGACGTGCTGCACGCGGTCGCCGGGATCTCGGACGTGCCCGTCGCCGCCTACCAGGTGTCCGGAGAGTACTCGATGGTGGAGGCGGCGGTGGCCCAGGGCTGGCTGGATCGGCGGCGCACCGTACTGGAGACATTGACCTCGATCCGCCGGGCCGGTGCGGACCTGGTGCTGACCTACTGGGCGGTGCAGGCGGCCCGCTGGTTGCGCTGACGCTTTCCGGTGGTTCGACAGCTTCCCGGTGGTTCGACGTCGTCCGGGCCCCCTGAATTGATCGTGGCGGGCGCCTTCATGGCAAGGTTCGGGGGTGCGTTCTCTCTCGCCCCGGTCAAGCCGCGCGGGCCAGATCCTGACGGCGGTCGGCCTGATACCGGTCGTCGTGGCGCTGGGTGCGCTGTCGTGGTGGTGCTGGCAACGGGGCGTGGTCGAGACCGTGCGGGACGGCGTCCCGCTCACCCGCATCGAGGGAGTGTGGTGGACGGCCGCCACCGGCGCGGCCACGCTGGGCGGCATCCTGCTGCTCGGCGCTGTCCGCGCAGCGGTACTCGCGCTGCGGGCCGGCCCACGGCGGGATCGTGACGTTGGGATCACCCGGGTCCGGCCCTGAGCGCTCCTTCCTCCGGTTACCGAGCACAGGAAGCGGACACACCGGGCAGGAGCGGCGGACACGCGGGGCAGGCCGGTGCCCCGTGACGTCGAGATCAACGTGGCTGAGGGAAACTGGCGTGGTGACAGCCATCGAGTCGGCGCAACTGTTCACCCGGGCCAGCGCGGTGATTCCCGGTGGGGTGAACTCCCCGGTGCGGGCGTTCCGAGCGGTCGGCGGCACGCCGCGGTTCATGGTGCGCGGCTCGGGGGCGTATCTGTGGGACGCCGACGGCGCGCGTTACGTCGACCTGGTCTCCTCCTGGGGGCCGATGATCCTCGGCCACTCCCACCCCGCGGTGCTGGACGCGGTGCGGGCCGCCGCGACGCAGGGGCTGTCCTTCGGCACCCCCACCGTCGGGGAGATCGAGCTCGCCGAGGAGATCGTGAGCCGGGTCGAACCGGTCGAGCAGGTCCGGTTGGTCAACTCGGGTACCGAGGCGACGATGAGCGCGATCCGGCTGGCCCGCGGCGTCACCGGGCGATCGGCGGTGGTCAAGTTCGCCGGGCACTACCACGGGCACGTCGACGGGCTGCTGGTCGCCGCGGGCTCCGGCGTCGCCACGTTCGGGCTGCCCGCCAGTGCGGGAGTCACCCACGCTCAGGCCGCGGACACCATCGTGCTGCCCTATAACGATATCGACGCGGTGCGCGCCGTTTTCGCCGAGCGGGGCACCGAGATCGCCGCGGTCATCGCCGAGGCAGCCGCCGGGAACATGGGCGCGGTGCCGCCCGACCCCGGGTTCAACGCCGCCCTGCGCGAGGTGTGCCACCAGCACGGCGCGTTGCTGGTGCTCGACGAGGTGATGACCGGGTTCCGGGTGTCGGCCGCAGGCTGGTACGGACTTGAGCGGGTGCCCGCCGACCTCTACACCTTCGGCAAGGTGATGTCCGGCGGGCTGCCTGCAGCGGCATTCGGCGGCTCGGCGGAGCTGATGGCGCACCTGACCCCGGCCGGGCCGGTCTACCAGGCAGGGACACTGTCCGGTAACCCGGTCGCGGTGGCCGCCGGGCTGGCCACGTTACGGGCGGCGGACCGCGAGGTGTACGCCCGCCTCGACCTGGCCGCCACCCGGCTGGCCGGGCTGATCGACGAGGCCCTGGATGCGGAAGGAGTGCCCCACGTCGTGCAGACCGCGGGCTCGATGTTCAGTGTGTTCTTCACCGACGACGGGCCGGTCCGGGACTACGTGGCGGTCCAGGCCAGCCAGACGTGGCGGTACCCGGCGTTCTTCCACGCGCTGCTCGATCACGGGGTCTATCCGCCACCCAGCGCGTTCGAGGCCTGGTTCGTCTCCGCGGCGCTGCACGACGACGTCTTCGAGGTGCTCGCCGATGCGGTGGGCCATGCGGCACGGGCCGCCGCGCGGGTCGTGGAGCCGCGACCGTGACGCGCACCCTGGTCCATCTGCTGCGGCACGGTGAGGTGCACAACCCCGGCAAGATTCTCTACGGGCGGCTGCCGGGTTTCCGGCTCTCCGGGCGTGGTGTGCGGCAAGCCGAACTGGTCGCCGCCCAGCTCTGTGACCACGACGTGGTGCATGTGGTGGCCTCGCCGCTACAGCGGGCCCAGCAGACCGCGGAGCCGATCAGCGCACTGCACGGCCTCGACCTGGCCACCGATGAGGGGCTGATCGAGGCAAGCAACGCGTTCGAGGGCAGCCGGGTCGGGGTCGGCGACGGTGCGCTGCGCGACCCACGGCATTGGGCGAAGTTGCGCAATCCCTTCCGGCCCTCGTGGGGGGAGCCCTACCGGGAGATCGCGGACCGGATGCTGGCCGCGATGCACCGGGCTCGTGAGCGGGCCTCCGGGCACGAGGCGGTCTGCGTCTCCCATCAGCTACCGATCTGGACGTTGCGCCGCTGCCTGGAGGGGCGAGCGCTCTGGCATCACCCGCGGCGCAGGCAGTGCGCGCTGGCGTCATTGACCACCCTGGTGTTCACCGGCGACGTGCTGTCCGACGTGCGCTACAGCGAGCCGGTGGGGAACACCGACCCGAGGATGACCGGGGCGTGAAGCGTGTCGTGCAGTCGGTGGTCACGACAGCATTCGGGCTGGCGAAGTGTCTGCCGGCCGGGTTTCTGCTGACCGTGTTATTGCTGGCCGTGTTATTGCTGGCCGGTTGCGCGACCGGGACCGACGCGGTGACCCACGGCGGGACCTTCGAGTTCGTCTCGCCGGGTGGGAAGACCGACATCTTCTACGACCCACCCGCCCAGCGGGGCACCGTCGGGGCGATGTCCGGGGAAAGCCTCACCGAGCCCGGCACCACCGTGTCGCTGGATGGGTACCGCGACCGGGTCGTGGTGCTCAACGTCTGGGGTTCCTGGTGCGGGCCGTGCCGGTCGGAGGCCGCTGACCTGGTCCGGGTGGCGGACGCGACGGCGGGCCAGGGCGTGCGGTTCATCGGGATCAACGTGCGGGACAGCCGGCAGGCCGGGGCCGACTTCGCCCGCGACTTCACGCTGACCTATCCGTCGATCTTCGACCCACCCGGGCGGACCCTGTTCGCGCTACCCCGCATCCCGCGTGCCGTGGTTCCGCTGACCATCGTGCTGGATCGCCACCACCGGGTCGCCGCAGTCTTCCTGCACGCCATGCACCAGCAGGATCTGCTTCCCGTGGTGCAGCGTATCGCCACCGAACCCTGATCCCTCCCCCACCGGCGTGTCCGTCGCTCCTGCCCGCCGTGTCCGTCCCTCCGGTACGCCGTGCCGGGCATTCGTGCCCGCCGTGTCCGGCATTCGTGCACACCGTGCCCGGCATTCGTGCACGCCGTGCTCGGCGCCTGTGCACACTGGGTGCTCTCCCCATCACGCCGGGTGCGGTGGGATAGGTGACGCCGCTCGGCCGGGAGGTGGACGTGCAGCGGATCGTGGCCGACTTCGCTGAGCTCGAACGGTTCGAGCGGCACGCCCAGCGGACCATCCAGGACATCGAACGCCAGCTTGCCGACCTGGAGGAGTTCCTCGCCCCGTTGCGTCAACAGTGGACCGGGGCGGCCGCGCAGGCGTGGGCCGACTACCAGCGGCGGTGGGACACCGCGGCGACCGATCTGCAGACCAGCCTCGCCGAGCTGCATCGGGTCGTGTTCACCGCCCGGGGCAACTACCGGGCCGCGCTGGTCGCGAACCTGCGGATGTGGCGGAGGTGAGCGCCCGGTGAGCCCGAAGGTCGACATCACGCCTGCGGATGTCAACTCGGCGGCCGGCACCTTCGCCCGCGAGCAGTCCGCCCTGGACGACACCTGGACCCACCTTGAGCAGGTCCTCGACGTCGCGCAGGGGATGGCGGGTAACGACAATGCGGCCGCCACCTTCGCGGCCCGCTACGACCCGGCCGCGAAGGCCGCCTGGTCGGCGTTCGGTGCCGGTATCCGCACCCTGGCCGGGGTGGCGAACGGCCTGGTCACCACCGCGAACAACTACCTCAAGGCCGAGGCGCACTCCACCGCGCGTGGATCCCAGACACCACAGCTGGTCAGCCCACCTGCGGTGATCGACGACATCGTCATGCCAGGCCCTGCGCCCTTGAAGGGTGACGGCGACTCCGATGTGCCGGGTTTTCTGCAGAAGTTCTGGCCCAACGGCCATCCCGACCGGCTCCGCGACGCGGCAGGCGGGTGGACGATGGCGGCGCAATCCATCGACAACCTGGTCGCGGGGCTCTCCCAGGCCGTCGTCGGGATCACCGACAACAACCGCACCGACTGCGTGGCGGCGATGAGCGAGTTCTGGGACTCCCTGGCCGGTCCCGATGGGGTGTTCGGCGAGCTGGTGAACACCTGCCACAAGCTCGCCGGTGCCTGCGAGCGGTACGCCCAGGCCATCGACGACGCCCACGGCCGGCTCAAGACCGCACTCGCCGAGGCCGGGATCGCCGTCGGCGTGACCACCGTCGTCGGTATCCTGCTCACCCCGTTCACCTTGGGCGCCTCCGACGAGGCGGCGGCCGCCGCTGACGCCGCCGAGGTGGAGGCCATCGCGACTCCCATCGTCGAGGAGTTCGAGGCCACTGTCGTCGCCGAGGCCGACGCCGCCATCGGCGCCGACGTCGCAGCCGCCCTGGAGTCGGTCGCCTCCGACGCCCCCACTGTCGAGGCCGTCGAGGCCGAGACCACCGAGGTGCAGTCGGCGGTGGACGCCGAACTCGGCGGGGAGGAGGGCCACCGCCCCCGAGGCCGTGACCGAGCCGTCTCAAGAGGTCACAAAATTTGAGGCCGATCATTTCGGGAATGCGGAGCGGTCAACCGGCCACTTCGAGGATCATGCGGCAGACTTCGGTTATCAGACCGAGGAGGAGTATGTGAACGGCGCCTCGAATTTCCTGCGGGAGGCTGAGCAGAACGGCTACCCTGCTCGCGTCGACTCCATGGGGAACGTGCGAGTCTATGATCCCACGACCAATCGCTTCGCGGTCTACGATTCGAACAATGGTGTGATCCGAAGCTTCTGCAAGCCTTCGTCGTCGACCTACTGGGAGCGTAACAGCCCCAAGCTGGGGAAAGTCCGTCCAGTGGAAGTGAGTTGACGAGGAGTGTTATGACGAAGACCTATAGCTGTCCGGTGTGCGGGTATCCAGAATTGGAAGAGTCGCCGTATTATCCTAGCGACAAGCCGGGCGTGTTGCTCGGCTCCCATGAG
>DASXOV010000194.1:0-55421 GCA_036494005.1 Pseudonocardiaceae bacterium | reverse complement strand
CACGGCGGCACTGCGCGCGTCCGGCGTCCGGCTGCTCTACGACACCCCCCGCCGAGGCACCGCCGACTCCAGGATCAACTTCATCCACCCCAAGGACGCCGGCGGTGTGCTGATCGAACTGGTGGAACCCGCATCGCAGTGATCATGACAGCGAACTGTTCTGGAACGGCCCGAAAGCCCGCAACATCGACAACGGCCGCCCGATCCCGCCCGGCACCGTGCCGGGCCATACCGACCACGTCCACATCGCAATCTGACCCCGCCTTGCCGATTCACTGGCTCAGTGCGGCCGGTAGACATCTCTTCGATGATCGACGTCTACGACCGTGACCGTCCTTGCTTTGTCGTCGATCCGGTAGATGATCCGGTAGCTGCCCCGGCGGGCACTGTGCCGATCGTCCAGCGGCGGCAACAGACGCCTGCCGACACGATGCGGATTGTCCAGCAATGGTCCGTTGATAAACTCGAACGCGGCGAATGCAACCGCTTCGGGAAGCCGCTCAGCGAGCACTCGACGGACAGAGGGGGTGACGCGCAGTGAGAAGCGCTCTGCCGATTCGTCATTCACGCCGAATATCGGCGTCTAACCGCCATTGATTCTGCCAGTTCCTCGGCGCCCACCACTTCGCCTCGCGCCAGCTCGGCGTCGGACTCAACCAAGCGCCGCAGAGTGTCCGGATCGGACAGGACCGACAGTGTCTCCTGCAACGCCTCCAGATCCGCTACCGCGATCAACACGGCAGACGGTCGGCCGTGCACCGTCACCGTGACTCGTTCGTGATGGGCCTGGACCCTCCCCACCAGCTCAGAGAGACGCGCCTTGACATCGGCGAGCGGCATCGTTGTCATAGTCAGAAGTATGACTAATAATCGCGGAGCTGTCGACTTCAGGTTCTACCCGACGACGTCATCAAGCCACACCAGCACTGCAGGTGACGACGCAGCGTCGTCGCGTCGACCGGGGTTACGCCAAGCAGCGGGTCGTCGGTCTCGGTGAGCCCATCGTCGGTGGACTCCGCGTCGAGCGCCAGCCGACCCGTGAGTGGCGATGCGAGCTATGACACGAGCTATAGCTCGCATCGCCACTCACGGGTTGTCCACAGGGTCAGCGGATCAGGTGCAGGTCGTCCTTGGTGATGATGCTGGTGGTCAGGACGTACTCGGCAAGGTTCGTCAAGGCATTCCAGCCCCATCATGTTGGGCACGCCGGCCTTGTCTAGTGCGGTGACCGCGTACGTTCGCCGGGTTGGTTCAGGCGGCTTGGGGTGTGGGGTGGCCCCAGCGTTGGTGTCGTTCAGACCGGACGTGGGCGCGTTCGCGGCGTTGGGCGGCGAGGATGTCGGGGTGGCGGGTGTGGGTGTTGCGCCAGCGCAGGTAGGCCTGCAGGTGGCGGGCGAGCGTGGTGTGGTGGGGGTGGTCGGAGTTGCCGAGCACGAAGCTGCGCAGCGCCCCGAACTGCGCCTCGATCGGGTTGGCCCAGGACGCGTTGGTCGGGGTCAGGCACAACTTGACCTTGTGCCGGTATGCCCAAGCACGGATTGTCTTCGTGGTGTTCGCCGAGAGGTTGTCCAAGATCACGTAGATGGGGCCGTCGTCGGGTCGGGCGGCCCGGATCGAGCGCAGCGCGGCCAGGGTGTGATCGGCTCCTTTGCGCAGCCGGGTCACCCCCCACAACTGATCATCGCCGACGCTGTAGCAGCCGTGGAAGTAGCGGATCCCGTGGGTGCGGTGGTACGTGGCGGGTAGCCGCTGCGGCCGGGTCGCCGGTGCCCAGCAGGTGCCGTGACAGGGCCGGATCGACAGCGGCCCGAACTGGTCGAAGCCAAAACACCGATCCGGGAACCGGCGGGTGACCTCCTCGATGCGGTCGATTTTGGCGTCTTTGTCCGGGTCGGTGGACTCCTTCCAGGTCCGGGTGCGCTGAAACGTGATCCGGTGAGCGTGCAGGATCTCCCGCAGCCGTTCGCGGCCGATCTGAACCCGCCGGTGCGGGTTGGTACTCAGATAATCGGCCAGCTTGCGCAGGCTCCAGTGCGTGAACGGGCACCCCAGCTTCTTCGGGCGTGCCCGGGTCGTCTCAATGATGACCTGCTCATCCTCGCTGGTGATCCGGCGGGGGCGGCCTCCCGCCCAGTGAGGGTCCAGGGCCCCCAGCCCGACCCGGTTGAAGGTATGGATCACCTCCCGCACGGTGTCCTCATGGGCCGCCACCAGCCGGGCGATCGAGGGCACCGAAGTACCACTGGCCGAGGCCATGATGATCAACGCGCGGCGCATCCGGATCGAGCCGTGCGCACCCCGGCGCACGATCCGCAGCAACCGGCGCCCTTCCTCATCAGCCAACCGCCGTGCCCGGACCCGTTCTGCCATCGGTCCTCCTCTCCGGTGACCGGAGTACCCCGGTCACCACAAAGAACGGGTCAACCACCCCCCACCCCGCAGGCATCTCCCATCCGGACCACCAGAGCGGCACATCACAGCGAACCCGGCCAACGTATGCAGTCGGCGCACTAGCCGGGTCCGCAGGTGCTCGATGCGCCGCAGCACGGTGGGCTGCGGCCCGCCGAGCCGGGCGGCCGCAGCGGCGTAGGTCTTGGGGTCGTAGCGTGGCCCGTCCTCCAGGTACCCGGAGAACAGGGCGACCAGGGCCAGCCGGTCGGGCGCTCGGATCAGCACCTCCGCACCGATCGCGGCACCTCCCCTGTCGTCACTCACTCGACGATGGTAAGCGCTTCCCATTCTCACCCTGCGCGTCATCATGCCAGCGATGCACGAGCGACAAAATATTGCCCGCTGGACACACAGGGCCATTGTGATGACACAAGATGATTGAAATGGGGCCACCGGTGAGCTTAGGGTCACCGCCGGGAGGTCATCATGGGTGCACGAGAGGCCACGGTCCGCAGCCGGGAACTCGGCGAGGGGCTGCGCCGGGCGATGGAACGAGCCAGGCTGACCGGCAAGCAGGCCGCGCACCAGCTCGGCTGGTCCCCGAGCTGGGTGTCGCGGCTGCTGTCCGGCAAGCGCAGCGTCACCGCGATCCAGGTCGCGGAGTTCCTCGCGGTGTGCCGGGTCACCGGTGCCGAGCGCGACCGGCTGCTCGCGCTGTGCGAGGACCAGCACGTTCCGGGCTGGCTGCAGCAGCACGGCACCCGGCTGCCCCAGCAGGTCATCACGCTGATCGACCATGAGGACAAGGCGGCCACGATCGGCGCGTTCGAGTCGACGCTGGTGCCCGGACTGCTGCAGACCGGCGACTACGCCCGCGCGCTGCTCACCGAGGCCGGCCGGGTGCCGGCCGCCGAGATCGACGGCCGGGTGGCCGCCCGGTTGGCCCGCCAGAACCTGTTCAGCCGGCACCAGCCGGTGACGTTCACCTTCTACCTGCACGAGTTCGTGCTGCGGCTGCCGGTCGACGGGCCGGCGGTGATGGCCGAGCAGTTGCACCATCTGCGGCAGATGGCCCGGCGCCGGCACGTCACGCTGCGGGTAGTGCCCGCCGCGCTCGGTGCGCACGCCGCGACCGGCGGGTCGTTCCAGCTCATGGAGTTCGCCGAGTTCAAGCCGGTGGCCTATCTGGACAGCGAGACCTCGTGCCTGTTCCTGGAACACCCGGAGGAGATCGCCGCCTACCACAGCATCCTGAACGCGCTGGCCCGGACCGCGCTGGGCGAGGCAGAATCGGACCAGTTGATTGCCCAGCTGGCAACACAGCTCTACGCGGATCGAGAGGGACCCTGATGACCGCGCCCGAGCCGGACGGCATCGTCTGGCACACCAGCAGCTACAGCTCCAACGGCGGCACCTGCGTCGAGGTCGGCTGGCACACCAGCAGCTACAGCTCCAACGGCGGGGATTGCGTCGAGGTCACCCCCACGCCGACGGGCGTGCAGGTGCGCGACTCCAAGGACCGCGACGGACCCGTCCTGTCTGTCCCCGCCTCCACCTGGCACGCCTTCCTCACCACCCTCACTCCCTGACCTCCACTCCGAGTGCGCATCGTTCACGATTCGCGTCGTCTGGGTGACGCGGAGACCGCCCGGTCGGCATCGAGGATCTCGGACGTCTCGGGCGCGCTGCGGGTCGCCACGCTGGCCGCCCGACAGGCCGGGGAGGCTCTGCAGGCCGAGCGGGGTCGCACATGTCGTGCAGGCAGTCGAAGGTGGCCACCAGGTCGTAGCCGGTGCCGGAGAAGGTCTGCGCTGAGGCGACCTCGAAACAGGTGCGGTTACCGACTCCGGCGTCCGGGCCGCCTGACCGTGGTGATCATCGTACGGCGACCCGACGAGCACAGCGGGTGGCCAGTAGATGCGGTGGCGTAGAAGGCGGCGGGCCCCCGGCCGCGGCTGGCCGGAGGCTCGTCCACGTCTCCCCGGTTCCGCGCGTCCGGGTGCACCACGGCCTCGAAGTCGGCGAGCGACCAGTCGGCCATGATCTTCGTCGCGGATGTGCAGACTACCTTGCTGTCGAGTGGGGTGCTGTGCCAGATCATGCGGGTTCCATCCCTGCGGAATGCAGTGTGACGGGCAGCGCGGCCAGGCCGTGCATGAGTACGCCGGCTCGCCAGGTCAGCTCTTCGGGTGGCACGGCCAGCCGTAGGTCCGGGAACCGGGCCAGCAGGCCGCCCAGGGCGATTCGGCCCTCTAGCCGGGCCAACGGCGCACCGAGGCAGTGGTGGATGCCGTACCCGAAGGTCAGGTGCGGGTTGTCGGTCCGGGTCAGGTCGAGCACCTCGGGCGGGATCCGGAACGGGTCCCGGTTCGCTGCCAGTAGCCCGGGGATCACCATCTCGCCCGCGGCGAGCTGCGTCCCGCCGATCTCGACCGGCTCGGTGGTCCACCGGAACGTCGCGAGCTGCAGCGGCCCGTCGAAGCGCAACAGCTCCTCGACCGCCGCGTCGAGCCGCTGCGGCTCCGCGCGCAGCAGCGCGAGCTGCTCAGGGTGGGTGAGCAGAGCGTGAATCCCATTGCCGATCAGGTTCACGGTGGTCTCGTGGCCGGCGACGAGCAGCAGGAAGACCATCGAGGTGAGCTCGTCCTCCGACAAGTGGTCCGTCCCGTCCCGGACGGCGACCAATGCGGACAGCAGGTCGTCGGCCGGGTCGGCGCGTTTGGCGGCGAGCAGCTCCCGAATGTAGCCGATCATGGCGGTGGCCGCGGCGATCCACGCCTCGGGGGTGGACAGCGAGCCGGCCACAATGGTGGAGGACCAGCTACGGAACTCGGCTTGCCGGTCGGTCGGCACTCCGAGCAGCTCGCAGATGACGGTGATCGGCAGCGGGTAGGCGAACGCCGCGATCAGGTCGATCTCGGCGTCGTCGTCAGTCGCGTCGAGTAGCTGGTCGGCGATCTGCTGGACGCGTGGAGCCAGCTGCTCGATGCGGTGGCGAGTGAACGCCGCGGAGACCAGCCGGCGCAGGCGAGTGTGATCGGGCGGGTCGAGGTGGAGCAGGTCGCTGTTCATCGCCGCCTCGATGTCCGGGGCCAGCTCGCCGCCAGCCGGGGTGGGCAGTCCCGGCGCCTTGACCAGTCGCGGGTCGGTGAGCGCCTGGCGGACCTCGTCGTGACCGGTGACCAGCCAGGCCGGCGTGCCGCTCGGCAGCGTGATGCGGTGCACCGGCCCGCTGGCGGCCAGCCCTGCATAGGCGGCGTGCCGTGCGCCCGGCGCGGTCGCGGCAAACAGCTCCATGCCGTGCCGCCGACCGCCGGCCGTCGTGGTCATACCACCAGTTGTACTGCAGCCTGGGCCGCGCCACGTCAGTAATAGCTCAGCCCACCGCGCACTTCGATGATGCCGCAGTTCGGCCTTTCCTCAGCCGTCACGCCGAAATGGACGCGCGGAATACCGCCAGTCATACTGACGGCATGACCGTCAAACTCGGGATCTCGCTGTCCGACGAGACCCATGCCGCTATCGCGGCAGCCGCCAAGGCCGAGAACCTGCCGCTGTCCACGTTCGTCGACCGTGTGCTCGCCCGAGAGATGTTCCGCCGTGGCGTCGACGACCATAACGACATGCTCCGCGAGGCAGGAATTGCCGATCCGAACCACCTCCGCGCCAGGGTCGATGCCCGCCAGCAGTCCATCGGTGAGTGGAAGACGGCTCACCGCAGGACCGAGGGTGGTGTTGCGTGAAGCAGGGAGAGGTCTGCCTCTCCGCTCCATCACCCATCACCGGCGAACGTGAGCTTCGAGTCATCGTTTCGTCCGACCCAGCACGGCATTCTCACCGACTACGGCGTTGTGCTCGCAGATCGGATCGTCTGGTCCCCTGGGAATGGTGGGCGAGCAATTCGGACAGGTCAGCAACGAGGAGCGCAGCGCTGTGGTCGAAGCGGCCTGCCTGGTCATCCAAGGTAGGTGACGGATACTCCGGTGGTCGTTTGGCAGAGTCAGCTCTTGAGGCGTCCCGAGAGGCGCCCCATGTTGCCCGCGGCGCGGACCTTCTCGAACGCGGCTGACCGTCAGCCAGCGGAACCCTCCAACGCGAATCGATGCACACCTCCAGGCCGAGGACTTCGTGGTAGACGGCCAGGGCTTCGTCCTGGTCGTGGACGTTGATAAAGCAGTGCGAGAGCGTGAGATCCATGGCCTGGCACGCTACGCAGGCGACGCCGCCGGGACTTCCTCGGTCACCGTCAGGTCGCCCCGGCGCAGCAGCGCCTCGGCCCGCTCGATGCGGCGAGTCATCAGATAGCCGTAGGGTGTTTCACCGTAGGCGGCGGAGCTACGGGAGACTTGCGCCGACGACATCAGCGCGGTGCGCGCGTACACGGGGACACCCTCGTTGGACACGTCCGCGGGCCGGGAAGCACAACTGCAGGCCCGAATCCTCGTCAGCTCACCCTCGGTCCGCGCGCGGTGCCCTCCCGTTCCTGCGGCCGCGCTGCCCGAACGGGTACCTCGTCTGGGTTGAACGGGTAGACCAGGCGACAGGATCTTCGCTGTAGCGTCGAGATACCGGACCATTGATGGGATGCGGATGCACTCCTCGAAAGTGGATCGGCCGCTTCCGGTGCGCACGGGCTGTGACCGGCTGCCGTCGTATCTGCAGCAGATCCTTCACTTGCAGTCGACGGCCGGTAACGCAGCCGTCGCCGACTTGCTGGCGAAGTCGTCGGCGACCTCGGCGCGCACCGCCGTGCTCGGCCGGGCGGTGCCCGCCAATGGCCCCACGGACGTGGCGGTCCAGCGCTGCACCGGAGGCTGCGGGACTGCGGTCTGCGGCAAGCAGGAGCACGGGGACCGATCAATTGTCCAGACCGCGCCGGAGCCCGCATCGGACGGCTCCGCGGTCCCGGTGGCCGCATCCGACGGGCCGTGCACGCCCTTCGCCGACCCGGCGGAAGGGCAGCGGAAGTGGAACGCCCTGCGGTTCATAGTTCCTCAGCTGACGTCGCGGGTCACCGGCTGCGGCGACGTGAAGACGGTGTGGGACGCCTACTTCGCCGGTACATCCCAACGTTTCGCCTTCTCCTCCGGCTGCATCATCGACGCAGCGAAGACCGACGATCTCGCGGCGCGCATGCAAAACATCGGCGCCGACCTGCTGACCAACGACATCGCCCTCAACCTGCCGCTGCTGTTGCGCGGCGTGGCATCCGGTCCGCCGGGCGGGCCGATCGCCGAGCTGCGCATGCCGCTGGCGACGGCCATCGGCGAGGGCGCACGGCAGAAGCGTCACCTACACCCGCCGATCGTCTACAACACCGTCAGCAACGCCGCGGCGAATCTCGCTGGGGACATCGGTGACAGCGATGTTTTCGGCAAGGACGACCGCGTGATAAGCGGCGATGTCGTTATCCAGGTAACCAGCATCGATCTGGACACAGGTGCCATGACCGGTCACATCCGTTGGGTGCCCCACGTCCATGCTATCGACACGGTGGACCTCTGTCCCGGAAATCTCGGCACGACGCTGCAGCAGACATTCACTATCCCCATGAGCAAGCTGGAGGCCATGGGGCTGACCAAGGACGTGCCCATCACCTTCGACTACGACCTGGACCTACGGGACAAGAGCTTCGCGGACGTCCGGCCGCTCGTCGGCCCGCCGCCGGAGCCGAAGCCAGGCCCTGGCCCCCAGCCGGGACCCGCGCCGCCCACTCCTGGGTTCCCGAGGTCAGGATCGGCGCGGACTACGGGTTCGTTGCTGCGCATCCGCACCGCTCCCTCGCTCCAGGCACCTACCGTGGGCCTGCTCGGCGAGCGGGGCACACCGGTCGAGGTCCGGACGCAGGTGCACGGCGACCCCGTCGACGGCAATGACATCTGGGACAAGGTTGACGGTGGCTTCGTCTCGCACCGCTTCGCGGAATTCGCGGCGGAGGGTACCCACCCATAGGCCGGAGATATGGCTAATCGTCCTCCATCGGGCAAGGCCTTCGGGCTCCCGTTATTTTTAGACGGAAGAGATCGCCTCGCCGGGCGGCAGGGTGTCTCCGAATGGTTCACCGGAACAACGAGCCCTCGACGAGGTGGCGCTCACCAGCGCCATCCCGCGGCGCAGCAGCGGAAGACCGGCTCAGAGCTGGAAAGGTGGTTCCAGGTCGTCGAACATCGGGAAGTGCTTGGTATTTAGCGTGGCCAGTTCGAGGCCGTGCACCTGCGCGGTGGCGGCGATCAGGTAATCGACGACGCCGATCGCGGCATGGGACAGGCGGTAGTGCCGGCGAAGTTCTCCGGCGCGGTGCGCGATCATGTCGGTCACCGGCAGCGGCCGCAGCGAGTTGAGCAGCCGGGTGACCTCTCGTCGCTCAGGAGAGCGCATACCGCCGATGATCTCGGCGTTCGTGACGACGCTGACGGCGAGCCGCCCGGTCCGGGCGCGGGTGTCCCGCAGCCAGTCCCGCGCGGCGTCGACCCCACGCAGATTCGCGATGAGGACGTCGGTGTCGACGAGGATCACAGCCGGCTGATCCGGTCAAGGTGCGCCCCGCGCTGACCGTCGGCGCGGTCGATGTCGATCTCCACCTCGCGCAGGGCCCCGAAGGACACGTCGATCGCGCTGAGATCGTCGGCAAGATCGTCGTTCGCTCCGAACAGCGCCTGGTCGATGAGCCTGCGGATCAATTCCGCAGCCGAGGTTCCCTCCGACGCGGCGCGCGCGGCAAGAGCGCTCCGCTGCTCATCGGTGAGGTAGATGTTGGTCCGATGCATACACCACGTTATACACCCTCAACCAGTCGCGCGTGCGCCGAGCACCAGGGCATCAGCGATGAAGTCCAGTTCGCGGTGCATGGCGACCAACCGCTCCAGTTCGGGACCCGCTCCGGCGTGCCGGGCGGTCGAATGCCGGTAGCTGACCGCGAGAGCCAGTAACTCCGCGGCGCTGTGGACGTCCGCCCCGCGCCGCGACTCCGGAAGCGCGGCCAGCATCACCGCACGGATCTCCCCTACCATCCAGCGGAACCGTGAGCTCAGCGCGTCGCGGACCGCATCGTGGGTGTCCGCCTCCCGCCAGAGCAGATGCGACAGCAAGGATGACGCGCCCAGCCATGCGTCCAGCGCGCTCACCAGACGGCGCAGGCTGCCCGCGACGTCGCCGGGAACGACCACCTGGCTGCGGTCGATGTGTTCCCTCGGCAGCCGCTCTACCAGCGCCACCAGCAGGTCCAGCTTGCGCCGGAAGTAGTAGTGCACCAGCCCCTTGGGCACCTCGGCCCGCTCAGCTATCCGCGAGGTCGGGGTGGCATCGAAACCCCGCTGCGCGAACAGGTCCTGAGCAGCGGTGAGGATCCGTTCCCGGGCCGAGGCGTCCTGGGCGCAGGCCGGACCCCCAGCCCGGGCAGCGGGCGGGGAGCGCGACGCCGGCTCCTCGCCCACTGTGGCCGGGCGCCTGCTCCCGGCGTCGCCGCTCAGTGCTGACCCGCCATGCCGTGGTGCGCGGTGGTCGCCACCGGGACGGCGGCCGCGCCGATCGCCATAGCCAGCACACCGATCACCCACGACGTCCACGCCGCCCCTTGCAGGTCGGCGTAGTTCAGCGCCCATGGGCTGATGAAGAACAACACACCCAGCGCGATGTGCACGTATTCACTGGCCACCGAACCCGGCATCGCCAGCGACCACAGCCCGCTGGCGAGCAGGAGTACCCCGAACACGAACAGACTCCACATCGCGGCCGTCGACGTGTGCACCCACAGCATCGAGAGCCCGGCGATGACACCCAGGACCACCGCACCCCAGTCCTGCCAGCGCATCCACTGCTTGTCCATCTGGGATCACCTCATCTTGACGCCCCCTTATCCGAAGCGTGCGCTTGGTTGGCCGCCCGGTCAAGACCTTGACGGCTACTAGTGGTGCCCTCACTCACATCGGGGCTGCGGGGGATCATTACTCGTCGGTAACCTGAACCGGCCGGCTGCCGAGTGGGACCAGGGAAGCCGAGGGAAGGGACGATCGTGCAGAAGATCCTCAATGCCATCCTCGCCGACGACCTGGCCGCTGTCGGCTCACTGCCGCTGCCGGAGAGCTACCAGGCGATCACGGTGCACGCCGACGAAACCGAGATGTTCGACGGGATGCCCAGCCGGGACAAGGACCCGCGCCGATCGCTGCACCTCGACGAGGTACCGGTGCCCGAGCTGGGTCCGGGTGAGGCCCTGGTGGCCGTGATGGCCAGCGCCATCAACTACAACACCGTGTGGACCTCGATCTTCGAGCCGATGTCCACCTTCGGGTTTCTGCGGCGCTACGGCCGCACATCTGCGCTGGCCTCCCGCCACGATCTGCCGTACCACATCGTGGGCTCGGACCTGGCCGGTGTGGTGCTGCGGACCGGAGCCGGGGTGAACGTCTGGCACGCGGGCGACGCGGTGGTGGCGCACTGCCTGTCCGTCGAGCTGGAACATCCCGACGGGCACAACGACACGATGCTCGACCCCGAGCAGCGCATCTGGGGATTCGAGACGAACTTCGGCGGCCTGGCGCAGATCGCACTGGTGAAGTCCAACCAGCTGATGCCCAAACCCGCCCACCTCACCTGGGAGGAGGCGGCCAGCCCCGGTCTGGTCAACTCCACCGCCTACCGGCAGCTGGTCTCCCGCAACGGCGCGGACATGAAGCAGGGCGACACCGTGCTGATCTGGGGCGCCTCGGGTGGGCTGGGTTCCTATGCCACGCAGATGGCGCTGAACGGCGGAGCGACGCCGGTCTGCGTGGTCTCCAGCCCGCAGAAGGCGCAGCTCTGCCACCGGATGGGCGCCGGCCTGGTCATCGACCGCGCGGCGGAGGGCTTCCGGTTCTGGCGTGATGAGCACACCCAGGATCCCAAGGAGTGGAAACGCTTCGGGGCGGCGATCCGGGAGCTCACCGGTGGGGACGATCCGGACATCGTGTTCGAACACCCCGGCCGGGAAACCTTCGGAGCCAGCGTCTACGTCGCCAGGAAAGGCGGCACCATCGTCACCTGCGCCTCCACCTCGGGCTTCAACCACGTGTACGACAACCGCTACCTGTGGATGAACCTGAAGCGGATCGTGGGCTCGCACTTCGCCAACTACCGCGAAGCGTGGGAGGCCAACCGGCTGATCGCCAGGGCGAAGGTGCACCCGACACTGTCCCGGGTCTACCCCTTGGAGCAGACCGGGCAAGCAGCGCTCGACGTGCACCGCAATGCGCACCAGGGCAAGGTCGGGGTGCTGTGCCTGGCGCCCGAGGCGGGTCTGGGCGTGCGCAATCCCGCGCTGCGCGAGGCGCATCTGGCCGACATCAATCGGTTCCGTGGTGTGTAACCCATCGGCCGAGGTAGGTAACGTGGAGTCATGGGCCATGTCGACGACCAAGACCTGATTCCGCTGCGGCCGGCCTTCGACATAGTCCGACGCGGTTACGACCGCGCCCAGGTCGAGGACCGGCTCGAAGAGCTGCAAGCCGACCTGCGCATCGTGCTGGCGGACAGTCAGGCCGGAGCCGCGCAGGCCAGTGAGCTGTCCTGGCAGTTGGAGGCCACCCGCCAAGAGCTCGACGAGGCGCGCGCCGAGCTGCAACGACTCTCCGCGCCGCCCGACACCGTCGAGGGCATGAGCGAACGGGTGAAGCGCATGCTGCGGGTGGCCCAGGATGAGGCCGCCGAGCTCCGGGCCCGCGCCGAGGCGGCGGCGGCCAGGCGGATGGCCGAGGTCGAGACCGAGATCGCGAACCTGCGGACCCGCTACGAGGAGATGACCAGCGAGGCGCAGCGACGGCGATCGGAGATGGAGAGCGAGCACGAGGAGGTGCTCGGGCGGGCCCGCACGCGCGCCGAGCAGATCCTGGCTCAGACCAGGGCGCAGGCCGCTGAGCTGGACGCCGAATCGGCGGCGAAACGCAAGCAGGTCGAGGAGGACTTCGAGATCACGATGTCGGCCCGGCGCAGCGAGACCATGCGTGAACTGGCTGATCGGGAGGAGACCAGCACAGCCGAGGCGGAGCGCCGCGTCACCGAAGCCACCGAGGTGGCCCGCCGCGTCGTCAGCGAGGCCGACCAGCGGGCGACCACCATGGTGAGCCAGGCCACCCAGCAGGTCGATCAGCTGCGCACGGTGCGCCACCAGGTGGCCGAACAGCTACAAACGGTGCATTCGACCCTCGACGACGCGTTCGTGCACCTCGCTCCCACGGACGAGGAAAAAACCACCCTGATCGCCGTCCCGCCCACCCGGCCACTGCGCTGAACCACCGGACTCACCAGCGCCTGCGGGTGGGTGCCCGGCGCGCCCTCGCCTCCCAGCACGGCGTGTGCCAGTGCCTGCGTTCGGCCACCGACCCCTGCTCCCCCGCCCCCGCCCTCTCCCCCACAGGCCACGCCACCACATGAGCGGTACCCGGCCGGATCTCCTGGTCGCACCCGGGGCAGCGGTAACTCTTGGTGCTCTGCGCCCCCGGCACCGTTCGGACCATCCACTCCCCGTCCGGGGCGCTCTCCCGGTTCGCCCATCCCGATACGTCGTTCGCCGCCGCCGGGGTGGCGCGGCGAGCCCGGCGCGGCGTGTTTCGGCGCGGCACGGCAGTCCACAGTAGCGGTATGCTGCGGCCGTGCCCCGCTACGAGTTCCGTTGCCGGGAGTGCTCGGTGACCTTCGAGGTCAGCAGACCCATGAGCGCTTCCCGAGCGCCTGCGGCCTGCCCTTCCGGCCACGACGACACCGTCAAGCTCCTGTCCACCGTTGCGTTGTCCGGCGCTGGATCGGCTGGACCGGGCCGCACCACGATGCCCGCCCCTGCGGGCGGGGCGTGTTGTGGCGGGGGCTGCTGCGGCTGAGTACTGGCGGGGGATCAGTGTGCCGGGAGGTAGCGCAGCAGCACGCAGTCACCGATCTGGCGAGCCTCCGCCAGGTGCATGCGGCGGTCCGGTCCGTTGACGAATGACGCGGGATTGACGAAGCGGGGTGCGGCGGCGTCGCCGATGAAGAAGGGGGCGATGACGAGGTGGATCTCGTCGGCCAGGCCGGCGGCCAGGAACTGGGTGTGGAGGCTGGCGCCGCCTTCGACCATGAGCCTGCGCACACCGCGATCGTGCAGGTCGGCGAGCACCAGGTGCAGATCGACGGGGTCCCCGGCGTCCACGACGGTGGCGACGCCGGCGAGCCGGGCGGTGGCCTTGTTCACGCTGGACGTAGCGGAGTAGACCAGCTTGTCCACGTCGCCGGCGGTGAAGAAGTTCGCATGCGGGTCCAGATCACCGGATCCGCTGATGGTGACCTTGACCGGGTGGTCGGGCTTGCCGCAGGCGAGGCGAGCCCGGCTGCGCTCGGCGGAGCGGACCAGCAGCCGGGGGTTGTCCCGGCGGATGGTAGTGGCGCCGACGAGGATCGCGTCCGACTCGGCACGTACCGCGTCGACCCGGTCGATGTCCTCGTCGTTCGACAGCAGCAGCCGCTGCTCGGAGGTGTCGTCGATGAACCCGTCCAGGGAGGCCGCACAGGACAGCAGCACGTACGGGGAGTTCATCACAGAGCAGCTCCGGCCTTGCGGATGAGTACAGACTCGATGAAGCGAACGTATTCGTCAGTAATCGGTTGGTCCGCGCCTGGCTTCAGATGCTCGATCGGCCCCACGTCGTTGATCGGACGGGAGGGTGCTTGTCGCTGGTCTTACCGATGTCAGTCCGTTCGCTGCCCAGCGCACCAGGGCAGTCTCGTGGTCCCGTTGTGCTCCACTGATGGGATCGATTCCGAAGGGGCCGTACAACGTGTTCGTCCGCAACCCGGTCGCGGCCTCCCACAGCGTCTCCCGTGACAGACCGCCCGCGGCTCGGGCGCAGTACGTGGCGATCACGGCTGCGGCCGCAGCCTGCACAGCGGGATAGTCGGGCATCGTTCCGGTCAGCTCTGTGTAGGCCAGCAGGAAGTCTCGCTCTGCTGGCCCCACCTCGACATCTGTACCTCGCCCTGGGAACCATTGCGCAATGCCGAAGACGCCCTCGGCGCTCGTCACCGCCTGGCTGAAGTCACGGACGCCGGCCGCGACAGCTCCGATCACCCGAGGGGTAGCAGCGAGTGTGCGAGCGGCCTCGATCCTGGCCACGTCCTCCTCGAAGGAGCCGGCGCAGAACAGATCCCACCCCGCCGGCGGGCAGTCAACGGGAAGTTGATCGTCTAGAGGGATGGGCACGGTCTGTAGGCCGAGTTCGTCGGCCATGGCCACGGCACCGGCCACGACCTGTCGTCCGAAACTCCCGCGGCCTTCCGCGAGCCATAGCGGTGCCGCCGTTGCTCGTCCCGCCAGATGCCGCAGGAACGGCTCAGCGTATCGGCTCGTCGGTGTCAAGACCGATACGACGTGGCCAGGAGCCGCCCGTTCCACATCGTCACCGGAACCACCGTGATTCCATACCACCAGGCCCAAGTCAACCGCGACCTGGGACGCCACCCGCATCAGCTGCGTCGAATACGGTCCCAGCAGCAGGTCGCATCGGTCCGCCACGGCCCGCAGGCAGGGCTCGACCCGCGCCGGATCACTGCCGTCATCCTCCACCACGACCTCGGCGCCCCGGTCCAACACGCGCCACGCCGCCAGCCCGTGAGCAGCCTGGACACCGAAACGTGAGAAACGACCCGTGAGCGACAGACAAGCACCCACTCTCAGCATCCGGCCGCCAACACTCGCGGTCACCTCATGTCCACCTCATACCGGAACTCATGACGATCTGCCGCAACGACCGAATCCTGAACCTCCAGCGGTGCGCCCTCGGTGTCGTAGATCGTCCGCAGCACACGCACGACCGGCACTCCCGGTGAGAGCTGCAACTGGTCACTCTCCCGGCGCGTCGGCATCCGGCTGGTCAACTCATCCACCGACCGCGCCACCGATCTCCGGATCGGTCCGGCCGGATCCTCGATCACCGCGAGTGCACCACCGCGTATTCGCGTCGCCTCGGCGATCGCTGTCCCGGCCACCAGGTCAGCGGGGACTGATCAGGTACTGCACTGCTCGAATCTGTGAACTATCGAGCAGCCATCGGAGCTGGTCCGCAGCTTCACTCCCACCATCGTCGATGGGCTGCTCACCCTACGTCGCGCGCATCATGATGCACGGAGTGTGCGACCAATGCCTCGTCGACGGGACGTCACGGGTACTCGCGGAATCCCTTTCCGGTCTTACGGCCCAGCCGCCCGGCGGTGACCAAATGCTCCAACAGTGGCGCCGGCGCGAACCCCGGCTCGCGGAACTCCTGGTAGAGGCTGCGCTGGATGGCAAGTGACACGTCGAGCCCGACCACGTCGAGCAGCGCGAAGGGGCCCATCGGCAAGGCGGCGCCGACCTTCATCGCCGTGTCGATGTCGTCCGCCGAGGCGTAGTGCGCCTCCACCATGCGCACGGCGTCGTTGAGGTAGGGGAAAAGCAACGCATTGACGATGAAGCCGGCGCGGTCATCGCAGGTCACCGGCACCTTGCCGAGCGCGCGGGAGAACTGCCGGGCGGTGGCCGCGACATCGGCTCTGGTGCTGATCGTCTGCACCACCTCGACCAGCTTCATCACCGGCGCGGGGTTGAAGAAGTGCAGCCCCACCACGTCCTCGGCACGGGAGGTCGCCGCCGCGCACTCGACCACCGGCAGTGAGGAGGTGGTGGTGGCCAGGATGGCGCCCGGCTTGCACACCTCGTCGAGGGTGGCGAAGATCCCGCGCTTGACCTCCAGATCCTCGGCCACCGCCTCGATCACCAGGTCGACGTCGGCGAAGTCGTCCAGCGACGTGGTGGTGGAGATCCGCCCGAGCACCGCGTCCCGATCGGGCTCGGCGAGCTTGCCACGGTTGACAGCCTTGTCCAGCGACCGCTTGACCGCTGCCACCGCGTCCTCGGTCCGGCCGCCGCTGCGACCGCGGATGATCACGTGGTGCCCGCCCTTGGCCACCACTTCGACGATGCCGGTGGCCATCGTTCCGGTGCCGACCACCCCGACCGCGCCGATCGGCCGGGTCACCACACCCGGCTCGCCCTGCGGCGGGGTGGTCGCGTCGGGCACGACCTTCGACGAATCCGGCTGCGCATAGGTGTAGAAGCCCCGGCCCGACTTCCGGCCGAGTAGCCCCGCGGTGACCATCTGCTTGAGCAACGGGGTCGGGGCGTGCAAGCGGTCCCGGGACTGCCGGTACAGCGCGTCGAGGATCTCGTAGGCGGTGTCCAGCCCGATGAGGTCCAGCAGAGCCAGCGGGCCCATCGGATACCCGCAGCCGAAGCGCATCGCGGCGTCGAGATCCTCGCGGGTGGCGTAACGCTGCTCGAACATCCGGGCAGCGTGGTTGAGGTAGCCGAACAGCAACCCGTTGGCGATGAACCCGGCCCGGTCCCCGATCACCACCGGGGTCTTGCCCAGCTTCTCGGCCAGCGCCGTCACATCGCTGACCACCTGCGGGTCGGTGACCACGGTGCGCACCACTTCGACCAGCTTGAGCACCGGCGCCGGGTTGAAGAAGTGCATACCCACCACCCGATCCGGCCGCTTGGTGTGCACCGCCAACTGGGTGATCGACAGGCTGGAGGTGTTCGAGGCCAGCACGACGTCGGCGGCCACGATCTGGTCCAGTTCGCTGAAGATCCGGCTCTTCAGGTCCAGATGCTCGGGCACCGCCTCGATCACCAGATCCACGTCGGCCAGGCTGGTCAGCTTGGTGGTGAAGCTGATCCGATCGAGTACCTGACGCTGCGCGGACTCGTCGAGCTTGCCGCGCTCCACGGCACGCCCGGTGGAGTGCTCCAGATGGCCCCGGCCCCGTTTCACCCCCGCCTCGTCGACCTCGACGGCGACCACATCGAGCCCGGTCCTGGCGAGCACCTCGGCGATGCCGGCGCCCATCGTGCCCATTCCCACCACGCCGACCCTGGTGATCTCCCGAGCCATCTTCGTTGCCTCCCACGACGTCGAGGATGAGGTCCTCCCGATCGTGCCACGTCAGGGGTGGCCGGACCCCCGATCGGGTGGCGAACCCCACCTGCAACTTCGCTCGTTCAGCGGCCGTAGCGCAGGCGGACGATCCGCATCAGCAGCGGTACCGACCACCGGGACCGGGCGAAGGTGAGCACGTTCACCACCGGGGGGAACCGACGGCGGGTGACGGCCTTGGCCCGGCTGAACTCGCGCAGGCCGTCGGGACCGTGGATGCGTCCGAACCCGGAGTCACGCACCCCACCGAAGGGCAGGGCGGGCACCGCACTGAAACAGACCACACCATTGACCGAGACCATCCCGCAGCGCAGCCGGGCCGCGATCTGTTCACCACGACGCGCCGAGAACACCGCGGCGCCCAGGCCGTAGCGACCGGCGTTGACCCGCTCCACCGCCTCGTCCAGGTCCGTGACTCGGTGCATCGTCAGAGTCGGGCCGAAGGTCTCGTCGGTCACCGCGATCGAGTCGTCCGGGACGTCGGCCAGCACGACAGGCCCGACATAGGGCGGCCGCACCGACTCCGGGCCACCCACCAGCGCGGTGCCACCACGGGCCAGCGCGTCGGCGATGTGCGCCCGGATCACCTCGACCTGCCCGGGCATCGTGATCGGGCCCAGGTCGGCGGTGGACTCGCCGCCGGTTCTCAGCGTGCCGGCCAGTGCGACCACCCGGTCGGTGAACTCCGCGGCGACAGCGTCGACGACGTACACCCGCTCGACGCCCACGCAGGTCTGACCGGCATTGACCATGCCGCCCCAGACCGCGGCGTCGGCCGCCGCGTCGAGATCGGCGTCGGCATCCACCAGCAGGGCATCCTTGCCGCCGCACTCGATCAGCACCGGGGTGAGCGTCTCGGCGCAGGCCGCCATCACCCGCTTCGCGGTGCCGGTGGAGCCGGTGAAGGACACCTTGTCGACGCCGGAGCGGCACAGCGCGGCCCCGGTTTCGGCGAAACCGGTGACCACCTGCAGCAACGGCTGCTCCGGTACCACCTCGGCGAGGCTCCCGGCCAGCACGCGGCCCACCCCGGGAGTGAACTCGCTGGGCTTGAGCACCACGGCGTTGCCGGCGGCCAGCGCGTAACTGATCGACCCCATCGGCGTGTGGGCGGGGTAGTTCCACGGCCCGATCACCCCGATCACGCCCAGCGGCTGGTACTCCCGCGTCGAGGCCTCCTGGATCATCAGCAGGCCGGGATGCACCCGGCGGCGGCGGAGCACCCGCTCGGCATGGCGCGCAGCCCAGTCCAGGTGCGCGACCACGAGCACACCTTCCATCCGTGCGTCGTCGCGCGGCTTGCCGGTCTCCGCACTGATCACCGCCGCCAGCTCGTCGATTCGCCGGGTCAGCCGGGAACACCAGGCCAGCAGCCGGCGCCTGCGCTCGGCGAACCCGATCCCGGCCCACCAGACGGCGGCCAGCCGGGCACGGTCGACCGCCGCCCGCACCGCCGCCTCGTCGCACACCGGGTGATGGCCGACGACCTCGCCCGTCCTCGGATCCGTCGACGCGAAGTGGGTCCCCCGCTCGGGGCTGACCTGGCCCTCAGTCCCGTGGTCGCTGTAGTCCGCGGCCCGCACCATGGTCCGCTCCCTCTCGACGCCGGTCAGTCCCTGCAGGGTACGAGTTCATGGCCGGGCGACACGCCCGGAGTTCATCCGCAGTCTCGGTGATGAGCCGTCGCTCGGCCGCGGGCCTGTTGCGGGCCGGATCGGTACACTCCTTCCGTGGCGAACCCTTCCGACGTCGAAGCCCGGCTCAGCGCGCTGGAGGCTCGGATGGAAGAGGTCGCCGCCGACGCCGCAGCCGCCCGGCATCTCGTCGCCGCCCGCGACCGCGACCTCGCCGACCTCGGCGTCAAGGTCGACGCCAACCGCTCCGCGATCAACGCGCTCGGCGTGCAGACCGCCGCCCGCTTCGACCGGCTCGAAGGTGAGATGCGCACGGGTTTCGCCGAGATGCGCGGCAAGCTCGACCAGTCTGCCGCCGGCCAGCAGCAGATAGTCGAGCTGCTCACCGGCCTCATCGCCGGGCAGGACGACCAGTAGCCGGAGGTACGGTCGCGGGGTGGGGTATCCGCTGGAACCTGATCCAGCCGCGATGCGGGAGATGGGCAGCGCGACCTTCGCGTTCGTCGAGGACTTCATATCCCGTCGCGCCGACGCGCCCGCTATCGACCTGGACGGCGCCCCGGACCTGGCCGCCACTTTGCGGGAGACCGGCGCCCCGGAGCACGGGACGGCGTTCGGTGACCGACGCACGGCTGCGCATGGACCCCGGCGCGCTGGCCGACATGGTGCGGGCAGATCGTCGGCGCGGACTGCGACCCTGCTGTGTCGTGGCGTCGGTGGGGACCACCAATACCGGCGCAGTCGACCCGGTCGCCGAACTGGCCGAGGTCGCCAGGCCGAGAATCTCTGGCTGCACGTCGACGGGGCCTACGGCGGGCCGTTTCAGCTGACCGGGGCCGTTGCCGGTTGGAGGTGCGGTCGCTTTCGCGCGCAACTTGTCGATCGGTTCCTGGTCCGACTGAGTTTCTTTCGCTATATCTCCGACCCTTTCCCGCACTCCGCCGACACCAGTTGATGGGCTGTATGAGTTAGCCGTCGAAGGTTTGGTTCCGCTGCTCCCAGCGGCTCGGCCGGTGCCCGGAATAAGGTTAGCAATGATTACGATTGCTGCAATAAGCCCAATGACGCCACCAGCTATCGTATACCACTGGCGGCGACTGCGAAACTTCTTCGGTATAGGCACCCGAGGTTCTTCAATGGGTTGGGCCAATGCGGTTGAATGCTTTACCGGAGGAGTTCCGAGCGCACCGTCGTCAGCATGACGTGTTGCGGGCTCACTAGGGCTGACCGGGGAACTGGTGTTATGGTCAGGCTATCCGACATGAGGGTGGCCACCACCAACAGCCAACGAGGATGTCCGATTCGTCTTACGGACCGGACCCCCTCGCATCCCCGCAGGCAGTTACCGGACTCCGGGTAGTAGGAGCGGGTGCCGGGCACCAACGCGCCCGGATCGCGCAACGCCAAACGCTGGCGTGGTAGGCGTCCTGATCGGCGAGGTTCTCATGGGTGCGATGCGTAGGAGTCGGTCCGGCCCCACGGATCCGGCACCGCCGACAGCGGGGCGCCGACGTAGCGCTGGAACTGCTCGTCCACCCCGGCGGGCACCTTGCGCGGCGGCGCATCCTGGTGATCACCTCCGATGCGATCTCCCTTTCCATAGTTGTGGCGTTGACCTGCCCGCCGACAGAACCAGTACGAGATCCCGTCAGAACAGTCGGAACTCCTCAGACTCGGTGCCGCGCAGGGCGTCGTAGTCGAGCACCACGCAGGCGATACCGCGATCTTCGGCGAGCGTGCGGGCCTGCGGCTTGATCTGTTGCGCGGCGAAGACGCCACGAACCGGGGCCAGCAGCGGGTCGCGGTTGAGCAGTTCCAGGTATCGGGTGAGCTGTTCGACACCGTCGATCTCGCCGCGCCGTTTGATCTCCACCGCGACCGAGACACCGTCCGAATCCCGGCACATCAGGTCCACCGGGCCGACCGCAGTCGGGAACTCGCGGCGCACCAGGGTCCATCCCTTTCCCAGGGTGGTCACATGTTCGGCCAGCAAGGCCTGCAGGTGCGCCTCGACGCCGTCCTTGACCAGACCGGGATCCATCCCGAGTTCATGACGTGAGTCGTGCAGCACCTCGTCGATATCGATGATCAACTGCTCGCCGGTCTTGTTGGTGACCGTCCACCGCCCTGGCTGCTCGACCAGCATGCACGGCGGGCTCATCCAGTTCAGCGGCTTGTACGCGCGGTCGTCGGCATGCACACTCACCGACCCGTCCGCCTTCACCAGCAGCAGTCGTGGCGCCATCGGCAGGTGCGCGGTCAACCGGCCGACGTAGTCCACCTGGCAACGAGCGATCACGAGACGCACAGTGCGGCACAGTAGTGCCTGCACATCTGGATATCTCTGCGTGATGGGGGCTGCGGTCCCGGGGGTGACAAGGTAGCGTGCCCCCACAGTGGACACTTGTTACACACTGCGTCCGCAGGACACGCTAGTAGGACCCGGACCCAGCCTGGCGTGTCCTCAGTGTCGGCCGCCGGTCACTCTTTGTGAGAGGAGGTCCCGCAGAGGACCGCAGTCAGCCGGATGATCACCACTCACTCGTGGTAATGGTTCGCCCAGCAGTCGCAGCCCCGCGGACCTGATCACACGTGAGCCCGACACGCGTTCCGTGACCGTTTGTCTCCCCCGACAGCCGGCCATCGGACAACTGGGAGGACCGATGACGTCAACGGAACAAGCCAGATCAGCACCCGCACCCGACGAGTCCGCGACGCGGAAGGCGGTCGCCGCCGCCGCGATCGGCAATGCGACGGAGTGGTTCGACTTCGCGGCCTACAGCTACGTGGCGACCATCATCGGCGGGCAGTTCTTCCCTGTCACCGACCAGAGCGCCAAGACCCTGTCGGCTTTCGCGGTGTTCGCGGCGTCGTTCGTCATCCGCCCGCTCGGCAGTCTCTTCTTCGGCCCGCTGGGCGACAAGATCGGCCGCAAGCGGGTGCTGGCGGCCACCATCCTGTTGATGTCGGGAGCGACGTTCCTCGTCGGGCTGCTGCCCAGCTATGCGCAGATCGGAATATGGGCGCCGATCCTGCTGGTCGCGATCCGCATGGTGCAGGGCTTCTCCACCGGCGGCGAGTACGCTGGTGCGGCCACTTACATCTCCGAGTCCTCCCCGGACCGCCGCCGTGGCTTCCTCGGCAGCTGGCTGGAGTTCGGGACGCTGTCCGGGTTCACGGCAGGCGCGATTCTGGCCACGGTGCTCACCATCGAGCTACCCACCGAGGCGATGAACTCCTGGGGTTGGCGAGTTCCGTTCCTCGTCGCGCTGCCGCTCGGCGTGATCGGGCTCTACCTGCGGCTGCGGCTCGACGAGAGTCCGGCCTTCAAGGAACTGGAGCAACGCGCAGCCACTGACACCGCGCCGCGGGCCCCGCTGCGGGAAGCGCTGACCAAACACTGGCGCGACATGTTGATCTGCGTTGGGATAGTGATCCTGATCAACGTGGCCGACTACACCGTACTGACCTACATGCCCAGCTATCTGACCGGCGTCCTGCACATCTCCGACCAGACCTCGCTGTGGATGAGTGTCGTCGTGATGCTGGCCATGATGGCAATCATCCTGCCACTGGGTGCGCTGTCGGACCGGATCGGACGCAAGCCGCTGATGCTCGTCTCAGCGATCGGCTACCTGCTGTTCAGCTACCCGGCCTTCCTACTATTGTCGATGGGCAGCCCCCTCAGCACCCTCTTCGGGCTCGCGATCATCGGGTTCTTCCTGGTCTGCATCCTGGCGGTGATCGGATCTACGCTGCCGGCGATCTTCGACACGCGGGTCCGGTATGCCGGTTTCGCGGTGAGCTACAACATTTCCACGTCACTGTTCGGTGGTACAGCGCCAGTTATAATCACCATTCTGCTGAGGCAGACCGGAAACGATTTTATTCCCGCCTATTATCTGATGGCTGCTGCCGCCATCGCCATCGTCCCGATTATGTTGATGAAGGAGACGGCCCGCACGCCACTGCGTGGTACCGAAGCGGCCCGGCGGTTGTCGGATGACCTGACACCCCACACATCATCCGTCTCAGACCCCGATCCAGCCTGAAACCTGTCCGGTGGTGTCCACGCGGGGCACAACACGTGGCCGTGGACACCACCATCACCTCTCATTCGGGTAGGGCAGTGGCGTGCACCGACTATCGAAGTACTCGTGGACTATTGTTATCAGACGGTACGGGCACCCGAGCACCGCGGCCGCAGCGTCACGAGCAGCCCCCGCGCGAGGGCAGGCAGGATCTGCCAGACGTAGTCCCAGCTCCAGACGGCGGTCACCGGTCGGCCAGCCGGGTGGCCCAGCGCTCCACGACCGTCATCACCGCGGTGATCAGCAACGACAGCCCCAGGTATGCCACCAGCAGCGCCAGCAGGATGCTGAACGCGTGGCTGGTGTCGGTCGGCAGCAGCACCTCGGTGGCCTGAAACGTCATGTCCGACAGGAAGACCAAGGAAACCAGCGAACTGGCCTTGAGCAGCTGGATGAACAGGTTGTTCAGCGGCGGCACCATCTCGGCCAGCGCCTGCGGCAAGATCACCCGGATTGTCCGCTGCGTCCAGGACATGCTCAACGCGACAGCGCCCTCATGCTGCTGCATCGGCACCGATTGCACGGCACCGCGGACGATCTCGGCGCCGTAGGCACCGTGGTTGAGCCCGAGCACCAGCACCGCGGCCCAGAGCGGCACCCACTGCAAGCCGATCAGCACCGGTAGCGCGAAGAAGATCCAGAACAGTTGCCCGACCTCGGATGTGCCACGCCAGATCTCGACGTAGACCCGGCTGACCCCGCGAACCGCGGCCGAGGGCGACACCAGGGCCAGACCGGCGGTGAAGGACGCCACGATGCACAGCGCGATGCCACCGGCCGTGACGGCCAGCGTGGTGGGCAACCCCGTCAGCAGGGTGACCAGGTACCCCGAGACGCGCTCCATCATGGCGGCCCCTCAGCCCGGCCCGTTACTCAGCCGGCGGGCGCTCGGCACAGCTGCTCGGTCGTCAGGTCCGGCCCCGGCAGGTTCGACCGGGCGAAGCCGCGGCGACCTGCAGCCACTGGCCGTCCGCGTGAATCGCGCGCAACTCACGGTTGAACGCCTCGCGCAGGTCGTTGTCCGACCTGCGGAACACGAACACGCCCGCGGAGCGGACCTGCACCCCGGCTATCACCGGGTTGAACGCCGGGGTCACCTCCACCGGCGCGGCCGGGTTCTGCCTGGCCAGCCAGTTGAGCGAGATGTTGGTCAGCGCCGCCGCGTAGACCCGGCCGCTGAGCACGGCCACTTTCGGTCGCTTCGCGGTGAGATCGGAGAACCGCAGAACCTGTTGCGGGTTGCCCTTCGGCACCAGCAACGCCTCCGGAGCCAGGTAGTCCGGGCTGGAGAACGCGGCTTGCAGGCACCGCTTGGGCGTGATGAACATCCCGGCCGAGACGACATCGAACAGATGGGCGTTGAGCCCACCGATCAGGCTGTCGAACTCCACCTGCTGAGCCCGCATGTCAGTGATCCCCAGCTTGCCGAACACCACCCTGGCGACCTCGGGCGCCTCCCCCGTGACCGCCCGTTCGCGGTGAAACCGTAGGGCACCTCGCCCGCGATACCGACCTTGATCGTGCCGGTCCGTCTGGCGTCCGCCAGTGCGCTGCCACCACTACCGGTGCTGGTGCAGGCCGCGAACACGGAACCGGCCACGGTGAGACCACCCGCGGTCGCGGAACCCTTCAGGAAGTCCCGCCGGGTCCACGCATGTCCCGCCACGATCACCGCCCTGGCCGTACCCGGCCGGTATGTGCGCCCGGTATTGCACCATCAGGTGACAAACTCGCTTATCGTTACTGAAAGTATCGATCGGCTCGAATCAAATCAAACAGTACCGCCCGAAAGGGCGTATATCAGTCAGCGGGAAGGGACGCGAGCGCGGACCAGGTCCACGATCCGATCCATGATGTCGGTGAGCTCGAAGTCCTTCGGGGTGAACACCTCGGCAACACCCTTGGCGAGCAACGCCTCGGCGTCGCGCGGCGGGATGATCCCGCCGACCACCACCGGCACGTCCCCTGCGCCCGCCGCGCGCAGGCCGTCGACCACGGCGGGCACCACCTCGAGATGCGAGCCGGAGAGCACCGAGAGGCCCACCACGTGCACGTCCTCCTGCACAGCGGCCGCGACGATCTGGGCCGGAGTGAGCCGGATGCCCTGATAGATCACCTCGAAACCGACGTCGCGGGCACGTACCGCCACCTGTTCGGCGCCGTTGGAGTGCCCGTCGAGGCCAGGCTTGCCGACCAGCATCCGCAGCCGCTCGCCCAACTCCGCACCGACGACACGCACCCGCTCGCGCACCCGGCCGATCGCATCGCCCGCGGCACCGGCCTCGCCGGCCACGGCCGCTGCCGACACCCCGGTCGGCGCCCGGTACTCACCGAACACGCCGCGCAGCGCACCTGCCCACTCCCCGGTCGTCACGCCCACCCGGGCGCAGGCCATGGAGGCCTCCACCAGGTTGGCCCCGCTCGTCGCGGCCTCGACCAGCCCGCCCAGCGCCCGGTCCACCGCCGCCGGATCCCGGCCGGCCCGCCAGGCCCGGATCGCCTCGACCGCCAGCGCCTCGGTCGCCGGGTCGACGGTCTCGATCGCCCCCGCGCCGTCGGCCTGCAGCGGGCTCGGGTCGGTCTCGGTGAACCGGTTCACCCCGACCACCACGTCCGCGCCGTCCTCGATCCGACCCCGCCGCCCGGCGAGCGAGGAGACCAGCTGCGACTTCATGTAGCCGGACTCGACGGCGGCGATCGCGCCACCCATGCCCTGCACCCGGTCGATCTCGCCGCGGGCACCGTCGGCGATCTCGGCGACCCGCGCCTGCACCACCCGGGAACCGTCGAAGAGATCCTCGTACTCCAGCAGATCGGTCTCGTAGGCCAGCACCTGCTGCATCCGCAGTGCCCACTGCTGGTCCCAAGGCCGGGGCAGCCCCAGCGCCTCGTTCCACGCGGGCAGCTGCACCGCACGGGCCCTGGCGTCCCGGGACAGCGTCACCGCAAGCATTTCCAGCACGATGCGCTGCACGTTGTTCTCCGGCTGCGCCTCGGTGAGCCCCAGTGAGTTGACCTGCACGCCGTACCGGAACCGCCGCAGCTTCGGGTCCCGCACCCCGTATCGCCGCAAGCAGATCTCATCCCACAGTTCGACGAAGGCGCGCAGCTTGCACATCTCCTCGACGAAACGCACGCCGGCGTTGACGAAGAACGACATCCGCCCGACGACGTTCGCGAAGTCCTCCGGTGCGACCTGGCCGCTGTCGCGAACCGAGTCGAGCACCGCGATGGCCGTGCACATGGCGTAGGCGATCTCCTGTACCGGTGTCGCGCCCGCCTCCTGCAGGTGGTAGCTGCAGATGTTGATCGGGTTCCACTTCGGGATCCGGCTGACCGTGTACACGACCATGTCGGTGATCAGCCGCAGGCTCGGTGCGGGCGGGAACACGTAGGTCCCCCGGGACAGATACTCCTTGATGATGTCGTTCTGCGTGGTGCCCGACAGCTGCGCCAGGTCCGCACCGTGCTCCTCGGCGACCGAGGCGTAGAGCGCGAGCAGCCACATCGCGGTGGCGTTGATCGTCATCGACGTGTTGGCCTGAGCCATCGGGATACCGTCGAACAGCGTGCGCATGTCACCGATGTGGCAGACCGGAACGCCGACCTTGCCCACCTCACCGCGGGCCAGCTCGTGGTCGGGGTCGTAACCGGTCTGGGTGGGCAGATCGAACGCCACCGAGAGCCCGGTCTGGCCCTTGCCGAGATTGCGCCGGTAGAGCGCGTTCGACGTGCGTGCCGACGAGTGCCCGGCGTAGGTCCGCATCACCCACGGCCGGTCCCGGCCATGATCACTGGGATAAGGCATCGGCGCACCTCCGAACCGTGACGCTACTCGCCGGTAGCACCGGGCCCGAATGCTGTTCCTCACAGGCGCCACCCGATGCCGTCGACCTGCGGACTGGCGGCGCGCCACCGGCTGGCTCACCATGACCTGGTGGAACTGCCTGCGGACGGCCTGCACTTCGTCGTCGGGCCGCTGCTCGCGCTGCTGCTCGTCGCACTGCTGGGCGGGATGCTGCGCTGGACCTACGGCACCCATACACAGCACGTCGCCCCGCCCCCCGAGCACGACGACGGCGACCTCGGTCTGCTCCGCGAAGTGGCCGTGGTACCCAACGCCGAAGCCGCCGACGTGCTCCGACGCCGGCTGGCTGCCGACGGCATCCGGGCCACGGTCCGCCCGACCACAGATCGGATCGGGCGCAGCATCCTGGTCTTCGCCGAGGACGAGGTCGACGCCAGGGTCGTGCTGGCCAACTCCGATTGATTCAGCGCTCCGGCGGTGCGCTGACCCGCCGGACGTCGGCACCCAGCGACGCCAGATTCTCCAGGAATCGTGGGTAGCCACGGTCGATGTGGAAGACATCCCACACGTCGGTGACGCCGTCGGCGCACAGTCCGGCGAGCACCAGCCCGGCACCAGCCCGGATGTCGGAGGCCCATACCGGCGCGCTGGAGAGCCGCTCCACGCCGCGGATGACGGCATGGTGACCGTCGGTGCGAGCGTCCGCGCCCAGCCGGATCATCTCCTCGACGAACCGAAACCGGGCTTCGAACACATTCTCGGTGATCATCGAGGTGCCCTCGGAGACAGCGGACAGCGCGATCGCCATGGGCTGGAGGTCGGTGGCGAAGCCCGGGTAGGGCAGGGTCACGAAGTCGACCGAGGACGGCCGGCCTGGCATCACCACCCGGAAGGCCTCGGGCTCACCGGGCGGCTGATCGACCTCGGCCCCGCCCAGACGCAGCTTCTCCAGCACCAGGTCCAGATGGTGCGGGTTGACACCACGCACGGTGACGTCACCCTGGGTCATCGCGGCGGCGAAGGCCCACGTCGCCCCCACGATCCGGTCCCCGATCACGCGGTGGGTGGCGGGCCGCAGCTCGTCCACCCCCTCGACGGTGAGCGTGGAGCTGCCCTCCCCGCTGATCTGGGCGCCCATCTGCCGCAACATCAGGCAGAGGTCGACGATCTCCGGCTCACGGGCGGCGTTGTCGATGATCGTGGTGCCCTGGGCGAGCGCTGCGGCCATCAGGATGTTCTCGGTCGCCCCGACGCTCGGGAAGTCCAGCCAGATCTGCGCCCCGTGCAGGCCCTCGGCCTCGGCCACCACGCAGCCGTGCTCGATCTCGCTGCGGGCGCCCAGTTTGCGCAGCCCGTTCTGGTGCATGTCCAGCGGCCGGGAGCCGATGGCGTCCCCGCCGGGCAGCGCGACCCTGGCTCGACGGCACCGGCCGACCAGCGGGCCGAGCACACACACCGAGGCACGCAGCTTGCTCACCGAGCCGTAGTCGGCCTCGTGCTTGGGTTCCGCGGGCGTGGTGATGTGCGTGGTGTCGCCGATGATCTCGACCTCGCATCCCAGTCCGCGCAGCACATCGGCCATCAGCGGGACGTCGAGAATCTCCGGGCAGTTCGTGAGGGTGGTGGTTCCCTCGGCCAGCAGTGCTGCGGCCATCAGCTTCAGCACGCTGTTCTTCGCGCCCACGACCTGCACCTCGCCGGTCAACCGGGCACCACCACGGACCCTGAAGTGCTCGCTCACGAGCGACCATGATGCCGGGGGCACTCAGCAGGCTGACAGTGGGGCGGCTCAGGTAGGCACGTCGGGTTGACGGGATCGACCCGGACGTGTCGGCCCCGGTCGCCGACCCGGGGGACCGCGGGCACCGCGCGGGTGGAGGGGTTACCGTCACGGGCATGGCCGTGCACCTGACGAGGATCTACACCCGCACCGGGGACGATGGGACCAGCGGTCTCGGGGATTTCTCCCGGGTGGCGAAGACCGATCCGCGGCTGGTCGCCTATGCCGACGTCGAGGAAGCCAACTGCGCCCTCGGTGTGGCACTGGCGATGGGATCGCTGGCCGGGCGGCCGGTCACCGTGCTGCGTCAGGTACAGAACGATCTCTTCGACGTCGGCGCCGACCTGTGCAACCCGATCGCGCCGGATCCCGAATACCCCCCGCTGCGGATCGCGGAGAGCTACGTCACCCGGCTGGAGGGCTGGTGTGACGAGTTCAACGCCGCGCTGCCCAAGCTGGACTCGTTCATCCTGCCCGGCGGGACGCCCGGCGCGGCGTTGCTGCACACCGCGAGAGTCGTGACCCGCAGGGCCGAGCGCAGTACCTGGGCACTGCTGCAGGCCGATCCGCAGCGCACCAACCCGATCACGGCGCGCTACCTCAACCGGCTCTCCGATCTCCTGTTCATTCTGGGCCGCGTCGCCAACCCGGACGGCGACGTGCTCTGGATGCCGGGGGAGACCAGGTCGTGAGCATCGCACGTCAGCAGGCCCACGGCGTGCCGCGTCCAGGGGGCGCCGACTCGAGCCAGGAAAGAAACCCGGTGAGCGTGTCCCGCCGCATCGCAAGTTCCAACTCCCCCACCTCGGTACGGCAACGCAGCACGACCGACCCACTCGGCATCGCGTAGCTCTCCGGCAGCGTGGGAGAGCGTCGTTCCACGATCTCCAGCTGTTCCCGGTCCAGCACCCGGTCGGGGCCGGATCGCAGGCTGGAGAACCGGAACCAGGAGAAGTCGTCGCCCCGGTAGCGCCCCACCCCCAGATGCCAGCCGCGCAGACCCTCGTCCGGGCTCGATCGCAGCGCCACATCGATCCCGCCCCGGCGTACCAGCCGGATCCGGCGGATCGCTCGAATCAGGATGAAGAGCGCGACGAGGAACAGGACCAAGCCGACGATCTGCCCGACTCCCATGGCGGCCCGTTCCTGCGCACCGAGGACCTCAGGCGGTCTCGCCTAACGCCTTGAGCCGCGCGGTCGCCCGGGCCCTCATCGACTCGGCCCGATCCTTGTCCGGCTCGGAATCGGCCTGCGCCAGCGCGGCCCTGGCCGCCTTCGGGTCGATCTCCCCGGCGAGTTCGGCTGCCTCGGCGAGCACACTCACCTTCTCACCGGTGACCGACAGGAAGCCACCGAAGACCGCCGCGGTGACCGTCTCCCCATCAGTCGTGGTGATCTTGACGATCCCACCCTCGACCAGCTCACCGAGCAACGGTGTGTGCCCGGGCAGGACGCCCAGATCGCCCTCGGTGGTCTTGGCGAACACGGCCGTCGCCTTGCCGGACCACACCTGGCGTTCCACCGCCACCAGATCGACGGACATCTCAGCCACGGGCGTCTCCTCGGGTCGGGTACTGCCACCTGGAGTCTAGTGGCCGACCCTGGTCGGCTCGGTCAGGGGCGGGCCCACGGCTGGGCGATACGACGCCGGCCCGGACCGGTGTCACCGGCCGGGGCCGCGCGCGGCGCCGCGTCAGTTCTTGGTGAGCTCCTGGTACTTGCGCTCCAGGTCCTCCAGCCCGCCGCAGAGGTAGAAGGCCTGCTCCGGAATGTGGTCGAACTCGCCCTTGCAGAGCTTGTCGAAGGACTCGATGGTCTCCTTCAGCGGAACCGTGGAGCCCTCCTGGCCGGTGAACTGCTCGGCGGAGTACATGTTCTGGCTCAGGAACCGCTCGATCCGCCGCGCCCGCTGGACCAGGACCTTGTCCTCCTCGGACAACTCGTCCATACCGAGGATGGCGATGATCTCCAGCAGCTCGTTGTACTTCTGCAGGATCCGTTTGACCTCCTGCGCCACCCGATAGTGCTCCTCACCCACGTACTGCGGGTCGAGGATGGTGGACGACGAGGTGAGCGGGTCCACCGCCGGGAAGATGCCCTTGGAGAACACACCACGGGACAGTTCCGTGGTGGCGTCCAGGTGGGCGAAGGTGGTGGCCGGCGCCGGGTCGGTGTAGTCGTCGGCGGGCACGTAGATCGCCTGCATCGAGGTGATCGAACGCCCTCGGGTCGAGGTGATGCGTTCCTGCAGCTCACCCATCTCGTCGGCCAGTGTCGGCTGGTAACCGACCGCCGAGGGCAGCCGCCCCAGCAGGGTGGAGACCTCCGAACCGGCCTGGGTGAACCGGAAGATGTTGTCGATGAACAGCAGCACGTCCTGGTTCAGCTCGTCGCGGAAGTACTCCGCCATGGTCAGCGCGGACAGCGCGACTCGCATCCGGGTACCGGGCGGCTCGTCCATCTGACCGAAGACCAGCGCGGTGTCCTTGAGAACGTTCGCCTCCTGCATCTCCAGGAAGAGGTCGTTGCCCTCCCGGGTGCGCTCGCCCACTCCGGCGAACACCGAGGTACCACCGAAGTTCCGGGCCACCCGGATGATCATCTCCTGGATGAGCACCGTCTTGCCCACCCCGGCACCGCCGAACAGGCCGATCTTGCCACCCTGCACGTACGGGGTGAGCAGGTCGATGACCTTCAGCCCGGTCTCGAGCATCTCGGTCTTGCCCTCGAGCTGGTCGAAGGGCGGTGGCTTGCGGTGGATCCCCCAGCGCTCCCCGCTGAACCGGGTCGTCGGGTCGTCCAGGCACTGGCCGAGCATGTTGAACACGTGGCCCTTGACCTGGTTGCCCACCGGTACCGAGATGGGCGACCCGGTGTCGGTCACCGGCGCGCCCCGGACCAGGCCGTCGGCCGGTTGCATGGCGATCGCCCGCACGGTGTTGTCACCGAGGTGCAGCGCCACCTCCAGGGTGATCGTCTTGCGCAGCGCTTCGAGCTCCACCTGCACGGTGAGTGCCTGGAACAGCGGTGGCACGCGACCCGGGAACTCCACATCGACCACGGGGCCGGTCACCCGCACCACGCGGCCCGTGCCCGCCTCGGGGGTCGAGTTGGAGCTGGTCGATTTCTCGGCTGTGGTCATCAGTCATCACTCCCCGTGGCGGACAGCGCCTCAGCGCCGCCGACGATCTCGCTGATCTCCTGGGTGATCATGCCCTGGCGGGCCTGGTTGGCCTCACGAGTGAGGTCCTGGATCAGATCGGTGGCATTATCGGTGGCCGCCTTCATCGCCTGACGGCGAGCAGCCTGCTCCGATGCCGCGGCCTCGAGCAGCGCCGCGTAAATCCTGGTGTTGACGTACTTGGGCAGCAGGTGCCCGAGCAGCTCATCGGCGTCCGGCTCGAACTCGTACTGCGGCGCCAGTTTATCCGAGCCGCGTTGCTGCGCCATGCGGACCAGCGGGTCCACCTCCCCGTTCACGTCCTCGCCGACGTACTCGACCTCCAGCGGCGCGATCCGGCGCACCCGGGGCAGCTGGGTCAGCATGGAGCGGAACTCGGTGTAGACGATGTGCAGTTCGTCCACCCCCTCGACCCCGTCCTGGCCCGCGCCGCCGTCCTCGTCGTCGACCCCGGCCAGGAACGTACCCACCACCAGGCTGCCCGCTTTGGCCGCGTCGTCGTAGCTGGGCTGCTCGGAGAACCCGGTCCAGGACTCCACGATCGGCCGCTGGCGGAATCTGAAGTAGCCCACCCCCTTGCGACCGATCACGTAGAGCCGGACCGACTTGCCCTCCTCGCGCAGCAACGCCTGCAGTTCTTCGGCGGCCCGCAGCAGGTTGGCGTTGTACCCACCGCACAGACCCCGGTCGCTGGTCACCACCAGGACCGCCGCCCGGGTCGGGTTGTCCCGCTCGACCAGCAGCGGGTTGTTCAGGGTGCTCGCGGCGCCGGCCAGCGCGGAGAGCACCTTGGTGATCTCCTCCGCATACGGCCGGGACGCCTCGACCCGCGCCTGCGCCTTGGCGATCCGCGAGGTGGCGATGAGCTCCATCGCCTTGGTGATCTTCTTCATCGACTGGATCGATTTGATCCGCCGACGAAGGACTCTCAGCTGCGCTGCCATCGTCGCGTCACTTCTTCGGAGCAGGCTTGTCGACCCGGACCGCCTCGTGTTCGACCTCGTCGGCCTCCATCGCGTCGGCCTCGGCCTCCTCGCCCAGCGCGGAGCCGTCCGAGGTGGTGAACTGCTTCTTGAAGTCCCGTACCTCGCCCACCAGCAGTTGCTCGGTGTCGTCGCTGAACAGCTTGGTCTCCCGGATCGTGACCAGGAGGTCGTTGTGGTGACGGCGGATGTGGTCGAGGAAGTCCTTCTCGAACCGGCGCACATCGGCCACCGGCACGTCGTCGAGGTGCCCCCGAGTGCCGAGCCAGATCGACACGACCTCTTCCTCGACGGCCAGCGGTTCGTACTGGCCCTGCTTGAGCAACTCGACCAGGCGGGCTCCCCGCTCCAGGGCACGACGCGAGGTCGCGTCCAGGTTCTCCGCGCCGAACGCCGCGAACGCCTCCAGTTCGCGGTACTGCGACAGCTCCAGCCGCAAGGTACCGCCGACCGCCCGCAACGCCCTGATCTGCGCGGCGCCACCGACCCGGGAGACCGAGACACCCACGTTGATCGCAGGCCGGACACCCTGGTTGAACAGGTCGACCTCGAAGAAGCACTGGCCGTCGGTGATGGAGATGACGTTGGTGGGGATGTAGGCGGAGATGTCACCCGCCTTGGTCTCGATGATGGGCAACCCGGTCAGCGAACCGGCGCCGAGTTCGTTGCTGAGCTTCGCGCAACGTTCCAGCAGGCGGGAATGCAGGTAGAACACGTCGCCCGGGTACGCCTCGCGGCCCGGCGGACGGCGCAGCAGCAGCGAGATCGCGCGGTAGGCCTCGGCCTGCTTGGACAGGTCGTCGAACACGATCAGCACGTGTTTACCCTGGTACATCCAGTGCTGGCCGATCGATGAACCGGTGTAGGGCGCGAGCCACTTGTAGCCGGCCGAGTCGGAGGCCGGGGCGGCCACGATGGTGGTGTACTGCAGCGCGCCGCGATCCTCCAGACTCTGACGCACCGCCGCGATCGTGGTGCCCTTCTGGCCGATCGCGACGTAGACGCAGCGCACCTGCTTGTCCGGATCGCCGGTCTCCCAGTTCGCCTTCTGGTTGAGGATGGTGTCGATGCACACCGCGGTCTTGCCGGTCTTGCGGTCACCGATGATGAGCTGACGCTGGCCACGGCCGATCGGGGTCTGCGAGTCGATCGCCTTGATGCCGGTCTGCAGCGGCTCCTTCACCGGCTGCCGGTCGATCACCGAGGGGGCCTGCAGTTCGAGCACCCGCTGTTCGTCGGACGGAATGTCACCCAGGCCGTCGATCGGGACGCCCAGCGGGTCCACCACCCGGCCGAGGAACCCGTCCCCGACGGGCACCGACAGGATCCGGCCGGTCCGCCGGACCTCCTGCCCCTCCTCGATCGCCTCGAAGTTACCGAGGATGACCACACCGATCTCCCGGACCTCGAGGTTGAGCGCCACACCGAGCACTCCCCCCGGGAACTCCAGCAACTCGTTGGTCATCGCCGAGGGCAGGCCCTCGACCCGGGCGATCCCGTCGCCGGCATAGACGACGGTGCCCACTTCCTCGCGCGAGGTCTCGGTCGAGAATGAGGTGACGTAGTTCTCGATCGCGCTCCGGATCTCGTCCGAAGAGATCGTCAGCTCCGCCATGGCTATCGGTCCCTGCTCTCGTTGTTTCGCGTCTTCGTCTTGTGGTTCACCAGCACCGTGTGGTTCCCCGGCACTGGCTGCCGGCTGGCGGCGCTCACCGGGGCAGCCACTGGTAGGCCTTCTGCAGCCGTCCGGCGATGCTGCCGTCGATCACCTCGTCACCCACCCGGATCACCAACCCACCGAGCAGTTCGGGGTCGAGTTCGACCTTGAGCGAGATCGACCGCTGGTAGACCCGGCCCAGCGCGTCGAGCAACCGCTGTTCCTGCTGCTGCGACAGCGGTCCACCGGCGCTGATGTGGGCGACCGAACGTTCGCGACGAGCCGCGGCCCGCTCCACCAGTTCCTCGACGATCTCCTCGGGGTGGCGATGGCTCGGTGCCCGGACGACCTGTTCGAGCAGCAGCCGGGTGACCGGCCGGGTGCGTCCGGCCAGCACGGCGTCCAGGAGAGCGAGCCGCCGAGACACCGGGACGGACTCGTCACTGAGCAGGATCGCCAGCTGTGGCTCGGCGGCCAGGATGCGGCCGACCCGGAACAGCTCGTCTTCGACGTCGGAGAGGCTGCCGTCCCGTTCCGCGAGCGCCAGCAGGGCCTGCCTGGACAGCTCTTCGAGCCCGTCGAGCAGGTCCAGTGGGCGCGACCAGCGCTGCACAACCACGTCCTGGAGGGTTTCCAGAGCCAGCCGGCTCACCTTGCCACCCAGCAGCGCCTCGACCATCGCCCGGCGGGACGCCGGTGGGGCGGAGGAGTCGGCGAGGTGGCGCCGGATCACCGTCTCGTGGCCGAGCACGGCAGCGACGCCGCCCAACTCGGTGCCGAGACGTTCCAGGTCCTCGGCACCGGCCGTGGCGATCCGCTCCTCGAGCCGCGTGCGGACGGTGGCCAGAGCAGCCCTGCTGGCAGGCTGCATCAGCGCTTCCCCTGCCCGCTGGGGACCGAGGCCGCCCCGTCGGTGGCCGCCATGCCCTCCAGCTCCGCGATGAAGCGGTCGACCGTCCCTGCGCGGCGGGCATCGTCGGCGAGTGACTCACCGACGATCCGGCCGGCCAGTTCCACGGCCAGGCGCCCGACCTCGGCGCGCAGCTCACGCACCACTCGCTCGCGCTGCATGGCCAACTGCTCCTCACCACGCTGGCGGACCCTCGCGACCTCCTGCTCGGCCTGCTGGCGCATCTCATCCTTGATCGCCTGCGCATCGGCCCGGGCAGCCTCGCGGATCTTGGCCGCTTCGACTCGCGCCTCGGCCAAGGCCTCCTTGTATCGGGTCTCGGCCTCCTGCAGGCGTTTACGAGCCTGCTCGCTCTCGTCGATCTGCCTGCGGATCATGTCCTGACGCTCAGCCATGGCGCTCTTCACCGGCGGCACCACGTAACGCCAGATGACGAACAGGATCGCCAAGAAGATGGCAAGCTCAACGAAAAAGGTCGCATTGGGGAGGAGGAAAAGCTGCGTTCCCCCACCACCCTCGGCTGCCACGGTATTCGCTGCCACCGTATTCACAGTCATTCCGGGATCTCAGCCTCTCAGCCGGCGAGCACGAACACGAAGACCGCCATAAAGGCGAGGTTGATGAAGTACATCGCCTCGCACAGGCCGACGGTGAGCAGGAAGGTGGTGTACAGCCTGCCCTGAGCCTCGGGCTGGCGGGCGACCCCGTTGATCGTGGCGCCACCGGCGAGGCCGTCACCGATCGCGGCCCCCACCGCACCGCCGGCCAGCGCCAGGCCACCACCGATGAACGCACCGGCCAGTTGGACGTTACCGGTGATGCCACCCTGCTGCGCGAGGATCAGTTCAGTCAGCGCCATTGTCTTTCCTCTTGTCTCGAAACCGGGCTTCGTCGCCGGTGTGTGGAAGGTCTCGGCTGTGTGGAAGGTCTCGGGTATCCGGGGCAGGAGCTGTGGTCGCCGTATTAGTGCGCCTCCTCCTGATCGGGCCCCGCAGCCATGCCGAAGTAGATGATCGTCAGAATCACGAAGATCACCGCTTGAAGCAGACCGATGAAAAGGTCGAACAGTTTCCAGGCGGCTGTCGGCGCCCACGATATGTACCCGGGAAGCAGCGCGAGTACCGCCACCATGACGGTGCCGGCCAGGATATTCCCGAAGAGCCGGAGAGCGAGGCTGAACGGCTTGACGATCTCCTGGATTATCTCGATCGGGAGCAGCGCGGGGAACGGCTTGGCGAAGTGCGCGAAGTAATGTCCAGTGCCTTTCTTGCGGACACCTGTGATGTGCACAAGAACGATGACCATGAAGGCTAGTGGCAACGTGAAGTTGATGTCGGCCGAAGGCGGCCGCGCGTACTCCTCGAAGGCGTGCGGCAGCAGCGAAAGCCAGTTCGAGATGAGAATGAAGAAGAACAGGCTGATCGCCAGTGGCACGACGAAAGGCGCCGTCCGCAGCCCCAGGTTCTGCTCGACCTGCTTCTCTATCTGGACGGTCACGGCTTCGAAGGCCAACTGCCCTCCGGTGGGGACCTTGGCGCCCGAGTGATACCTGGCCCTCAGGTACAGCCCGAAGCCGAGCACGATGCCTGCGGCCAGAACCGTTGAGATGACCGTATCCACGTTGATCGTGAACCCGAAGACAGATGCCTGCAGATGCTGTCCGACGGAGATACCGCCGCCAGCGGCCATTGTTACGTCGCTCATGTCTGGGCTCCCGCCCGGCGCATTTCCTTGAAGATGGGTACCAGCGTCGTCACGATCACGAAGAACTGGAACAGAACGAGCCCTCCGAATACCGCGACGCCGTCGGGCCGGACCAGTACCGCGATTGTCACGCCGAGAACAGTGATGACGGCGAGCCGGCCGAAAACCTGTACAGCGCCCTTGCGCTTGCGCAGCGGGTCCGCACTGCTGGCGAATCGGGCCGCCGATCGGTGGATCAGGACCATGTTCAGCAGGCCGAGGCCGAGTCCCAGGGATCCGAACACGGCGATCCCCAGGTGTCCGAACGGGGCCAGGATAGCCACTGCAGCTACCGCGAAGCACACTGCTGCGATCGCCAGCCGCTTGAGGTACCCGGCGGAGCGCGCCGGACCCAACTCGGGGATCATTCCTGCCCTGCCCTTCTTCCGATCATGATTCGGTCGATCATGGTTGGGCCGACTACTCCTTAAGAAAGCTCTTGATCTGGTGGTAGATGTAGAGGAAGGTAGCCACGATCCCGCAGCCCAGCCCCACGAGTAGGAACACCGGGAGGGTGCCCGCCGCCAGATCGACCAGCCACCCGAGACCCAGTCCGAGCACCAGACAGGTGGCTGTTGCGAGTCCGAAGCTCAAGAGGGTCGAAAGGTCTGGGTCACGGCGTCGCTCCACGACGTCTACTTCAGCTGGCCCAAGACGTCACCCGTCGCCATCGCTCAAAGGCACTCCTCGCAGTCCAGGGACAGAGCACATGACCTGAGAATCACGAACGCTGTCGATGGGCCGACCTGATGTCAATCCGGCACAGGGAACATCCCACACCGGATCGCACGAGACGGTATCACACGGCCGAGGAGCGGCTTTCAGCCCCTCACCTGCGGCAATCGGCGCCGCAGCGACTGTGATCCCGGTCTCACCGTGCTGTGACCCCCGCGATCTCCTGATCGACTCCTAGTGTTCAGCACGACGCAACCTCGGGATCACCGAGCCGATCACGGCGATGAGCAGCCCGAGCGCGATCCCCCACACCACCACGAAGACGTCGAACAGGGTCAAAGCGACCGCGCCGAAGGCGAGCAGGGCGGCCCAGAAGTAGATCAGCAGCACGGCGCGCCGGTGTGAGTGCCCGATCTCGAGCAGCCGGTGATGCAGGTGCAGCTTGTCGGCCGCGAACGGGCTGCGACCCGCCCTGGTGCGGCGCACCACCGCGAGCAACAGATCCAGCAGCGGGACGAACAGCACCGCCGCCACCACCAGCAACGGGGAGAACAGGGCCAGCACGTCGGTGGCACCGTAGCTGCGGATGTCGACCTGGCCCGAGGCGCTGGTCGACGCGGCGGCCAGCATCAGGCCGATGAGCATCGCCCCCGAGTCACCCATGAAGATCCGGGCCGGCTGGAAGTTGTGCGGCAGAAAGCCCAGGCACGCGCCTGCGGTCAGGGCCGCAATGAGCGTCGGCGGGTAGGCGGACACGCTGCCACCGGAGCGCGCCAGCAATTGCAGCGCGAACGCGCCGATGGCCACCGCGGCGATCAGCCCGATCCCCGCGGCCAGGCCATCCAGCCCGTCGACGAAGTTCATCGCGTTCACCAGGACCACCGCGAGCGCGACGGTGAGCAGCACCCGCTGGTCCTGGCCCAGGACCAGCACCGAGCCGGGCGACGAGGCGCTGCCGTTCCAGGGCACCCAGACGAGGAACCACTGCACGCCGAAGAGCACCAGCATCCCGGCGGCGGTGACCTGCCCGGCGAACTTGGTCAGCGCGTCCAGTTCGAAACGGTCGTCCAGCGCACCGACCAGCACGACGATCCCGCCCGCGACCAGCACGGCCACCACATCCCAGGAGAACTGGAACGCCGAGCGCAATACCGGCAACTGGTGGGACAGCAGCACGCCGCCCAGGACACCGCCGTACATCGCCAGCCCGCCGAGCCGCGGGATCGGGGCCAGGTGCACGTCGCGATCGCGGGGTCGGGCCACCGCACCGGTGCGCAGGGCGAACAGCCGCACGAGCCCGGTGAGCAGAAAGGTCACCACGGCGGCGGTCAGACCGACCAGCAGGTACTCCCGTAGTGGCAGTCCGGCGGGTGCGGGCATGGATCCCACGCAGCCAGGCTAGTGCCGTCGGCCGTCAGGCTCGCCGGTAGGCCGGTTTGGCGGCGACCATGGTGCCCACGGCCTGCGCGATCGCGGCGAGCTCGCGCTCACCCGCCTCGGTGCCCCGCTCGGCGCGAACCGCCCGGCTGATCAGGCTCGCGATCTCGGCCATGTCGGATTCGGTCATGCCCTGCGTGGTGACAGCCGGGGTGCCCACCCGGATACCGGACGCGGTCATCGGGGGCGCGGGGTCGTAGGGGATGGCGTTCTTGTTCAGCACGATGCGGGCCGCGCCGGTGCGCGCCTCAGCCTCAGCTCCGGTGACACCCAGATTCCGCAGGTCGATCAGGGCGAGGTGGGTGTCGGTACCACCGGACACCGCCCGCATGCCCTCGCCCTCCAGGCTCTTGGCCAGCGCGGCGGAGTTGGCCACCACCTGCGCGGCGTACGCCTTGTAGTCGGGACCAGCCGCTTCCTTGAGCGCCACCGCCTTGGCCGCCACGGAGTGCATGAGCGGCCCGCCCTGGCTGAACGGGAAGACCGCCTTGTCGATCGCCTTGGCGTGCTGCTCCCGGCAGACGATCATGCCGCCGCGCGGGCCGCGGAGTACCTTGTGCGTGGTGAACGAGACGACATCGGCGTGCGGCACGGGCGACGGGATCGCCTTACCCGCGACCAGCCCGATGAAGTGGGCCGCATCGATCCACAGGATCGCCCCGACCTCGTCGGCGATCTCACGGAACGCGGCGAAGTCGATCAGCCGGGGGTACGCGGTGCCGCCTGCCACGATCATCTTCGGCCGATGCTCGAGAGCCAGGTCGCGGACTTCGTCGTAGTCGATGAGCTCGGTGTCCTTGCGCACCGTGTAGGGCACCGGAGTGAACCACTTGCCGGAGAAGCTGACCTTCGCACCGTGCGTGAGATGCCCGCCGTGTGGCAACGACATCGCCAGCATCTTGTCCCCCGGCTGGCAGAATGCGGCGTAGACCGCGAGGTTCGCGCTGGCGCCGGAGTGCGGCTGCAGGTTCGCGTGCTCGGCACCGAACAGCTCCTTGGCCCGCGCGATGCCGATGCTCTCGGCCTTGTCCACCTCGTCGCAGCCGCCGTAGTACCGACGGCCCGGGTAGCCCTCGGCATACTTGTTCGACAACGTCGAGCCCAGCGCGGCCAGCACCGCCGGACTGGTGAAATTCTCGCTCGCGATCAGTTGCAGCCCGGTGCGCAGCCGGTCGAGCTCACCGAGAACGACGTTGGCGATCTCCGGATCGGTGTTGGTCAGCTCGTCGAAGTCGGGGCCCCAGAACGGCGTGCTCACGGTGTCTCCTCGCTCGGTGCGGCTGCCCTGCTCACCGTACCCGTGACCCCAGCCCCCGCTCCCCGCCCCCGCGTGTCAGTCCCCGGTGCACGGTGTGTCCGCATCTCGTGCACGCCAACGGACTAGCGGGCGACCTGCACGGTCAGGCCGAGTACCTCGCCGATCTGGGCCGCCGTGACGGCGCCCTGCCGGAGGACGACGGGTTCGGCACCGGTGAGATCCACGATGGTCGAGGCCTGCTCGCCGGACGGGCCGCCGTCGAGATACACGGGCACCCGATCGGCGAGTTGCTCGCGGGCCTCCTCCACCCGCATCGGGGCCGGTTGTCCCGAACGATTGGCGCTCGACACCGCCATCGGGCCCACCTCGCGGAGCAACTCCAGCGCCACCGGGTGCAGCGGCATTCGCAGCATCACGGTGCCCCTGGTATCACCGAGGTCCCAGGCCAGCGAGGGCGCATGCGGCAGCACCAGCGACAACCCGCCGGGCCAGAACGCCTCGATGAGCTGACGGGCCTGCGGGGGTACCCCGAGCACGAGACCGTCTACGGTCGACCAGGAACCGACCAGAACCGGCACCGGCATGTCACGGCCCCGGCCCTTGGCGGCGAGCAGCCCCTGCACCGCCGCAGCTGAGAAGGCGTCGCAGCCCAGTCCGTACACGGTGTCGGTCGGCAGCACCACGAGTTGGCCTGCCCGGATCGCGCCTGCAGCCGCAGCCAGCCCGGCGGCGCGGGTGTCGGGCTGTGCACAGTCGTAAACGGTGCTCACAGCTCGGCAGAGTACGGACCTCCGGCGTCCCCCGATCGATGGCCGGTGGCGTTGACAGTCAGTGATCAGCCAGGCACGATCTGATGACGCACGTTCCAGCTTTTGGGGGTCGGATGCCCGGGCGTCACCGCATCAACGTCGTTACTCTCGCCACTGTGCTGGCGCTGCTCGCAATCACGTCCGTCGCTGCTGCCCAGCCAACCGCAAGCAGCCCGACGAGCCCAATCACCCACCCGAGCTCACTTGCCGACACTCTGCGAGGGACGGGGCACTACGTCGCGCTCGGGGATTCCTTCGCGGCCGGCCCGTTCATCCCCGCGCAACGCGCTGATCCGCTCGGCTGCGCCCGGTCGACCCGCAACTACCCGGCACTGATCGCCGCCGGGCTCGGCGTCGGGCAGTACGTCGACGTGACCTGCAGCGCAGCGGTGACCGGGGACATGACTGCGGCGCAGAGGATTCCGTTCGGAACCAACGCGCCGCAGTTCGGTGCCCTGCGCCCGGACACCAACCTGGTTACGGTGAGTATCGGCGGCAACGACATCGGGTTCAGCGACATCGTCCTGACCTGCGGGCGGCTCAGCTTGTTCGACCCGCTCGGGGATCCCTGCCGCCGGCAGGCAGCCGCAGGGGGTTCGGACATCTACGCCGAACGCATCATCACCGCGGCACCGCTGGTCGCCACGGTGCTGCAGGGGATTCGGCAACGCTCCCCGCACGCGACCGTGCTCCTGGTCGGCTATCTGCGGATCCTGCCTCCGGTCGGAGGGTGCTGGCCGATCGTCCCGATCAGCCGCGGTGACGTGCCCTACCTGGACGGCATCCAGCAGCAGCTCAACAAGATGCTCGCCACGCAGGCGAAGGAGAACGGCGTGCAGTTCGTCGACCCCTACGCCAGCTCACTGGGACACGACAGCTGCCAACTGCCCCCGGCGAAATGGGTGGAGGGCATCGTCCCCACCAGCCCGGCCTACCCGGTGCATCCCAATGAGAACGGCATGCGGGCGGTCGCCGACCTGACGCTGCGCACCCTCAGCAGTACCCCGGCCTAACGGCTCGCAGCAACGCGCCGGGCAGTGGCGAACCGGGGCCTGCCCGCCAGGTCGAGGTGACCGGTGACGTCGGTGAGCACCCGGCAGGCGGCCAGCAGTGCGGGGACCGCCTCAGCGTGCGAGTCGTCGTGCTCGATGGCGACACCCCCGCCGTCGCGCAGTAGCCGGGCGCCGGCGCGCACCACCTGCGGTATCACCGCGAGTCCGTCCTCACCTGCGAAGACAGCCGACGGCGGATCGTGGCGCGAGACCTCCGGCGGCACCGTCGCACCGGCGGGAACATAGGGCGGGTTGCACAGCACCAGATCCGTCCGGCCATCCAGACCGCCGAGTAGTTCCGGATCGGCGACGTCACCACAGTGCAACGTCACCGCGGTGTCGCCGCTTGCCGCACGGGAATCGGCATTGCGACGCGCCCAGCTCAGCGCCACCGGATCCCGCTCCACGGCGTGCACCTGCGCGTCGGGGCGAACGTGGGCCAGGGCCAGGGCCAGGGCGCCGGAGCCCGTGCACAGATCGACGACCAGTGGCTGCTCCACCCCTGCCAGCAGCGAAAGGCCCCAGACCAGCAGCAACTCGGTCTCCGGACGCGGGATGAACACCCCGGCTCCCACGGCCAGTTCCACCTCACCCAGCACAGCCGTACCCGTGAGGTGCTGCAACGGCACGCGCGCCGCGCGCCGCACCACGAGCTGGTGCAGCGTCTCGACCACGGGCGGATCGACCAGCGGGACCAGCGGCAGGCGGCCACGCGGCACCCCGAGCACGTGCGCCGCCAGGAGCTCGGCGTCCACCCGGGGGGAGGCGACTCCCGCCTCGATGAGGATCCGTTCCGCGTCTCGCACGGCCAGGCGCAGCGGCAGGCGGTTCACGAGCCGCGCAGGCGCATCTCACGATCGGCGGCGACCAGGGCGTCGAGCACCCCGTCGAGGTCACCGTCGAGCACCGCCTCGAGGTTGTGCGCCTTGTAGTTGACCCGGTGGTCGGAGATCCGGTTCTCCGGGAAGTTGTAGGTCCGTACCCGCTCGGAGCGGTCCACCGTGCGCACCTGGGAACGCCGATGCTCCGACGCTTCCTGCTCCGCCTTCTCCTCCGCAAGCGCCTGCAGCCGGGCCCTCAGCACCAACAGCGCCCGTGCCCGATTCTGGATCTGCGACTTCTCGTTCTGGCAGGACACCACCGTGCCCGTGGGCAGGTGCGTGACGCGTACCGCGGAGTCTGTGGTGTTCACACTCTGCCCGCCCGGACCCGAGGAGCGGTACACGTCGATACGCAGGTCCTTCTCGTCGATGTCGATCTCGACCTCGTCGGGCTCCGGGTAGACCAGCACGCCGGCTGCCGAGGTGTGGATCCGCCCGGCGGACTCGGTGACCGGGACCCGCTGCACCCGATGCACACCGCCTTCGAACTTCAGCCGTTCCCACACCCCGGATTCGGGCGAGGTGCTCTTCACCGCCACCGTGACGTCCTTGTACCCACCCAGATCGGCTTCGGTGGAGTCGAGCACCTCCGCGCGCCAGCCGTGCCGCTCGGCATAGCGCAGGTACATCCGCAGCAGATCACCCGCGAACAGCGCAGACTCCGCGCCCCCCTCGCCCGACTTGATCTCCATCACCACGTCGGCGCTGTCGTGCGGGTCACGAGGCAGCAGCAACGCGGACAGCTCGGTCTCCAGCTGCGGGATCCGTCCCGCGATGGTCTCGGCCTCAGCGGTGAACCCGGGGTCCTCGGCGGCGAGCTCTCTGGCTGCCTCCAGGTCACTGCGAGCCAGGTCCAGGTCGCGGACCACCCGGACGATCCGGGACAGCTCGCCGTAACGCCGCCCGGCTTTGCGGGCGGCGTCCTGATCGGCGTGCAGTGCGGGATCGGCGAGCAGTCGCTCCAACTCAGCGTGCTGGATGATCAGTTCCTGTACCGCAGCGGTGTCCACTGGTCTCACCGCTCCCCACTCGTGGCGGGCACGTCCGTCCATGCAGGACGGATGCGCCCGGTCGAAGGCCTGATTCCGGTGCTACTTCTGGCGCTTGCCGTAGCGCTTCTCGAAGCGAGCGACCCGGCCACCGGTGTCCAGAATCTTCTGCTTGCCGGTGTAGAACGGGTGGCAGTTGGAACACACCTCGACGTGGATCTGACCGGTGCGCTTGGTGCTATGCGTGGTGAAGGTATAGCCGCAGCCACAGGTAACCTGCGTCTCGACATACTCGGGGTGAATCCCCTGCTTCATGGATGTCCTCTCTCCGTGGCCGCCGGGTCCCCGTGGCGTTCGTCAACGGGGTGAACCGGAGCCGGACCGCGTCGGCCGCAGTCAGCCCGGACAGTCTGCCAGACCGGCCGTCACGACCTTCAACCGCGCGCGGTGCCGCGGTGTTCCCGTCCGGATGATCCGCGCATCGCCACGTCGTCACCAGCTCCGGCGCGACCGCGCTCGGCCCACGGTCAGGACATGGCCGGCGATCAGCAGCAAGAGCGCCGCCGCCAGCGAGACCATGCCCGCAGGAGCGGCCAGCACCTCCCGTACGGTGCCCATCAACGGCACGTGGTACCAGAGCACGCCGCGCACGTCCGCGGCCGAGGTAAGTCCGGGATCTGGGTCGCCGTCCGCGTCGCCGCGGGTGGTGAACAGCAGTCCCCCGGGCCCGTGCTGCACCGCGACCACCCGGTGCGTCACCACGTGGGTGGCCGTCGAACCGGGATCGCGACCGAGGAACGTGATGACGTCGCCCGAGCGGATGGAGCCGACCGGCTCGGGCCGCACGATGGCGAGGGAGCCCACCGGCAGCACGGGCCGCATGCTGCCGGACAACACGGTGAACGCCCTCGCACCGGACACTGCCGGGATCAGCGTCACCGCACCTGCCAGCAGCACCACGCCGGCCACCAACAGACCGAGGGCGCCCCGCCGGACGTACAAGGGCCAGCGCCACCAACCGCTGGAACGAAGGCTGCCCCGGGTACCCTCGGCCAGGTTCGCTGACCCGCCCATGACGTCTCCTGCCGTCGATGCCTACCGGCAACGATCCACAGCAGAGCCCCTGCGGTCATCATCAAAGTTAGGTATACGGCTGCCGTCCGCCCCACCGCCGTGCATGAGCGCGCGACACACCGTGCATAAGGGACGGACACGCGGGGTTGCGCGAAGGGGGAGAGGGCCGCACCCGTGGGTGCGGCCCTCTCGTCGGTGTCGCGGCGGTGCGGCTCAGTCGTCGCCGTTGCCACCCGGAGCGGTCTTCGAGATCTGCATCAGGAACTCGATGTTGGTCCGGCTCTTGCGCAGCCGGTCCAACAGCACGTCGATGGCCTGCTGGGACTCCAGCCCGGACAGGACCCGGCGCAGCTTGTGGTGGATGGCCAACTCGTCCGGGCTGAGCAGCAGCTCTTCCTTACGGGTACTCGACGGGTTGACGTCGATGGCCGGGAAGATCCGCTTGTCGGCGATCTTGCGGTCCAGCTTGAGCTCGGCGTTACCGGTGCCCTTGAACTCCTCGAAGATCACCGTGTCCATCGTGGACCCGGTCTCCACCAGCGCGGTGGCGAAGATGGTCAGCGAACCGCCGTCCTCGATGTTGCGGGCCGCGCCCAGGAACCGCTTCGGCGGATACAGCGCGGTGGAGTCCACACCACCGGACAGGATCCGGCCCGACGCGGGTGCCGCCAGGTTGTATGCCCGGCCCAGCCGGGTGATCGAGTCCAGCAGCACGACCACGTCGTGACCCATCTCCACCAGCCGCTTGGCGCGCTCGATGGCGAGCTCGGAAATGGAGGTGTGGTCCGAAGGAGGCCGGTCGAAGGTGGAGGCGATGACCTCACCCTTCACCGTCCGCTGCATGTCGGTGACCTCCTCGGGCCGCTCATCGACGAGCACGACCATGAGGTGGCATTCCGGGTTGTTGGTGGTGATGGCGTTGGCGATCGCCTGCAGGATCATCGTCTTGCCCGCCTTGGGCGGCGAGACGATCAGCGCGCGCTGACCCTTCCCGATCGGCATCACCAGGTCGATGATCCTGGTGGTCATCTGGTTCTGCTCGGTCTCCAGGCGCAGCCGCTCATTCGGGTACAGCGGCGTCAACTTGGTGAACTCGGGGCGGTGCTTCGCCTCGTCGGCGTCCAGGCCGTTGATGGTGTCGACCCGCACCAGTGGATTGAACTTCTGTCGCTGCTGCTCGCCGTCACGCGGCTGGCGTACCGCGCCCGTGATCGCATCGCCGCGACGCAGTCCGTGCTTGCGCACCAGCGAGAGCGACACGTAGACGTCATTGGGCCCGGACAGGTAGCCAGAGGTCCGCACGAATGCGTAGTTGTCCAGCACATCGAGGATCCCGGCGACGGGCAGCAGCACGTCGTCCTCGCGTACCTCCAGCTCACCGCCGTCCCGGCGGTCCGGACGTTCGCCACGGCCGCGACGGTTGCGGTCGCGGAACCGCCTGCCACGACGACGCCCTCCCTCGTCGTCGTCATCGCGATCGCGCGCCGCGCCCTGGTTCTGACCGTCACGCTGGCCACCCTGGCCGTCACGCTGGCCACCCTGGTTGTTCTGACCGTCGCGCTGGCCACCCTGGACACCCTGGCCACCCTGGTCCCGCTGGCCCTGGGCGGCGCGCTGATCACCCTGCCCCTGGTCCTCGGAGCGATTCGACTCACCACCGCGGGTGGAACGGCGCCGTCGGTTACGGGAGCGATCCCCACCGTCGGAGTCCCGATCCTGTTGCTCAGGATCCTGTTGCTCACGATCCTGCTGCCTCGGGCTCTCCGGCTCGGGACGCGCCTGTTCCTGGGCCGGCGGCGAATGGCCGTCCGACCCGGCAGGCTCGGCCGGTGCCGGTGCCGGCTGCTGCTCCTGCACCGTGGCCACGCTGCTTTCCTCCAGCGGAGGCTGGTCACTGACGGCAGGGTGCCGATCCGGACCGGCACCCTGCCGCTCCTTGATCGCCGAGATCAGGTCACCTTTGCGCATACCGGCGGTATCAGCGATACCCAGCCGACCAGCCAACTCACGCAGGTCAGCCATCACCATGCCGGACAGCCCACCACGACGCCGCGGGGCCACGCCGTTTTCCGTGATCGTTCCGGACTGCTCGTCCGGACGCTCTGCTGAAGGTGCCTCAATGTTTTCACGTGCCACAGTGTTGTCAGCTGCCACAGCGTCTTCTGAACTTGCCACAGGGGAAAGGTCTCCGCCCAACAGATCAGTGTCGCTCACACAGGTCCTTCCTGACCGACCCGAGACGACGCTCGGGCCAGCTTCTCCGCCGCCCGACGGGATGCGGACGACGCCTGATCCGGTGCGAGGCGGCTCTTGAACCACGACTGCGGTGTCGGGCCGACTGGCACGGAAGTGTTCAACCGCAGCAAAGACTCAGGGTGCCAATTTTCCCGCTACGGCGGAACCGGGGGGCGGGAGACGGTCACTCGGGTGAGAGGCCCCGAGCGTAGGCACCGCAGTCCGTGCTCACGGTGTCTGAACACCAGTAAGACTAGTCGCACTATCGCGCTGCGGCAACAACTTGGGTTGCATGTCGCGCAATCAACGATACTCGACGGTTGCTCCCCGCCGGGCGACGTCGAGCCGGTACAGAGTAAACCCGGCCGTGTCGACCACCGCAGGCACCTGTCCCCCGACGGGAAACCCGAGCACCGACGGCCCCGCGCCCGACACCGCTGCGGGTACCCCGGCGGCCCGCAGCGCGTCGAGTAGTCGCGCCGTCGCCGGATAGGCCGGACGACGGTAGGGCTGATGCAGCCGGTCGTCGGTGGCGTCCAGCAGCAGTTCCGGGGCCTGGGTGAAGGCGTGCACGGCCAGCGCGGCCCGCCCGGCGGTGAAGACCGCATCGGCGTGCGGCACCTCGGCGGGCAGCAGTCCGCGAGTGGCTTCGGTGCCCGATGTCGTCGCCGGTACCAACAGCACGGGCGCGAGATCGCGATGCGGTTCCAGCCGGGTCGCCCGAAACGACTCCCCCGCCTGCCAGGCGATCACCAACCCGCCCAGCAGACTGGCCGCGGCGTTGTCGGCGTGCCCGTCGAAACCGGCTGCCAGATCCAACGCCGCCTCGTCCGGCTCCCGGCCGGCCAGCCCATAACCGGCCAGCACACCCGCGACGGCCGCGGCGGCCGACGAACCCAGCCCGCGGGACTGCGGGATCACATTGCGGCAGCGCAGCACCAGACCGGCGGGCCGGTATCCGAGCCTGGCACAGGCCGCGCGCAGGGCGCGCACGACCAGATGCCGCTCGTCAGTGGGCACCTCCCCGGCACCTTGGCCGTGCACCTCGACCCGCAGACCGGACGGCGCAAGCGCCACGTCGACCTCGTCGTACAGCGCCAACGCCATGCCGAGTGCGTCGAAACCGGGTCCCAGGTTGGCCGTCGAGGCGGGCGCCCGCACCCTGACGCGGGTGCGGGTCACGACCGTGCTGGGTGGGAGGCGAACGGGATCACGACAGATCCAGAGCTGCGGCCACCGCGAGCGGGTCCACCGGGGTGGGTTGGGGCTCGGGCACGTCGCGCAACGCGGTGTCGGGGTCCTTGAGGCCGTGGCCGGTCACCGTGCAGACCACCAATGCGCCACGGGGTAGCCGCCCCTCGCCGGCGACCTGCAGCAACCCCGCGACCGATGTGGCCGAGGACGGCTCCACGAAGACGCCCTCCTGCGCCGCCAGCAGCCGGTAGGCGTGCAGGATCTGCTGATCTGTGACCGCCTCGAACAGTCCGCCCGACTCGTCCCTCGCCCGCATCGCACCCTCCCACGACGCCGGGCTGCCGATCCGGATGGCGGTCGCGATGGTGTCCGGATTCAGCACCGGTGCACCGTGTACCAGCGGTGCCGCTCCAGCCGCCTGGAACCCGAACATCCGCGGCAGATCGGGCACCAGCCCGTCGGTGTGGTACTCGGTGTAGCCCAGCCAGTAGGCGGTGATGTTGCCCGCATTGCCGACCGGCAGACAGTGCACGTCCGGTGCGCGTCCCAGCACGTCACAGATCTCGAACGCCGCGCTCTTCTGCCCCTGCAGCCGAACCGGGTTGACCGAGTTGACCAGCGCGGTCACCGGATAGTCGGCGGCGGTCTTGCGCGCCAGTTCCAGGCAGTCGTCGAAGTTGCCGTCCACGGCCAGGATCCGGGCGCCGTACGCGGTGGCCTGCGCGAGCTTGCCCAGCGCGATCTTGCCCCGGGGCACCAGCACAGCGCTGGTCATCCCGGCCCGCGCCGCGTAGGCGGCAGCGGAGGCAGAGGTGTTGCCGGTCGAGGCGCACAGCACGGCCTGCGCGCCGCGGGCCAGCGCGTCGGTCACCGCGACGGTCATCCCCCGGTCCTTGAACGATCCGGTGGGATTGGCACCCTCCACCTTGAGCAGCACCTCGCAGCCGGTGCGTTCGGAGAGCACCTGCGCCGGCAGCAACGGGGTGCCACCCTCATGCAGCGTCACCACCTTCCAGCCCGGGCCGACCCGGATCCGGTCCGAATAGGCCTCGATCACCCCCGGCCACGGGTGGTCCAGCGCCAGCGTCACGTGAGCTCCCCTTCCACCCGCATCACGCTGACCACCGCACGGACCGCGTCCAGACCCGCGACCTTCTCCACAGTGGATCGCAGCGCGGCATCGGGCGCGCTGTGCGTCACGATCATCAGGTTCGCCCCGGCACCATCGTCGACACCTGCTTCCTCCTCGGACGCACGGACGGTCTGGCGCACCGCCGAGATGGACACGTCGTGGTCAGCGAAAACGATCGCCACCTGGGCCAGGACACCCGGACGGTCGGCCACCTCGAGGCTGATGTGGTAGCTGGTGGGGGTGTCCCCCATCGGCCGCACCGGAAGGGCGGCGTAAGCGGATTCGCGCGGCCCGTGCCCGCCTGCCACCCGGTTACGGGCGACCGCGACCAGGTCGCCCAGCACCGCGCTGGCCGTCGGTGCCCCGCCTGCGCCCTGCCCGTAGAACATCAGTGCCCCGGCCGCGTCCGCCTCGACGAACACCGCGTTGTACGCCCCGTCGACCGCCGCCAGCGGGTGCGAGCGCGGGATCATGGCCGGGTGCACCCGGACCGAGACCGACTCGGTGCCGTGGCTGTCGCTCACCCGTTCGCAGATCGCCAGCAGCTTCACGGCGCGGCCGAGCTTCCTGGCCGCGACCACGTCCGCGGCCGACACCTCGGCGATACCCTCGCGGTAGACGTCTGCGCTGGTCACCCGAGTGTGGAAGGCAAGTGAAGCCAGAATGGCGGCCTTCGACGCTGCGTCGTAGCCATCCACGTCGGCCGTCGGGTCGGCTTCGGCGTAGCCGAGTGTGCTGGCCTCCTCCAGGGTCTCGGCATAGCTCGCCCCGGAGGAGTCCATCGCGGACAGGATGAAGTTGGTGGTGCCGTTGACGATGCCGGTCACTCTGGTGATCCGGTCTCCGGCCAGCGATTCCCGCAGCGGGCGCACCAGCGGGATGGCTCCGGCCACCGCCGCCTCGAAGTAGAGGTCGGCGCCGGCGGCGTCGGCGGCGGCGAACAGGTCGGCACCGCACTCGGCGAGCAGGGCCTTGTTGGCCGTGACCACGCCGCGGCCGGTGCCCAGCGCCGCCAGCAACAGCGAACGGGCCGGCTCGATACCGCCGACCACCTCGATCACGACGTCCACGTCGTCTCGGCTGATCAGTTCTTCGGCGTCGGTGGTGAGCAGTTCGGCGGGTACGTCGGGATGGCGGTGCGGCCGTCGAACCGCGATCCCGGCCAACCGGACCTCGGCCCCGATCCTGGCGGTGAGCTCACTGGACTGGTCGGTGAGCAGCCGCACCACCTCACTGCCGACCGTGCCGCAGCCCAGCAGGGCCACCCCGATGGGCCTGCCCTGCCCGGGGTTCCGGAGGCCGCTCACGAGGTCTCCAGCGACAGCAGGTCGGCCATCGTCTCGCGGCGGAGCAGTAACCGATGCGCACCGTCGCGCACCGCGACCACCGCCGGGCGCGGCACCAGGTTGTACCGGCTGGACATCGAGTAGCAGTACGCCCCGGTACCCGCGACGGCCACCAGATCGCCGGGAGCCACGTCGTCGGGCAGCCAGCAGTCCCGGACCAGCACGTCGCCGGACTCACAGTGCTTGCCGACCACACGGGACAGTGCCGGTTCGGCCTGCGAGCTGCGCGAGACCACCCGGCAGTCGTAACTCGCGCCGTACAGCGCGGTGCGGATGTTGTCGCTCATCCCACCGTCCACCGACACGTAGCGCCGCCGCGTCGAAGCCCCCAGCGTTACCTCCTTGGTGGTGCCGACCTCGTACAGGGTCACCGTGCCAGGGCCGACGATGGCCCGGCCAGGCTCAACGGTCAGGGTGGGCATGGGCAATCCGGACACCTCGCACTCACCCTCCACGATGGACCGCAGCTGGGAGGCCAGTTCACCGGCGGGTGGTGGGTCGTCCTCCGTCGTGTAGGCAATGCCCAGCCCGCCCCCGAGGTCCAGTGTGGAGATATCGGTGACCCCGTCGGCTCCGTGTTCGTCCCGGATCGCCGCGAGCAGCCCGATCATCCGGCGCGCGGCGACCTCGAAACCGTTCGCGTCGAAGATCTGCGAGCCGATATGGCTGTGCAGCCCGATCAGCCGCAACCCGTCGGACTTGAGCACCCGGCGAACCGCCTCGGCGGCGGCTCCCGCCGCGAGGGAGAAGCCGAACTTCTGGTCTTCGTGTGCGGTGGCGATGAACTCGTGGGTGTGTGCCTCCACGCCGACGGTCACCCGGATCAGCACGGGTTGCACCACACCGCGACGCCGCGCGATGTCGTCCAGGCGCGCGATCTCCAGGAAGGAGTCCAGTACCACGGTGCCGACCCCGGCAGCCGCGGCGGCGGCCAGCTCGTCGGCGGACTTGTTGTTGCCGTGCATCGCGATCCGCTCGGCGGGGAACCCGGCGTGCAGCGCGAGGGCGAGTTCGCTGCCGGTGCACACGTCCAGGCCGAGCCCCTCGGTGGCCACCCAGCGGGCGACCTCACCGCACAGAAACGCCTTGGCCGCGTAGTGCACCCGCTCGGCCGCGCCGAAGGCCGCCGCGTGCTCGGCGCAGCGGGCCCGGAAATCCGCCTCATCCATCACGAACAAAGGAGTGCCGTAGGTCTCGGCGAGCTCGGCGACGTCCACCCCGGCCAGCCACACCAAGCCGTCGGCGCCGCGGCGGGCACCACGCGGCCACACCGACGGGTGCAACACGTTCAGCTCGGCGGGATCATCCGGGCACCGGCCCGCGGTGGAAGCCGGAGCGAGTACCTCAGCGTAACGCGGCCCGGCGGGGTGCGCGATCACATCCGCTCCGGTGCGCCCTGATCGGGACGTCGGGGGTGCTCGACGGTGACCGTGACGGGTAGCGCGGCGGGATCCAGGCGACGCCGGGTGAGTACGTCATCGGCACAGGAGCGCACCAGGTCGGCGAGCGCGGCAGGGGTCACGCCCCGGAGTGTAGGGAGCCGTCCGGTCCTTTCCGCGCCCCGGTCGCGCCCGCCGTGCTCACGGGCACATCACCCGGTATCCCTACACTAGCCACCGCGGTGGGCCACGTACGTCTGACTTCGGCCCTCGACAACAAGACCCCAGTTCAGCGAGGACCCGACAGGCATGCCCAGTGGCAAGAGCAGTAAGGCGGTGCGCAACGCCCGCTCGGTAGTGACAGCGAGCAAACCCCGGCCATGGGGCTCGGTGGCGGCGGCAGTTGCCGTGCTGGTGTTCGCGGTCAGCATCTTCGGCTGGCTGTACCTGCGGTACGACGATCGCCGCGCGTTCACCCCCTCCGCCGACAACAAGGACCCCGCACTGCAGATCGACGGGGTGATGAAGGTCGACTACGGCCAGCAGAACCGCGGGCACATCGATCCGCCGAAACGGGTGGCCTACGACCACTTCCCACCCTTCGGTGGTCCGCACGACGCGACCTGGGCCGCCTGCAACGGCGTGGTCTACGACAAGGCTGTTCGCAACGAGAATATGGTCCATCCGCTGGAGCACGGCGCCGTCTGGATCGCATACAACCCCGCCGAGATCAGCGGAGCTGCACTGGATGCGCTGAAGAACCGGGTGAACGGGCAGAGCTACATCATGCTCTCGCCTTATCCGGGTCTCGACTCGCCGATCTCGCTTCAGTCGTGGGGCCATCAGCTCAAGCTCAACGACGCCAACGACAAGCGCATCGACGAGTTCATCCAGTCGCTGCGGCTCAACCAATACACCTACCCCGAGCCCGGGGCCAGCTGCGACGTCCTGCCCGGCGCGTTCGACCCGGCGAACCCCCCGCCATTCGATCCCACCCCACCCGGCCCGGACGCCGTGCCGATGAACTACTCCACCGCGACCGGGACCGGCGCGACGAGTGGAGGGGCGCCGAACGCGCCTGGGGCGCAACAGCCTGCCCCTGCCGGGGGACAGCCCGCACCAGCTCCCGCAGGAGGATGAGCCACGACGTGACCGCACAGGACACCGAGACCGAGCCCGCCGCACCGACGACCACCCAGGACCGAGGCCTGCGGTCGGCCCCCCGCTGGATACGCACCCTGGTGGTGGGCTCGGTGGCACTGGCCCTGCTGGTGCTCGGGGCCGCGCTGGGCATGACGCTGCAAGAGCGCCTCAACGGCCCGGCGCAACCCGACGCCGCATCAGTGGACGTGGGCTTCTCCCAGGACCTGTCGGTGCACCACCAGCAGGCGGTGCTGATGGCCGGAGTGGCACTGGAGCGCAGCACCGATCCGGCGATCCGATCGCTGGCCTTCGACATCGAACACACCCAGCTCGAACAGGTCGGCCGGATGCAGGGCTGGCTGAGTCTGTGGAACGCCGCACCGCTGCCCACCGGGCGCCCGATGGCCTGGATGACCAGTGCCGGATCGATGACCGGAATGTCATCGATGACCGGAATGTCGCACGGCGGCGCCGTGCCGGCCGCGGGGATAACCACGATGCCGGGAATGGCCTCACAAGCTGACCTGAACCGGCTCGGGACGGCCGGCGGCAAGGATTTCGATGTGCTTTTCCTGCAACTGATGCTGCGCCATCACCAGGGTGGGGCGCCGATGGCCGGCTACGCCGCGCAGCACGCCCAGACCCCTCAGGTGCGCAATCTGGCCGAGAAGATCCTCGTCTCGCAGACCGCCGAGGCCCAGTACCTGACGACACTGATCACCCAGGACGGCGCACGGCCGCTGCCGTCGCCGAGCTGACCAGGCCACGTTGAGCACCCAGCGGCCCGCGGACCGCTGGGTGCGTTCGGTCTAGCGGTTGGCGTAGCTGACCACGCTGTTCAGCGACACCACGATGGCCAGCCCGGTGGCCAGATAAACCAGCATCGTGGCGATCTTGACGGCCATCGTGGACGTGGTGGTGAAAGGCTGAAGAGCGACGGCCAGCGTCACCAGACAGCCGATTGCGGTGAAGAAGGTCTCCGGCTTCGGCACGCCTAGCAACATCAGGTGCAGCAGCAGCGTGCCGACCAGGGCCGACAGTGCGGCCAGCGAGCACAGACCCACCGTCGTCGCGTCGCCGATCAGGCCGGCGTCGGTCGGGGCGAGAACCGGGATCCCGAAGATTCCCCGGGCCACCAGCAGCCCGACGAAAGCCACCAGCGCGGCGATGATCGCGGTCGTCACACCGCCGGAATACAGTTTCTTGACATCGAGGCGCGGCTCCGAGCCCGACGCGCCCGGTATCTGTCGGGTCCGGTCGTAGTCGCGGGCATAGTCGTCGTACACGCAGCCTCCCCTAACAGGGCTGGAAGTCTGTCCGATCATGGTGGTGCGTTAGAGGTCCACCCGCAAGCGGGCAACTCCAGACGGCTTCCGGTCGATGACCCCCCGAAGCCCACCCCGGCGGATCGCCGACGCCGGCGGACAGTACGGTACGCTCTCTTGGGCGCCGCGAGTGGGGACGCCCCCGTAGCTCAGGGGATAGAGCACCGCCCTCCGGAGGCGGGAGCGCAGGTTCGAATCCTGCCGGGGGCACACAACAGAACTGCGACACCCTGACCAGCGGATATGCGGTTCAGTATTGAGCATTTCGGCGTGTTTGATGCTGTAGCGGGCCTGCCCTTGCCGATAACCTCATCCGTGCTGGTCGGAGCCCGGTGTGCG
>DASXOV010000193.1:0-6090 GCA_036494005.1 Pseudonocardiaceae bacterium | reverse complement strand
CGCTTTGCTCTGCGTAGGAATACGCAACAGCGCCGGTCGCCCGCCGTCGAGATCGACGTGAGGGCTGTTCGATCATGGCCGAGGCGACCCTCCGGTCGATCTCGGCGAAACCGCTCTGTTGTTACCGAGCTGCACAACCGGCAGGTTTTCGGCGCGCTGAGCCTGCCTCCTGTGCAGCTCGGTAACAGGGGGCCGGGGTAGCTCTCGGTGAGCCCGGATCCCGTGTGGGTCAGCGCGGCAGGGTGGAGTTCCGCCAGGCGCCGGGGCCCGGGTGCAGCTGCTGGCGCAGCATCGACTGGCGCTCCGTCCACACGCTGATGCGCCGGGTGCCGCCCGACTCGGCCGCCGAACCCGCCGATGCGGCCGCCGCCAGCACCACGGCGAGCGCGGCCACCTCGATGTCGTCCGGTTCGCCCCGGACCACCCGGAACAGCGCGCGCCGCTGCTCCGGGGTCGCCTCCTCGGTCTGCCCGGGCTCCGCCGGGTCGCCCGCCGAGTCGCCCGCCGAGTCGCTCACAGGGGGATGTTCCCGTGCTTGCGGGCCGGCGCGGCCTCCCGCTTGGTGGCCAGCAGACGCAGCGACCGGCCGACGTGGCCCCGGGTGTGCGACGGCGGGATGACCCCGTCGATGTAGCCGCGGTCGGCCGCGATGTAGGGGTTGCAGAGGGTGTCCTCGTAGTCCTGCTGCAGCTCGGAGCGCTTGGCGGCCAGCTCGTCGCCGGCCAGCTCCTTGAGGTCCTTGCGGTACAGGATGCTCACCGCGCCCTGCGCACCGGTGACCGCGATCTGGGCGGTCGGCCAGGCGATGTTGACGTCGGCGCCGAGGTGCTTGGACCCCATTACGTCGTAGGCACCGCCGTAGGCCTTGCGGGTGATCACGGTGACCTTGGGGACGGTGGCCTCGGCGTAGGCGTAGATCAGCTTCGCGCCGCGCCGGATGATCCCGTTCCACTCCTGCTCGGTGCCCGGCAGGAAGCCCGGCACGTCGACGAAGGTCAGCACCGGGATGTTGAACGCGTCGCAGGTGCGGACGAACCGGGCCGCCTTCTCGGAGGCGTCGATGTCCAGGCAGCCGGCGAACTGGGTGGGCTGGTTGGCCACCACGCCGACGCTCTGTCCCTCGACGCGGCCGAAACCGACCACGATGTTCGGCGCGAACAGGCTGTGCACCTCGAGGAACTCGCCCTCGTCGACCACCCGGCTGATCACTTCGCGGATGTCGTAGGGCTGGTTCGGCGAGTCCGGGATGAGGGTGTCCAGCTCCAGGTCGGTCTCGGTGAGCCCGTCGGTGATGGACCCCTCGACCGGCTCGGCGGCCGCGAACGCCGGCGGCTCGGACAGGTTGTTGGACGGCAGGAACGACAGCAGCTCCTTGACGTAGGCGAGCGCGTCGTCCTCGTCGTCGGCCAGGTAGTGCGCCACGCCGGACTTGGAGTTGTGCGCCCGGCCGCCGCCCAGCTCCTCCATGTCGACGTCCTCGCCGGTCACCGTCTTGATCACGTCCGGCCCGGTGATGAACATGTGGCTGGTCTTGTCCACCATCACGGTGAAGTCGGTGAGTGCCGGGGAGTACACCGCGCCGCCGGCCGACGGACCCATGATCAGCGAGATCTGCGGGATCACCCCGGAGCTGCGCACATTGCGCAGGAAGATCTCCCCGTACAGGCCGAGCGCGACCACGCCCTCCTGGATCCGGGCGCCGCCACCGTCGTTGATCCCGATCACCGGGCAGCCGATCTTGATCGCCAGGTCCATCACCTTGACGATCTTCTCGCCGTACACCTCACCGAGGCTGCCGCCGAACACCGTCACGTCCTGGCTGAACACGCACACCGGCCGTCCGTCGACAGTGCCGTGGCCGGTGACGACGCCGTCACCGTAGGGCCGGTTGGCGTCCTGCCCGAAGTTGGTGGAGCGGTGCCGGGCCAGCTCGTCGAGCTCGATGAACGAGCCGGGGTCCAGCAGCAGCTCGATCCGTTCGCGGGCGGTTTTCTTGCCCTTCGCGTGCTGCCGCGCCACCGCGCGGGCCGACCCGGCGTGCACCGCCTCGTCATTGCGCCGGTACAGGTCCGCAAGCTTGCCCGCAGTGGTGTGGATGTCCGGCTCGTCACGGGAGGCTGCACTGGTCGGGGCTGCACTGACCGGGGCTGGGCCGATCGGCTCGGTGGCGCTGCTCATGGGCGCCACCCTAGGAGGGTGCCCCGGGACGGGCACCACACCGCACGTGAGTGTGACGATGCGAGCAGCCCCGCGTCGCGGTGATGGCACCGAGTAGCGTTGCCGCGCGTGTCGCGTGTTCCCGCCGGTCCCCCTGGTCGCGCTGGGTCCGTGCGTTCGCCGCTGAGCGTGGCCGCGCTGCGCCATGTCCTGGTAGCGCCGGGCGGGCCGTACGCCGCGCTGGACGTCGTCGAGTCAGTGCCCTCGACGAATACCGCGCTGGCCGAGGCGGCTCGAGCGGGTGCTCCGGACCGCACGGTGCTTGTCGCCGAGCACCAGAGTTCCGGCCGAGGGCGGCTGGCACGCAGCTGGGTGGCACCCGCCCGCTCCGGGCTGGTGTTGTCGGTGCTGCTGCGGCCCACCGAGGTGCCCCAAGCCCGGTGGGCCTGGCTGTCGCTGCTGGCGGGTGTTGCGCTGTGCCGGACGGTCAGCGCGCTCGGAGCCGTCCCGGCCGCGCTGAAATGGCCGAACGACCTGCTACTCGGTGCCGGCGGGCGCAAAGCCGCCGGGATCCTCGCCGAGGTGGCCCCCGGACCTTCCGTGGTGCTCGGCATCGGCCTCAATGTCACGGTGCATCCGGACGAGCTGCCGGTGCCGCACGCCACCTCACTGGCTATCGAGCGGGCCGCCTGCACGGACCGCGACGTGCTATTGCGGGAGTTGCTGCGCACATTGGACACTGACTTGCGGGCATGGTGCGGGCACCGAGGCGATCCTGTTTCGGCTGGTCTGCGGGAGGCCTACCGGACGCATTGCGCGACCCTGGGCCACTGCGTCCGAGTGGAACTGCCGGGGCAACCCGCGCTGACTGGCAACGCGGACGATGTGGATAGCGCGGGTCGGCTTGTCGTGCTGTCCGGCGGACAGCACGTCGCGGTTGCGGCCGGCGATGTGACCCACGTGCGGGTCGCTCACCAGCGGTAGGACCGGCTGGAGTCGGTTATTCCTGTTCGATGTCGGTGATGGGATCCCTATACGCCCGAATGAGTACATTCTTTACATCACCCTGGCCGGTCGAGGGGACACCATTTCGAGGAGATGACTCGCAACGGCCTCCGCTCTCTATTGCCGTGTGGGCATTACTCATGCGGCGAGCCCGCTGCCCGCACAGTACCGGCGTCGGTATCGCCCGGATCAGCGGTACCGTGACCGGTGGTGAAAGGAGGAGGGGTGCCGTATCCGGACGATCTGCTCAGGCCCGACGAACGGGTGGTGCTCCACAAGCATCCGCACTGGAAGATGCTGGTCCTGCCGGTGCTGGCCTTCCTGCTCATCGTCGCGCTGTGCGCTTATCTGGCCGCTCTGGTCGCCCGGCAGCCCTGGGCGTTCCCGGCCTGGATCGCGCTGGCCGTGCTCGGCGGGATCGGGGTGATCTGGCTGACCCTGGCGCCGCTGCTGCGCTGGCGCACCACCCACTTCGTGCTCACCACCAGACGGGTGCTTGTCCGGGAGGGTGTGCTGTCCCGCAGCGGCATCGACATCCCGGTCAACCGGATCAACAGCGTGCAGTTCCGGCACACGTTGGTGGAGCGGATGCTGGGCTGCGGAACGCTGAGCATCGAGTCGGCATCTGACGAGCCACTGGAGTTCGACGACATCCCGCAGGTCGAACGGGTGCACTCGTTGCTGCACCAGGACATCGACCCGGACGGGTCCGACTGGACGAGCCGGCGCTGAGATGGGGGTCAGACAGGCCGGGCTGCCCGACCGGCACCGTGCGGACGGGTTGCCCGAGCAGGTGATGATCTGGGAGGTCGCCGCGCGCGACGGGCTGCAGAACGAGTCGGTGGTGGTGTCCGCCGAGGTCAAGGCCGAGTTCCTGGACCGGTTGGCCGACGCCGGGCTGGCGGTACTGGAGGCGACCAGTTTCGTGCACCCCCGCTGGGTGCCGCAGCTGGCCGACGCCGCGGAGCTGCTGACGTTGCTGAACCGCCGGGCCGGCGTGCGCTACCCGGTGCTGGTGCCCAACGGCCGGGGGCTGGACCGGGCACTGGCTGCGGGGGTCACCGAGATCGCGATCTTCGCCTCCGCCACTGAGAGCTTCGCCCGGCGCAATCTCAATCGGAGTCTGGACGAGCAGTTCGGGATGTTCGCACCGGTGGTCGGCCGGGCGCGCGCGGAGGGGCTCGGGGTGCGCGGGTACGTGTCGATGTGCTTCGGCGACCCGTGGGAGGGCGCCGTCGGGGTGGAGCAGGTGGCGGCGGTCGCGCACCGGCTGCTGGACATGGGCTGTGATCAGCTCTCCCTCGGTGACACCATCGGCGTGGCGACCCCGGGTCACGTCACGGCACTGCTGGAGAGCCTGACCAGTTCCGGGGTGGGGATCCCGGCGCTCGCCGTGCACTTCCACGACACCTACGGGCAAGCGTTGTCCAACACCCTCGCCGCGCTGCACGCCGGAGTGAGCTGTGTGGACGCCGCGGCGGGCGGGCTGGGCGGATGCCCCTACGCGGAGTCGGCCACCGGCAACCTCGCCACCGAGGACCTGGTCTGGATGCTGGACGGGCTCGGCATCGAGCACGGGGTCGACCTCGACGCACTGGTGCACACCAGCACATGGATGGCGGGCCGGCTCGGCAGGCCCTCGCCCTCCCGCGTGGTTCGCGCGCTGGGCGGCTGACCGGGTTGGTGGCTCTTCAAGAGCCACCAACCCTCGCCGCGCAGTGGTCAGATGACCTCGTTGAGCTTCCCGGTGGCCACGTCGAAAACGAAGCCGCGGACGTTGTCCTTGTTCGGAACGAACGGACTCGCCTTGATCCGGGCGATCGACTGCCGGACGTCGTCGTCGAGGTCGGGGAACGCCTCGGCAGCCCACGCCGGCTTGATTCCCGTGTCGTCCTGGATGGACTTCTTGAACTGATCGTCGGTGAAAGTGAGCATCCCGCAGTCGGTGTGGTGGATGAGGACGATTTCCTGGGTGCCGAGCAGCCGCTGGCTGATCGCCAGCGAGCGAATCTCGTCGTCGGTGACCACACCGCCCGCATTCCGGATCACGTGCGCCTCGCCCTCGTTGAGGCCGAGGATGCCGTAGACGTTGAGCCGGGCATCCATGCAGGCGACCACCGCGACGTGCTTGGCGGGCGGCAGCGGCAGCGGACCCCGGAAGCTCTCGGCGTAGCGGGCATTGTTGGCGAGCAGTTCATCGGTGACAGACACACAGACTCCTGGTGTTCAAGGGGTAAAGGGCACCGGGAGCGGCCGCGCGGGCGGGAAGCTCAGGGCGTGCGCCGACGCGCGGCCCTGCTACACAGCTCGTCGTAGGCGTGCATACGTCTGCTCGGCCAGAACTGCTCGAGCAGGGCGCGCCTCATGCGCATATCGTCACCTAACCATCGGGCCGGAGGCAAGGGGAGTCGCTGATCGCGTCCCGGCGATCGGGATCGGATGCCGATTCGCCTCATTGCTGTGTGGTGACGCCCTCCTGGACCGGATAGGGGTTGCCGACCTGACGTAACACATGATCAGCCACCGCCACGAAGCCGGCCAGGTCCCTGGCGGGCAGGTCGGCGAACAAGGCCTGAGCGGCTTGCTGCCGTTCCCGCTCCATTCGGGCCGCGGCTGCCGTTCCCTTGGTGGTCAAGGTGACCAGGATTGCCCGGCGATCAGTCGGATGTGGGCTACGGGTGACCCAGCCCTGAGCTTCCAGGGTGTCGATCAGCGCGGTCACGTGCCGGGGCGTGCAGTGCAGCGCCTGGCTGAGCTCTCGTTGCACCAGTGCGCCGTGCTGGTTGAGCACGACGAGCACTTCGGCCCGGGCTGGGGTCAACCCGCGTTCGGCTAGCGCCTCCTGCATCAACTTGCCGACGAACGTGGCCAGGGCGAACACCCTGTCAAGCGCCGTCACGGCGTCCCCGGACACGTTTGCACCTTTCC
>DASXOV010000192.1:0-3747 GCA_036494005.1 Pseudonocardiaceae bacterium | reverse complement strand
GGCCACCCTGTTGGTACTGGTCGACTTCACGGCGGTGGTGCCCACCATCAAGGACACTGCCTCGACATTCGGGGCCTCCGTCGCCTGGCAGACGTGGGCACTCAGCGCGATGAGCCTCGGGCTGGCCGCCGCGCTGCTGACTGCCGGAACGGTGGCCGATCAGGTCGGACGCCGACGGACTCTGCGCACCGGCATGGTCGCGCTGGCCGTGACCACCGCGGCGTCGGCTGTCGCACCATCCATGGGGGTGTTCGTGGCGGCTCGGATCGCCCAGGGGGTGGCCGGGGCGGCGGTGCTGGCGGCGGCCTTGGCCCTGGTCGGGCATGCCTACCCGGCGGGACGGGCGCGGGTCAGAGCGACCGGGATCTGGGGCGCGGCGCTCGGCGGTGGCATCGCGGCCGGGCCACTGTTGTCGTCCGCGCTGGCCCGCTCCGGAGACTGGCGGGTCGCCTACTGGCTCGAAGCCGTCCTGCTGGCGGTGGTGGCGCTCTGGGCGGGGACCCTCGCCGAATCGCGATCACCGCAGCGGCGCCGCCCCGACATCGTGGGCGCGGCGACACTCGCCGGCGGGATGGCGGCAAGCACCGCGGCGCTGATCACCGGACGGCAGAGCTGGTCGTCGACCTCGACCCTGGTGCTCCTCACCGTCGCGCTGGTGTGCATCGCGGCGTTCGCTGCGCTCGAGACCCGGCGCGGCGAGCCGATGTTCGACCTGCGTCTGCTGCGCCACCCGAGTTTCCTGACCTCCCTGCTCGGCGCCCTCGTGGTCGGCCTGACCACCATCGCGCTGATGAGCTACGCGCCCAGTTTCTTCGAACGGGCGCTCGGCTTGTCGGCGCTGGCCAGTTCGGCCCTGCTCGGTGCCTGGTCAGCCACCAGCGCGGTGGTGTCGTGGCACGCACACCGGCTGTCGCCGCGCGTGACCACCCGGCACCGGCTCGTCCTCGGGCTCGCCGGGTGTGTGCTCGGACTGCTGTGGCTGGCGCGACTGTCCCCGGACGGAGGCTGGAATGCGCTGCTGCCCGGCATGATCGTCACAGGCCTCGGGACGGGGCTGACGAATGCGGCCCTCGGGCAGCTCGCGGTGGCATCGGCACCGGCGAATCGGCCGGGCCTGGGCAGCGGGGCGAACAACACGGCGCGGTATCTCGGCGGTGCCGCCGGAGTCGCGATCGTGGTCGCCCTGGCCGTTCCGTCCTCGGCCCAGCCGTCGACCCTGGAGTTCGTGAGCGGGTGGGACACCGCCGCCACGGTGTCCGCAATCCTGTGCGTGGTGGGCATCGCCGCCACGCTGTTCCTCCGGGACCCAGCGACCTCCAGGGAGGAATTGCCATGACCGCACCTACACGGATCTTGCTCGTGTCAGGAAGTACCCGCAGCGGATCCACCAACACGGCAACGCTACGTGCCGCGCAGGTGGCCGCGCCGAAGGACGTGACCGCCGTCCTGTACGACCGGTTGGCCGAACTGCCCGCCTTCAACCCCGATGACGATCATGACCCGCTGCCCCCGGCGGTGGCCGATCTCCGTGAGCAGATCGCCGCGGCGGACGGCGTGTTGTTCTGCACTCCCGAGTACGCAGGCGCGCTGCCCGGCAGTTTCAAGAACCTGCTCGACTGGACAGTGGGTGGCGGCGAGATCTATGGCAAGCCGGTCGCGTGGATCAACGTGGCCGCGCAGGGCCGCGGCATGAACGCCGCCGCATCGCTGGCCACTGTGCTGAGCTATGTGGGCGCGACGGTGGTCGAGTCAGCGTGCGCAGACCTCTTCGTACCCCGAGACTCTGTCGGACCCGACGGGGTGGTTTCCCACGCGGAACTTCGCGCAGAGATCGCGAACGTTCTCCGCATCTTCGTGGATCACATCTACGCCACCTCGGAACGGAGCGAGCGGTGATGCGCGACGCCGGTGACCGGGGCATCCCAGTCGATCCGATAGTCGTACTGCCAGGCCGTCTTCTCCGGTTTGGCCAGCAGCTTCATCGCAACCGGCAGCACCAGGTCGCGAAGCACCCGGGCGATCGGACCCGCGGCCTTGTCGCTGTTGGTCCGCGCGGCCATGGCGATGATCTTCTCGACCCGGGCCCGGCGCAGCTGCTCGTACGCGGCGAACGCCTGCTGGTGGGGTAGGTCGCGCAGGCAGCGGGCGAGTTGGACCGCGCTTTCGATGGCCAAAGACGCACCTTGCCCTGAACTGGGTGAGGTGGCGTGCGCGGCGTCGCCGATCAGCACCGTCCGGCCGTTGCTCCAGGTGGGCACGGTCGGGATGTCCTCCATCGGGCCGACGACCAGCAGGTCGGCCGGCTCGGTTCGCCGCACCAGGTCCAGCGCGGGGGTGCGGTCGCCGGCGAACGCGTCGCACAGCACCGCCCGCCACTGCTCAGTGGTCACCGCCCGGGCCTGCACCAGACTCAACGGCGCCTGGTGCGGCAGGTTGACGAACCATCCACCGCTGCCGTCGTCGAGTATCTGGTAACCGAAGAAGGCCTGCTTACCGAAGATCATGTACATCGTGCCGCCGGTGGAGGCCAGCCCGGTCGCCTTCATCCAGGCGCCGAAGTTGAGCAGGCCTGCGTAGCGAGGTTGCGGAGCGGCCGGGTCAATCAACGACCGGACCGTGGACCGGATGCCGTCGGCTCCGACCAGGATGTCGGCACTGGCCCGGGTGCCGTCGGCGAAGTGCGCGGTCACGACCTCACCGGTGTCGGTGACGTCGATCAGCCGTTTGCCGTGCTCGATCCGGATGCCGCCGCGGGCCGCCTCGTCGTAGAGTGCCCGGTACAGCTCGGGGCGCCAGACGAACTGGGTGGTCGGCAGACCGGGCAGGCCGCCGAACTCGGCGAGCCATTTGCCGGTCCAGCTCTGGATGACCATGGCCGTCATCGGGGTGCCGATGCGCTGCACGGCCTCGTCGGCTCCGAGCAGGCCCAGCGCGGTCAGGCCGTTCGATGCGATGCTCAGCCCGCCACCGACCCCGTCGGCTGGGCTGTCGTACGCCTCGTACACGGTGGCCTGGATGCCGGCCTTCTGCAGCGCCAGTGCGGCGACCGGGCCGGCGATTCCGCCGCCGATGACCAGCGCGGTGCGGGTGTGGGTCATGACTGCTGCCTCTCTTCAGTGCTTTCGTCAGCGGGAGCGGGCTCACCGTGGAACTCGGCCCAGCCGCGACTCCACTCTGTCTCCGGATCGGTGATCTGTGCGATGAACCGCTCGACGAACGACGACTCGGCCGCCAGCAGGGCGAGCCGGTACTCCTCCTCGACGAGGAACAGCCCGGGCACGCCCTTGCCCAGGGTGTCGTCGATCAGGGTGCGGATCTCGGTGCGCTGCTCGGTGAGCCGATCCAGCCGCCTGCACAGCAACGGGAGAACCACGCTGGGTGGCAGCGCCGCGATCAGCGAGAGCGCGGCCACGAAGTGCGGGTACTCGTGTCGCGGTTCCTCGACCAGTTCGCGCAGCCAGTCGCGTAGCTCCTGGCTGCCGTCCTCGGTGAGGGCGTACACGGTGCGTTCCGGGCGCTGTCCCTCGCGGCTGGTTTCCTGTGCTGTGATGAACCCGGCCTTGGTCAACTGCTGGACCACCATGTACAGCGAGCCGTGGGTGAACTTGATGCTGCGGGCGTCCCCGTTGTCACGCAGGGTGCGGCTCAGCTCGTACGGATGCATGGGCCGCTGAGTCAGGTAGGACAGCACAGCCAGCGCCAGCAGGTTGCCGACCTTCCGCTTCTTCACCATCTGCTCCTCCGTCG
>DASXOV010000191.1:0-6158 GCA_036494005.1 Pseudonocardiaceae bacterium | reverse complement strand
GCAGGACGTGCTCGGTGAACACCAGGACGCCTGCGTGGCCCAGGAGCGGGTCCGGGCACTGCTGGACGCCTTCGGCAACGTCGTCGACTTCGACGTGGTGTTCGCCGCCGGACGGCTGATCGAGCGCGAGGACCTCAGCCGGCTGGAGATGCGGAACGCCTGGCCGACGGCCTGGCAGCAGGTGCAGCAACGGGCCGAGCAGGCACTGCACTCCTGAGTCAGGGGTCGCCGGCCGCGGTGAGCAGGGTCAGCACAGTGCTGTGGTACACGGCCTGAACGGTCGGGATGGTGTCGAGCCGGATGCGTTCGTCGGTGGCGTGCAGACCGCTGTAGTCGACGCCAAATCCCGCGGTGGCGGGGATGCCGAGCCCGGCGAGGGAGTCGGCGGCCAGGGCGTAGGCGGGCCGGGATATTCGATCACATCGGCCCTCCCTGCCCGGGGTCGCTGGTGGGAGTCCGGAGCACGGGCATCGCTCGGATTGCTTGCCCAGTCTCCACCCGGTGGGCGGCGGCATAGCGCGGCATAGCGCTGTCGGGCATGGTCGATGAGACGCTCGGCCGCGTGCGGACCGAGCAGGACCCGGAGTCGAATCCCTCGGCGGAGGTCAATTGAGGGGATCGGTACGACAGCGCTGACCTCCGGCGCGCAGAAGAATCGTTCCGGTGTACCTGGATCGTCGACGACCATGCCGATGTGCAGCGTCTTGCCGAGGCTGCGATCAGCGGGGCTTGATCGTTACGACGAAGACGGCGCCGCCACGTTGGCGCAGGGCATCATCCAGAGCCGGTGAACACCCCTCGGAGGTTGAGTTCGGCCAGCCGGGACACCGCGGCCGAGATCCGCTCGTCGGTCGCGGTCAGCGCGACCCGCACGTGCTGGGCCCCCGCTGGTCCGTAGAAGTCACCGGGTGCGACAAGGATCCCGATCTCGGCGAGCCGGGCCACGGTGTCCCGGCAGGGCTGGCCCGCCGTGCACCACAGATACAGACCGCCGTCGGAGTGCTCCACCCGCAGTCCGGCGCCCCGCAACGCCGGTGTCAGCGCGTCGCGGCGCCGGGCGTACCGGGCACGCTGCTCCGCGATGTGCGTGTCGTCGCACAGTGCGACCACCATCGCCTGCTGCACCGGCCGGGGGACGATCATCCCGGCGTGCTTGCGCACCGCAAGCAGGCGGGCGATCAGGTCGGGGTCGCCGGCGACGAAACCGGCCCGGTAGCCGGCCAGGTTGGATGATTTGGACAGCGAGTGCACCGCCAATACACCGTCGTGCTCACCGGCACACACCTGCGGGTGCAAGGTGGACACCGGCGTCGACTGCCAGCCCAGATCCAGGTAGCACTCGTCGGAGGCGACCACGGCGCCGATCCGCCTGGCCTGGTCCAGCAGGGCGGCGAGCAGCTCGGCGGACGCGACGGCGCCGGTGGGATTCGACGGCGAGTTGACCCAGCGCAGCCGGGTTCCCCGTGGAGCGGGATCGCCGTCGGCGAGGCGCACCGGGGTCGCACCGGCCAGCCGGGCGCCGACATCGTAGGTGGGATAGGCGAGCTCAGGCAGGACGACCAGGTCACCGGGACCGAGACCGAGCAACGTCGGCAGCCAGGCGACCAGCTCCTTGGACCCGATGGTGGGCAGCACCGCGTCGACGGCGACGCCGGTCACGTCGTGGCGCCGTCGCAACGCGCCCACAGCAGCCTCGCGGAGTTCCCGCGTGCCGTGCGTGGCGGGATATCCGGAGAGGTCCGACACCGACTGCAACGCGGCCCGCACCACGTCCGGGACCGGGTCCACCGGGGTACCGACGGACAGGTCGACCGCACCACCCGGATGCTGCGCCGCGCGGCGGGCCGCACCGTCCAAGCTGTCCCAGGGAAACGCGGGAAGCTCCAGGCGCACCGCGCCCGAAGTCATCCTCGCTTCACTCCTCGCCCTGCGGGGCCAGATCCTTGATCCACTGAGGGTCGTCGGCGACCTTACCGACTTTGGAGGCCCCTCCCGGCGATCCCAGCTGCTTGAAGTAGTCCACGTTCGCTTTGGTGTATTCCTTCCACTGATCGGGCACGTCGTCCTCGTAGTAGATGGCCTCCACCGGGCAGACCGGCTCGCAGGCACCGCAGTCGACGCACTCGTCAGGATGGATGTAGAGCATCCTGTCACCCTCGTAGATACAGTCCACGGGGCATTCCTCGATGCACGACTTGTCCAGCACATCGACGCAGGGCTCAGCGATCACATAGGTCACGGGGGCTCTCCTGCTCCTCACTCGCGATACCCGGACGGACGCGTGTCCGTCTACCAGCACAGTATCTCCGGTCGCTCAGCCGACGACCAACGACCCCACCATCACTATCCTCGTCCGAGGCCCTCCCCCACCTGCAGACCCCTCGCCAGTGCGCGGCCCACCTCCACCGCACCGGGGAATATGCCCGCGCTGAGCAGCAGCAACGAACGCCAGTCCGCGGGCAGCAGGATGTCCCCACCCGGGCCACCGAACCCGAACACCAGCATGGCGGTCACCCAGGCTACCAACGGGAGAGCGGCGGCGGACGGCCCGCACAACGCGGCCGCGCTGCGCACCAGCCACGGCGTCGTCACCGCGGCGAGCAGGATCGTCACGGGGATGGGCACCGCGCCGATCCGCAGTGGCAGGAACAACTCCTCGGTCGCGGCCAGCATGATCGCGTCGAGTACCAGGGCCACCAGCACGACGAGCCTCATCGCGGCGCCGGAGCGGGGAGCCCGCAGAACAGGTCGTCGTGCGCACCCGGCGCCGGACCGCGCGCCAGAGTGAGGTACTCCGTGTCGAGAACCGGCCGGGCAACCCCGTCGGACAGCGCGAAGGCCTGGTGCGGGCCGTCGACCCAGACGCTGACCTGGGTGCCGTGCGCGCGGGTCGCCGCGATTACCGCAGCCCGGTGTGCGGCGACGTCCAGCCGGGTGGTGACCTCACCGTCGGTGACCCCGGGCAGCCCGTCGAGCTCAGGAACCGCGAACGGCAGACCCGGCATCGCCCGCAGCGCGGCGATGCCCTCGGCCAGTGCCGAGCGAGGCTGCACCACCCAGAACACCCGGGCCACCGCAGGAATCCGGGCCACCGCGGCCATGGTGACCTGGTGTGCCCGGACGTGGTCGGGGTGTCCATAACCGCCGTCCGGGCCGTAGGTCACCACGACCTGCGGCCGGACCTCAGCCAGTACCGTGGCCAGCGCGTCCACCTGTTCGGCGAGATCACCGGCCGCGAACGCCCGCGGATGAACGTCCGTCGGCGTACTCGCCCGGGCACCGGGTTCGACGACCATCCCGGAGTCCCGCCACCGCCCGACCCCACCGAGGAACCGCTGGTCGGTGACGCCGAGCGCGGCACAGGCCGCCCGCAGCTCGGCCACCCGGTAACCGCCGAGCTGGTCGGCCCGGTCCGCGGCCAGATCGTGCAGCTCGGCCGGGATCACCTCACCCTGCTCCCCGAGTGTGCAGGTCACCAGGGTCACCTCGACGCCGGCGGCGGCGTATCGGGCGATCATGCCGCCGCTCCACAGTGTCTCGTCGTCAGGATGAGCGTGCACCAGCAGGAGCCGCCGTGGGACGGTGAGCATCACCGGAGCCTACGGTGCAGGTCAGCACCGCCACGCCCCCCTACCGTACGGTGCGCAGGGCAAGAGGCCCCGCACGCAGCAGCGCCCTTCGTTGTCGTGCCCTCAGCCCTGCTATGCGCTCTTGACCACGCCGATCAGGTGCCCTTCCGGGTCGTTGAACATCCCCAGTTCGAGCTGATCCATGACCTTCTCCGGGCCCATCACCCGAGACCCGCCCAGGCTCTCCGCCTTGGCCAGCGCCGCCTCGACGTCGGGCACCTCGATGTAGAAGGTGACGTGACCGGGATATCCCTCCGGCCCGACTCCGATCCCGCCACCGATTCCGGAGCCGTCGGTTTGCACCGTCCCGTAGTTCATCGGATTGTTGGTATCGATCTTCCACCCGAACAGGTCGGAGTAGAAGGACTGCAGCGCAACGCCGTCCCTGCCCAGGACCTCGAAGTGCACTACCGGTTGTCCCATGTCGTTTCCTTCCACGCGGCCAGGCCGACGCTGGTTGAACTCAAGTCCCTGCCCCGTGACCCTAGGACGCCGGTCCGACAGAAAACTCATCGCCACGGTCGGCAGGTGACTGGCCGGCGAGGGTCCGCTTCTGCGGGTAGACGGTCTCGCCGCGGGCGAGCATGGCCACGAACTGCCCAATGCGCCGGGCCCGGGTGTCGGGGCGCTTGGCGCTCCCGACCCGGTAGAGAACGGCGTAGCGATTCTGGCTGGTCAGGATCTCGAACATCGCCGCTGCCCCGGGTTCCGCGGCCAGAGCCGCGGCCAGGTCGGCAGGCACCTCGATGGCGGCCGGCCCGGCGTAGGCCGCGTCCCAGCGGCCGTTGGCCTTGGCGCGCTCGACTTCGATCAGGCCCGCCGGGTGCATCCTGCCATCGGCGACCAGGCGGGTGATGATCCCGGTATTGCGTGCCGACCACGGGCTGCGGGCCCGCCGGGGGGTGAAGCGCTGGCGGTAGGTGGCCGCGTTCCGGCGCTGCGTCTGGCCGTCGATCCAGCCGTGGCAGAGCGCTTCGTCGAGCGCCTGGTCGTAGGTGAGACTGGTCGGTTCGGTGGTGCCCTTCTTGGCCAGCACCAGCCACACCCCGGCCGGGCTCGCGTGGTGCTCACCCAGCCACACCCGCCAAGCGGCAGCATCGGGGACGGTCAGTTCCGCCACGTCATCGGTCATCACCACGGAGCTTCGCAGACCACCGGCCGGGTTGCGAGGACCAGCTCAGCCGGCGTAGTACACCCCAGGCCGGAGGAAACAGGTACCCGTCGATCCGAGTAGTCGACTACTTGCCTGGTCGCGGCCCACCGCGTGCACTCTTGTCGCACGCATCGGTCACTCGACGCCGAGCGACGAGGAGGATGTCATGAGCGACGAGGCAAGGCGACTTCAAGGCACATCGACCGGAGTTGAGGAGCGCGTCGTGGTAGCCGCGCCCCCGGCTGAGGTATTTGCTGCGGTGGCGGACGTACGCCGAATGGCTCGCTGGAGCCCCGAATGTTTCGCGGTATGGATCTGGCGCAAGGAAAACGGCAGACCTGCTCGGTTCATCGGATGGAACAGGAGCGGGCCGTTCGTCTGGTTCAGCACGTGCCAGGTGCGGGTGGCTGATCCCAGTGTGGAGTTTGCGTTCGATGTGACCACCTTCGGCTTTCCCGTGGCTCGCTGGGGGTACCGGTTCGCGCCTGCCGAGGGTGGCACCGCGGTCACCGAATACTGGATGGACAGACGCGATCGCGGGGCGACGGTGCTAGGGCGGATCTTCACCGGCAGGTCTGCGACCATGCGCCCGGAGGTCAACCGGGAGGGTATGCGGGAAACGTTGCGCCGCCTTAAATCCGAGCTGGAATCAGGGATGAGGAGCTGAAGCGTCCGCGACTGCGGGCCCGCTTCCGGCGGATGGCCCGCCACCCCGCTCGACCGACGGCCCATCCTGCGGGCGCGCCGGGTGCTCCGGCAGACCGGGCACGACGGCTCAGACCGCACTGAACTCGCCGCTCTGCTCCGCGGCCACTGCCCCGGCTGGGGGCCCCGCCCAGGGGCAAATCTGGGTAGTCGACTACTCGCATCGCGGCGCCGGATAACCCGCACCCTCCTCCTAGGCACCCCACCACCAGAGGAGATCACCATGAAGACCAGCACGATCGGTGACCACGCAGTCGTCCTCGGAGCGAGCATGGCCGGGCTGCTGACCGCCCGCGTCCTGGCCGGTGCCTACGACCGCGTAACGGTGGTCGACCGGGACATTCTGCCGCACGGCATGGCGCACCGCCGAGGAGTGCCGCACGACCATCACCTGCACGCCCTGCACGCCTGCGGCCGGGAGTTGCTCGACGAACTGTTCCCCGGCTTCACCGAGCAGGTGGTGCAGGCCGGCGCCGAGGTCGGAGACACTCTGGGCGGCATCCGCTGGCAGCTGTCGGGTCAGCGGCTGCGCCAAGTCGACGTCGGCCTGCCCGGGCTGGGCGCCAGCCGGCCATTACTGGAGGGCCAGATCCGGCAACGAGTGCGGGCGCTGCCGTCGGTGCACTTCGTCGAGGGCTGCGACGTGGTTGGTCTGGTCACCGACAGCGATC
>DASXOV010000190.1:0-8416 GCA_036494005.1 Pseudonocardiaceae bacterium | reverse complement strand
CCTCCAATCACGAAGGCCCGGCACCATGCCGAGCCGCGTGATCAGAGTCCGCCCGGGTTATGCGCAGCCTCCGACCGCCACCACCGCCCCCACCAGCGACAAGCACCGCGCACTGCACATAACCCAGCGCTGCTCATAGGGCTCGTTATGCGCAGCTGCGCATAAGGACCCTTGAGGGGTTCCCTCTTCGGTGGGTGCGTACCGGCCTCGGTCGACCACTCCTGCTTTTAGCCAGCCGCGGATCTGTTCCCTGGCGGGGAATGTTCCGATCCTGTCGAGGAGGAAGTTGTGGTCGATCGTGTCGAAGGAATCCCCGACTCACTACCCGTATCGAGGACCTCGCCGGGGGGTTGCGGGCGCATGCGAAGGGTTTGTCGTGCGCTGTGGCGGCCGTTGAGCTGCTGATCGCTCATGCGGTGTGGTTGCGTCGTATTGATTTCGTGGACCGGTTCGTAGGCACCGCGGGCGATCTGGCCGGTGGGAGGGTGCTGGCTTGGGTGCGGTGGCGGGCGGCGACGAGGGCGCTGGACGCGGGTCGGTTGCCATGCTCGGACAGTGAGGCGCAGGTGTTGCGGATCGCCGCGAGCCTGGCCGAGGGGGTCGGGGTCGATCTGGGTGAGGTTGTCACGGGGCTGGATGAGGCCAACATTGGCTTGATCGTCGCGGCGGTGTTGCGCGCGAACGGCCGCGGTGAAGGTGCCGTCGGTGTGGGCGGGGTGGAGGGGCGGTGACGTCGGTGGTGATCACGCGCCGGCGTCATCCGCTGGAGGGCCTGGCGTTGCGGGTACTAGGTCAGATGCGTCGGCATGGTCGACTGGAGCTGTTGCTAGTGCTGCCCGATGGCAGCAAGTCGTTGGTCCCGGCCGCCTGGACCGACCTGCGTGGGGCGGACGCGGACGGTGAGACGGGCGAAGACGTCGCAGCGACGTTGGGATCGTTGGCGGATTTGCTGGCCGCGTGCGCGGTGGTTGCCGCCCTTTCGGGGCGAGAGCCGCAGGGACAGGCTGCACGGCAGTCACCGTCCAAGGAGGACTCCCGTGCAGCCTGTGCAGCTGAGTCTGCTGCCGGACCAGGTTCCGGCGCCACCCCCAGATCTTCTCGCCCAGCTTCCCCAGCCGCAGGTCGCAGCGGCGATCACGCTGCTGGCCCGGCTGATCGCCCAAGCGGCCACGTCGGCGGGCAGGGAGGTGGGCGATGAGTGAGCCGAAGGTCACCGCGTCGCACCTGCGGCGAGCCGCGATGGTCTACGTGCGCCAATCGACGCTGGCGCAGGTCGATCGCAACCGGGAATCCACCGCGCGCCAGTACGACCTGGCCGGCCGGGCCGTGGCGCTGGGCTGGCCGCGCAGCACAGTGCGGGTGATCGACGACGACCTGGGGATCAGTGGTGCCTCCGCCGCGGGCCGCTCGGGGTTCGCCGAACTGGCCGCTCAAGTCGGGCTCGGGCAGGTCGGGATCGTGCTGTCGCTGGAGTGCTCCCGGCTGGCCCGCAACAACGCCGACTGGTACCGGCTGCTGGACCTGGCCGGGATGACCGACACGTTGATCGCCGACGCCGACGGCGTCTATCACCCGGCGCTGTTCAACGACCGCCTGGTGCTGGGCATGAAGGGCACCATGTCCGAAGCCGAGCTGCACATCCTGCGGGCCCGCCTCGACGGGGGGATCCGGAACAAGGCCGCCCGCGGCGAACTGCGCCGTGGCCTGCCGGTCGGGCTGGTCTGGGGAGAAGCCGACGGAGAGATCCGCTGGCATCCCGACGAGGCCGTCACCGGCGTCATCACCGCGATCTTCGACCGCTTCGCCGTGGCCGGCTCGGTCCGGGGTGTGTGGCTGTGGCTGCGCGACCAAGGCCTGACGTTTCCGCTGCAACCGACCGCCTATCTCCACTGCACCGACATCATCTGGGTCGAGCCGACCTATCACGCGGTGCACAACGTGCTCACCCATCCCGCCTATGCGGGCGCCTACGTGTTCGGCAAGACCCGCCAGCAACGCTACGTCGGTGAGGACGGCCAGATGCGAATCCGTCGCCGTAAGCTGCCGCAAGGCGAATGGGAGGTGCTCATCAAAGATCACCATCGCGGGTACCTCGACTGGGACACCTACCAGGCCAACCAGGTCCGCATCGGCGGCAACATCCATCCGATGGCGCACGAACCCGGCACCGGCGCGGTTCGAGAAGGCGCCGCGCTGCTCCAAGGCCTAGCGACCTGCGGCAGATGTGGGCGCAAACTCGCTGTCTACTACGACGGCCCGTCCAAATCCACGCCCGGCTACTACTGCACCGGCACCGGCCAGCTAGTCGAGGGCCGCGGCACCCGGCACCTGCGCGTCGGCGGTGTCGCCATCGACGCCGCCGTCACACAAGCGTTTCTGGCCGCCCTGGCCCCCGCTGCGCTGCAAGCCTGCCTGGCCGCCGCCCAGCAACTCGAAGACGGCCACGATGCCGCGCTGGCCCAGTGGCGACGACAGGTCGAACAGGCCCGCTACCAGGCCAGCCGAGCCGAACGCCGTTACCGGGCCGTCGACCCCACAACCGGTTGGTCGCCCGGGGCCTGGAAACCGAATGGAACAACGCCCTGCAACAGGTCGCCGACGCGGAGGCCGAACTCGCCCGCCGCGCCACCGCCCGCCCGAAAACCCTGACCCCGCAAGAGAAACAAGCGATTCTCGCCCTCGGCGACGACCTCGACGGCGTGTGGTCAACGCCGAGCACCACCGATAAGGACCGCAAACAGCTGCTGCGCACCCTGCTGGAGGAAGTCAACATCAGCCTGCACCGCGACCACACCGAAGGCCGCGCTGACCTGGTGCTGCGATGGAAAGGCGGCGCGATCAGCGAGCTGTCCGTACCGATCAAACGCAAGCCACCCGCCATCCGCACCGACGACGACACCATCGAGTTGGTCCGCCGCCTGGCCGTGCACTACCCCGACACGAAAATCGCCGGGATCCTCAACCGGCAAGGCAGGCGCACCGCCCGGAAACTGTCGTTCACCGCCAGTAGGGTCCAGTCACTACGACACCACTGGGGCATTCCCAGCCACCAGCCCAGCGACGACCCGCAGGAAGGAGAGCTGCTCACCGTGGCCGACGCCGCCTCACAACTTGCCCTGGCCCCCTCCACCCTGCACCGCTGGCTGGGCGACGGATTCATCGCCGGCGAACAGATCACCCCCGGCGCCCCCTGGCGAATCCGGCTCACCGACGACATCCGCGCCCTGTTCGTCGATGACGCACCCAAAGGCTGGCTGGCCATGCTCGAGGCCACCCTCGCCTACGGCGTCTCTCGGCAAACCCTGTTGCAACGTGTCAAGCGCGGCGAACTCCACGCCGTCCACGTCCGCACCGGCCGCCGAAAAGGCCTGCGTATCCAGCCCCCACCCACCCCAGACGGCCTGTTCTGATCATGACAATCAGCGGAAGGAGCAGTGTGACGATGCATCCAAGCACGCCTTGATGTCCGCGTCGAGCACCCACACCCGGCCCTGGTTACCATCCACCCGGACAGCTTCCAGGGCCTGCTGGGCCGAACGCTTCGGGCGGAACCCGAAGCTGACCGGATCGAAGTCGGCCTCGAAGATAGGCTCGAGCACGATCTTCGCTGCCGCCATCACAATCCGATCTCCCACGGTGGGGATCCCTAACGGCCTGGTCTGACCCGGCCGCCCGGGCTTGGGGATATGCACCCGCCGCAGCGGCGCCGGCCGGTAGCTACCGGACCGGACCGTCTCAGCGAGTTCGTCGAGGAACGCCCGCACCGACTCCACGCCCCCGGCCTCGACGTCGGCGATGCTCACGCCGTCGACACCCGGGGCACCGCGGTTGGCCGCCACGTCGCACCACGCTCTCCACATCACGTCGCTGCGGGCGACCTTGTCCCAGAGCGCATGGAACCGACGTTGCGGATCTTGCTTGGCACTGCGGTACAGCACGCGCTGCAGGGCACGAACGGGGTCCAGGCGATCAGCCTGTCTGACGGTCCTAGCCGACAGCGCGGCACTCATCAGCGTCCCTCCCGACATCGTCGTGCATCGGTGAAGTAGGGGCACTTCGCTCACCCGGGGTTGTGTTGTCCCCGGACTCGATCGCTACTACTGCCCCCTCCGACTCCCTCTCGGCCGCCCGTCACTTCCCGGGAACACCGGTTATAGACGGACCCGCTCCTGATCCCCGCAGGACCAGGGCCAAGGAGGGCCTCTCCAGTTCCCGCGACACCCTTCTGCACGTTCCACGTCCCCTACGCCGGAGGGTCCTTCGGCGCCCGCTCCAGGTTCCCAAACGCCTTCCATGGCCTTCGCCAAATCCACCCAGGCTCGGCACCCTCTCTTCCCCGCCGAAGCGGGAGCCTTCACGACGCTGCAGACTTCGCTACACGCTGCGGACCGAACAGTTGCTCCACCCCGCTTCGACCCCGGCCTCTCGACCGGACCCGGGGGCTTCGCTACCGGGGACCCTGGCGTCTCCCCGGACCGGACTCACACCGGCTGGCTACCGCGAGCTTGACACCCGGCTACGACATGACCACTCCTTTCGCGTCACGCGTCCGGACTGCTGGACGCACGTGGATTCAGGCTGAGTGCTTGAAACCGCCTGAACCTCATCCCATGACGAGGGCAACACGCGGCGAAACCTGCTGGCCCGGCGCCGTTGCGGAGGCTGGCTGCCATCGGCGGGTTCCTGCTATCGGGTAGCCGGAATGGCTGTTAGCCGCGCAGACGCCGCCTGTCACCGATGAGATCTTCAAGAAAGTCCTGCTACGGCGAGCGAAAAACCTATCGCAGACAGTGAACGGCCGGCTCCCGGAGGCCGCCTGCCAGCTCCCGGGCGGCTGACGGGCACCGGCGGCCGCCTGCCGCGGGAAGCCTCACGCTCGCCAGCGTCCCGCAGGCCCGTTCGCCCGCCGGTGGCGGCAACGGGCCGGAAACAGAGGTCGTGATGAATTTCGCAGCAGTAACACGGCGGCTCCGCGCCGGCGCGGATCACCGGGGAGGCGGATGGCGCCGCGGCCTGCGCGCCCTGGCCGCCCTGCTGGCGGCCGGGCTGCTGGCTGCTCTGTTCATGGTAGCGGGCGGTGGCCAGGCGCTGGCCGCGGCGCCGGACTCGCGCTGGCTGGCGACCTGGAACATGCAGGTGGGAGCGGACCGGTGGCTGGGCGTGCAGACCCTCGCCCGCAATCATCCCGTGGTGGCGTTGCAGGAAGTGCCCAGCGCGCCGCCCGGCGGGGCGTTCCCGCTAGGCACCAACGGCAACATCAGTTCCTACCTGTGGTCCATCGGCGGCGGGCAGTATCGGTACCTGTACATCCTCGCCCAGCCGTCCCGCAACCTTGGCATGGTCACCAACTTCGTCCCCGACCAGGTCATGCAGATCCCCGGCCCCTACCGGTCGGCGCTGGCGGTCGTCGATGACACCGCAGGTAGCAGCGTCATGTACGCCTCGATCCACGCCGCCTCCAACGGCGGCGCGCCCAACGACGCCAACACCTTGGTCAACAACGTTGCCCAGGCGGCGTTCAATGATGTCATCCAGTCCTACGTCGTGCTCGGCGACTACAACCTGTCGCCGGACACCCTTTTCGCACGGGGGCTCCCCTCTGGTGCCGAGATATACAACAGCGGCCAGGCCACCCAGCTCAACGCCGGCGAACTCGACTACATGGTCGCCAACGTCGAAACCCAGAACTGGCAAGCCAGCGTGCTGCCCAACCAGGGCAGCGACCACTGGCCGGTCACCTTCTCGGCCATCCGCGCCGCAGCGGTCCCGCGCGACCTGACCATCCAGCCCAGCAACAGCACCAGCAGCCCCCTCGGCAGTGTCCTCGACGTCCAGGGGGCCGGGACCGCCAACGGCACCCACGTGATCACCTACCACCCCGACGGCGGGATCAACCAGCGCTGGAAGCTGTACCCGCTCGACATGCTCGGCTCCGACAGCCAGATGCTCTACCGGTTCGTCACTGACGCCGGAGACAACTGCATGGACGTCAACCGCGGCCAGAACAGCCGCCAAGGCGACTACCTCAACGTCTGGGCCTGCCACCAGCTCAACGGGCTACCCGACCCCGGCGGCTCCCAGGCCGACACCCAGAACTTCACCCTCGAACAGCCCAACCCCCGCTTCCCCAATCAGCTCATGATCAGGGACAACGCCACCCACGAGTACGTCAACGTGTACAACAACAACACCAGCGACGGCACCTGGCTCATCCAATGGCCCTATCAGGCCAACAACAACGGCGTCGTGCCCAACGAAATCTTCTACCTCCACCCCGAAGAATGAGCTGACCACCCACAACGGCACAACGCTGGCCGGGGCGCACACCAAACACGCTCCGGCCGGCCTAGAAGGCGCCGACGACCTTGAAGTCCTGGTTGACGAAGATGTGGTGCGGCCAGTTGACGCCGATGTAGTGGGCCTCGTACTCGCCGTTGCTCAGCTGTACAACACGGTCGACGACGCCCCCCGGGTAGGCGGCCAGCGCCACTTCCGTCGCCGTATTCGCTGCCGTTCCGCTGACGATCGTCCCCGACCCCTCGGTGTAGTTCGCCGGGATCTGACCGACCTGCTTTGACGTGCTCGGTGCACCGCGCTGGAAGGGGATCACCCCTGCCGCCGAGGAAGTCGCAGATCCACTGCCGCCAGTCGGTTGCACGATGACCTGCGTGGCCGTGATGGTCGTTCCGCTGGTCGTTCCAAGTACGAGGACGGGTTCGCCTGTGGTCATGGCACTCGCCGAGGTCGAGCTCGTCCCGTTCTGGTATGTCGTAGAGGACGCCTCGTCGACGGTCACCTTCTGACCCGCTGATGTCGACATTGTGAAGCTCGACGTGGACACGCTGTCGACCGTGCCGGATGCTCCCCCTGAGGCCGGTCCAGACCGAGCGTTGGATCCCCCGCTGCCGGGCACAGGGTGCCCTGCGGTTGCCGAGGGGGACATGGCGGTTGCCGAGGGGGACGTGGCGCAACCGGCGGAAAGTCCGATCAATCCACACGTCAGCGCAGCGGCCACGATCCACCCACTTCTTCTGTTCGACAGCAATCGCCGCAACCTTGGCCGGCGTACCTGTTTGGCGATGGTTACCGAGGCCGAGGAGTCTGGCGAAGACGCTGGCGGGGGTGGCGGCGCAGCGCCGGCGCCGCCTGATCTTCCAGCGACCGGCGGCCCCGATGTCGCGCTCGAAACGGGGCGAGCAGGAAGGGTCTCGTGGGGGCTTGTTAGGTCGTAATCGTTCATGATGGCGCTCCTCTTACTTGTCTTACTTGGGCAGCTAAGCAGAGGATGCCAGCCATTCGTCTGCAGTTCATGTGGGTGGCCTGTGATAGGACTGTGACTGCTCCGAGCCCCTCTTGTCCCTAATACTGCAACGGCACTTCGGGAGTATCCTGGGGTTGAGGTTTGATCAGTGGTGAGGGTGTGCGTGTTGTGGGGTTGTCGGGGTGGGTGCTGGTGTTGGATGCGCTGGTCGGGTTGATCTCGGGCCGGTTCGGGCGGGTGGAGCCGCGGCGGCGGGTGGGGTTGTATCTGCGGGGTTTGCTGGCCGGGCTGGAGCGCAAGAACGGGTGGACGCTGGCTGAGTACGCCGGGGCGGTCTGCCCGGACGGGATGCAGCGGCTGCTGCGCACGGCGGGCTGGGACGCCGACGGGGTGCGTGATGACCTGCGCGGATACGTGCTGGAGCATCTCGGGTGCGCCGACGGGGTGTGGGTGGTCGATGAGACCGGGTTCATCAAGAAGGGCACCCGTTCGGCCGGGGTGCAGCGGCAGTACACCGGCACCACCGGCAAGATCGATAACTGTCAGGTGGGAGTGTTCCTGGCCTACACCAGCGCCCGGGGGCGGGCGCTGGTGGACCGGGAGCTGTATCTGCCCCGGTCCTGGACCACCGACCGGGACCGCTGCCGGGACGCCGGGATCGGCGAGGAGGTCGGGTTCGCCACCAAACCAGCGCACGCCATCGCCATGCTGGCCCGCGGCTACGACGCCGGGGTACTTCGGGGGTGGGTGAGCGCGGATGAGATCTACGGGCAGAACCCGGGATTGCGCCGCTGGCTGGCCGCCCACCAGGTGCCCTCCGTACTGGCCACCCGCAGCAACGACCCCCTGCCCTGCCCCGGTGGGCACCGGCGCCTGGCCCGCTCGCTGGCCACCGAGGTCCCGGCCACCGTGTGGGAACGGCGCAGCGCCGGCGAGGGCGCGCATGGCCCCCGCCTGTATGACTGGGCCACCGTCGAGCTCGACCCCGCGGGGCTGCCCGCCGGCTGGGGCACTGGCTGCTGCTCCGCCGCCAGATCACCACCACCCCCGGCACCATCCCGGAACTGGCGTTCTACCGCTGCACCGGCCCCACCGACACCCCGGTCGCCGAGCTGGTCCGAGTCGCCGGAGCCCGCTGGGCGGTCGAGGAGACCT
>DASXOV010000189.1:0-29843 GCA_036494005.1 Pseudonocardiaceae bacterium | reverse complement strand
TACTGCGTTCATGGGTCTCACCTCCTGCCGATGGATCACGATCGCCGGAACGCTAGCACGCCGGCGACGCGGTGCGCGACCGGCATCATGCCGGTTGCCGTGTCGCTGTCGAACGCGCCGCCGACCGCTACACCCTCATCTGTGATGAGCCCGCAAAGGCCTACCAGATTAAAAGGGACTTCCTGGTTCGCGACAGACTTCGCCCCTTACTAGGATGGGCACGCGCGGATCTCGGTGTTCCATTGAGCGAACTTCAGATCGCGGCGTCGCTCGCCGAAGTATCGGAACGACCACCGGAGCTTATTTTCGGCCCCGACGCCAACGGTGAACCCTTCGAGGACCCGGATGCCATCCAGCTGCTCGTGCGCTGGATCGCCAATCACCTCATCGGTGACCTGAGCAGACTGCACAAGACTGTGTTCGAGGCCGCGTTCCAGAACGCGCAAGCGCTCGACAAAGCGCTACCTGAGATCGCACCACACATCGACCTCAGTGAGACCACCCGCAGAAGCGATCTACAACGCTCGTGGTGCTCTCGACATAGCGATCCACCTCACACCCCGACGACGGGAGGCCCACGCTGCCCTGGTTACCCATCTCGCCAACTCGTTCGGGATTACATGCGAACCGGACATAGACTCGGACGAACTCGCTGTCATGGTCCGGGAGATTCCCGCAAACCCCTGCTCGATGAATACACCCGCGCAGTCCAGCGGCGCTCGACATTGCCGTCCCGGCCCTTCACTTCGACAGACGAACGGCATTACCTACGCTCCCCGCCGGAGCCATCGCCGTTATGCGCCGCCGCATTCTCGAACACCGCATAGCAGGGCGACGCCCATGTCTCTACGCCGACGACGGCCGCGGCCTCGTAGCTCACTCGATGACAGTCGGTAGCGGCAGAAGGGGAGGTAAGCCGTGAACGAGCAGACGAAGCTGGAACGACTCGCCGAGTACTACGACACTCACGACACCAGCACAGAGCTCGAGCGAGCCGAACCGGTCGACGAGTGGGCAAACCCGGATCCGATGGTTTCGCTGTCGCTGCGGTTGCCGAAGTCGCTGCTGGATTGGGTGTGTACGCAGGCCCGCACTGAGCACACCAAGCCGACTCAGCTGATCCGCCGCTGGATCGAGGAGCACCGCACCACCGGGGAGCCGTCGGCTCGAGGACCTAGTCCAACGCGGGGCTGGGAGCGAGTCTTGACCGGTCCGGGGTACTGGGGCACCGCTGCCAGTTCCGGCTACGGGTTTGTGGTGTGGGTGTGGATCAGTGGGCGATGTCGCGCAGGAAGGCTTGCCAGGTGGTGGCGGGGACGGTGAGGGCGGGGCCGTCGCGGTGCTTGGAGTCGCGGACCAGGACGGTGTCCGGGGTGAGCGCCACCTCCACGCAGTTGCCGTTGCCGCCGCTGTGGGTGCTGGTGCGCCAGCCGACCTCGACGCAATTGCCGTCCCCGACGCTGTAGCTGCTGGTGCGCCAGACGATGCTGTCCGGCTCGCGCGCGGTCATGTCGATCCCTTCGATCCCGCATAGAGCTCGGTTGCCTGGGTGGCAATCATTTCCCTCGATTGTCCCTCCCCCAGCGCGGTGTCGGCCAGCGCCCCCAGGATGCGCTGATAGGCCGCGATCTCGTCCGGTTTCTCCAGGAACAGGCAGGAGGTCTCGCTCTCCAGATACACCACGGGCTTGAACTCGGGGAACTCCATCAGCCGGAACGCCCCGGTCATGGCGGCATGCGCGCCGAGCGCGACGGGCACGACCCGCAACGTCAGATAAGGACGGGTGGACATCCGCACCAGGTGGTGCAGCTGTTCCCGCATCACCGCCCGCCCACCCACCGGGGTGCGTAGCACAGACTCGTGCAGGTAGAAGGTGAACCGGGCCGGGCGGTCCCGGCTGAACAGGCTCTGCCGGGCCAGCCGGGCGGCCACCCGATCATCCACCTCGTCGGGCGGCACGTTGACCACCCGGCTGATCACCGCACGGGCGTACTCACCGGTCTGCAGCAGCCCAGGGACGACGGTCGCCTCGAAATCGCTGATGGTGACCGCCTTGCTCTCGTGGTCGATGAGCGTGACGAGCTGTTTGGGCAGGCGGGAGCCGTGCTGCTGCAACCAGCCGGGGGTGTGCTGCTCCTGGCACAGCGCGAGCAGCCGGTCGCGTTCCGGGCCCCTGACCCGGCACACCCCGAGGAACGCGGCGACGTCCAGTTCGGTGGCGCCGCGCTTGCCGGACAGCAGCCGGGACACCCAGCTCGGTGACCAGCCCAGTAGGTGCGCGGCCTGCTTGCCGGTCAGCCCGGCCCGCGCCATCACCCGGCGTAGCCCGTCGCCCAGCTCCCGGCTGCGCACCGTGGGTTCCTTGTTGCTCATGGTGACCTCCCCGTGGGGCACCCTAAACACCCACATGGCGCAGAAACCCGGCAACTTGCCAAGACACGGCACTCGTGATTTACCCAGGGACAACGGTTTGCGTGCCCGGGGGTCAACCGGTTGCCTGAAGATCAGCGGGGCAGCGGGCCTCGCCCGATCTCTGGGGGTATCCGATGAGCAACAACAAGCGACCGTCACCGTCCAGGGTCCTCTCGCCTCAACCGGCGGCAGCCGCAATGACGGCTACCTACAGCGAGAGCGAGTCCGACCGCACCGTACTCACCTTCCGCGGGCCGGATGGCGAGGCCGCCACCGTGATCATCATGCGGAGGGACAGCAAGGTGTGGGTGGCGTTCAACGGCGCGATCAAGACCACCGTGGCGATGACCGACCAGCAGGCCGGGCAGTTCATCGAGGCGGTCCGCGCCGCGTCCAGGGGGCTGTGATGACCTCGTCCACCGGCCGACCGGCGGTTACGAGGGGCCGGGCGGCCCCGGCTGGGGGCCCCCGGTGTACTGCGCATGGGCCGCGCGCAGGCCCCGGATGGCCTGCACGGCGCGCCGTCCGTCGGCGGCCTGGATCGCCATGATCGCGATGTACTCGTCGTCGGGAAGGTCCAGCCGGGCCCAGGGCGCGCCGTCCGGGAAGGACACCCGGAGCACGAGTTCCCAGGGCACCGTGCGAGTACCGAGCAGGTTGCGCACCTCGACCCCGTCGGCGTCGGCCCGCACCCTCGGACGGCCGAACAGCAGCGCGGCTCCGGCGAGCAACAGGCCGAGCAGCACCATCGCCACCTGATCGGACAACCGGAAGTAGACCCCGGTGGGGGTGTTGCGCAGCAGGACGGCCACCACGGAGAACACCACGACCAGAAACACCGCCGCGACCACCGCGACGCGACGGGCCTTGTGCGGCCGGGCCTCGAACATCGTGGAGGTCACCATGCCGTGCACCGATGGCGGACACACCGTGCACCGAGCGCGGACACGCCGGGAAGCATGAGGCTCATGAGGCGGCCCAACTGGCTCGGCGTAGCCGGCGCAGGACCAAGGCGGTCTCCAGGGCAGCCACGCAGGCTTGGAAGCCCTTGTCCTCTACCGAGGAGGGCAGCCCGCAACGGTCCAGCGCCTGCTCCTCCGTGTCGCAGGTGAGCACGCCGTTGCCCACGGCGGTCTCCTCGTCCAGCGCCACCCTGGTCAGCCCGGTGGTCACCGCGTCACAGACGTACTCGAAGTGCGGGGTGCCGCCCCGGATCACCACGCCGAGTGCCAGGACGGCGTCGTGGTGGCGGGCCAGTTGCTGGCACACCACCGGCAGCTCGACCGCACCGGGCACTCGCACCACGGTCGGCTCGGCGATACCGGCCTGCGCCGCGGCGGCTCCCGCACGGTGCAGCAGCGCGGTGGTGATGCGCTCATGCCAGCGGGTCGCCGCGATGCCGAGCCGCAGATCCGCGCAGCGGGGCACCTCCAGCACCGGCAGCCCGGTCCCGCTCATGGTCGCGTCCGCTCGACCGGGGTGGAGCCAACCGGGTCCGACCCGGTCGGACCCAGTCCGGTGGGACCCAGGCCGGCGAGGTCGTGGCCCATGCGGTCCCGTTTGGTGCGCAGATAGTGCAGGTTCTCCGGGTTCGGCCGGATGGGCAGCGGCACCCGGCCGGTGATGGCCAGGCCGTAGCCCTCCAGACCGGCCCGCTTGGCCGGGTTGTTGCTGAGCAGCCGCATCGAGCGCACCCCGAGGTCGGCCAGGATCTGCGCCCCGGTGCCGTAGTCCCGGGCGTCGGCGGGCATGCCCAGCGCGAGGTTGGCGTCCACGGTGTCGGCGCCCGCGTCCTGCAGCTGGTAGGCCTGCAGCTTGTGCATCAGGCCGATGCCCCGGCCCTCGTGACCGCGGACGTAGAGCACCACACCCCGACCCTCGGCGGCGATCGCGGCCAGCGCGGCGTCCAGCTGCGGGCCGCAGTCGCAGCGCAACGAGCCCAGCACGTCGCCGGTCAGGCACTCCGAATGCACCCGGACCAGCACGTCGGCACCGTCCCCGATCTCCCCGGCCACCAGCGCGATGTGCTCCACCCCGTCGAGCACCGAGTCGAACCCGATCGCGGTGAACTCACCGTGCCGGGTCGGGATGCGGGCCTCCGCCACCCGCTCCACCTGCTTCTCGAACCGCCTCCGGTAGGCGATGAGATCCGCGATGGTGATCAGGGCCAGATCGTGCTCGGCGGCGAAGACCTCCAGCTCGTCGCGGCGGGCCATCTCGCCCGGCTCCTTGGCCGACACGATTTCGCACAGCACCCCGGCGGGCGGCAGACCGGCCAGCCGGGCCAGATCCACCGAGGCCTCGGTGTGCCCGGGGCGGCGCAGCACCCCGCCCTCCTTCGCCCGCAGCGGCACGACATGACCCGGGCGGGCGAAATCGACCGACTTGGCGTCCGGGTCGGCCAGTAGCCGGATGGTGTGAGCCCGGTCCGCCGCCGAGATCCCGGTCGTCACGCCCTCGCGGGCGTCCACCGTCACCGTGTACGCGGTGCCCCGCTTGTCCTGGTTGGTATGGAACATCGGCGGCAGGTCCAGCCGGTCGCAGTCATCTCCGGTCAGCGGTACGCAGATGTATCCCGAGGTGTACCGGACCATGAACGCGAGCAGTTCCGGGGTGGCCCGGGCCGCGGCGAAGATCAGGTCCCCCTCGTTCTCCCGCTCCTCGTCGTCCACCACGACCACCGCCCGGCCGGCCGCCACGTCGGCGATCGCCCGGTCGATGCCGGCGAAGGCACACTCGATCATCGCTCCTCCTCCCCCGCATCATCCCCCAGCCGCGAGCGGCTGGGGGGCAGATGTGCCGAGGCCAATCGTTCGACGTACTTAGCGATCACGTCGACCTCGAGGTTCACCGGCTCACCGGGAGCGCGCAGACCCAGGGTGGTGAGCTCCCGCGTGGTCGGGATGAGCCCGAGGGAGAATTCGCCGGCGCCGGCCTCGACCACGGTGAGCGATACCCCGTCGACGGTGACCGATCCCTTCTCGACGACGTAGCGGGCCAATCCGGGTGGCATCCCGATCCGGACCAGCTCCCACGGGGCGGATCCGCCCAGCTCGGTCCGGGACAACGGCGCGGTCCGGGACAGCACCGTGCCGATCCCGTCGACATGCCCCTGAACCAGGTGTCCACCCAGCCGGTTGCCCAGCTTGGCCGCCCGCTCCAGGTTCAGCCGGTCCCCCGGCACGGCAGACCCCAGCGTGGAGCGACGCAACGTCTCGCCGATCACGTCCGCCGTGAACCCCTCGTGGGTGACCTCGACGACGGTCAGGCAGACCCCATTGACCGCAATCGAGTCCCCGGGCCGGGCATCGGAGCAGACCAGCGGCCCTCGCACGGTGAATCGCGCGGCATCGGGATACTCGTCCCGATCGGCGAGTTCCCCAAGTTCCTCGACGATGCCGGTGAACACACCTCAGCCTTCCCGGTGCCCTCGGTATTCTCGGGCCTTGGCGCGAAGGAAGTCGACAGCCCGGTCGGGGTCCTCGGCCCCGTACACCGCCGATCCGGCGACGAAGCAGTCCACCCCAGCCTCCGCGGCCTGCTCGATCGTATCGGCATTGATCCCGCCGTCGATCTCCACCAGCACGGTCAGGTGCCCGGTGTCCACCAACCGCCGCGCGGTACGCACCTTCTCCAGCACCTCGGGGATGAACGACTGCCCACCGAAGCCGGGCTCCACGCTCATCACCAGCAGCGTGTCGTAGTGCTTCAACACCTCCACCCAGGGCTCCAGCGGCGTCTTCGGCTTGACCGACAAACCCGCCTTGGACCCGGCGGCGCGCAGGTTCTTCGCCAGCTTCACCGGATCCTCAGCGGCCTCGGCGTGCACCGTGACGTTGTAAGAACCCGCCTCGGCGTACCCGATCGCCCACCGATCCGGGTTGTCGATCATGAGGTGACAGTCCACCGGGATCTCGGTGTACTTCAGCAGGCTCTCCACGACCGGGAGACCCAGAGTGAGGTTCGGCACGAAGTGCGCATCCATGACGTCGACGTGCAGCCAGTCGGCGCCGGGCACCCGGTTGGCCTCGTCCGCGAGCCGAGCGAAATCGGCGGCCAGCAGGGACGGTGCGATCATCGGCTCGTGTGACACGGAGTGAAGATTATCGCGAGCAGCCACTCACCGGCTCAGCGCCCCGCGCGCAGCGGCCGGGGCCGAACGGTCCGCAGCCGTTGAGAGGATTCCGGCGGCCACGCTGCTGGGGCACCATCCTGGGGCACGGCGTCCGGATCCGCGGGAGGAGGCGTTGGGGTGGCGGCATGGCGCGAGGTGGCGGATTCGGAGCCCGAGTTCGCCCAGCGGGTTCAGGCGATCATGGACGCCCACCGGCACAAGACGATGGCGACGCTGCGCGCCGACGGATCGCCACGGATCAGCGGGATCGAGGCCTGGTTCGTAGCCGGTGAGCTGTGGTTCGGCTCCATGCCCGGCGCCCGCAAAGGACAGGACCTGCAGCGCGACGCGCGTTTCGCGCTGCACAGCGCCTCGGTGGAACCGACGAAGGGCGACGAGTCCCGCTGGTCCGGGGACGCCAAGCTCAGCGGCCGGGCGGTGCCGATCACCGACCCGGCCGAGCTCACCGCCGCGCTCCAGGCCCTGGGAAACCCGCCCGACCAGCCGACCGAACTGTTCCGCGCCGACATCCACGAGGTCGTGGTGACCCGGGTCGGCGATCCACCGGACCATCTGGTGATCGAGTTGTGGCGTCCCGGCCTGCCGATGCGCCGCATCGAACGGCGCTGAGCCCGCCCCACGGCCCGGTTCAGCGGCTCGATCAGCGCCGGAGCAGGGCGCAGAACATCGCGTCGGTACCGTGCCGATGCGGCCACAACTGCACGTGCGGCCCCGGGCCCAGCAGCGGCACGTCGGGAAACCCGATCCGGGCGTCGAGCTGCTCGGCACCGGTGCGCCGCACCACGTCCTCGACCACGCCCACCGTCTCGTCGGGATGCGGCGAGCAGGTCACATAGGCCACCACACCCCCAGGGCGGACCAGCCGCAACGCCGCCAGCAACAGCTCCCGCTGCAACCGGACCAGCCCCGCGACATCATCGGAGCGCCGCCGCCAGCGCGCCTCCGGCCTGCGGCGCAGCGCCCCCAGCCCGGTGCACGGCACGTCGACCAGCACCCGGTCGAAGGCGCGATCCGGCAGCCCGCTGGCGCGGCCATCGGCGACGTGCACGGTCACCGGGAGACCGGCGCAGGCCTGGCTGACCAGCCGGGCGCGATGCTCCGCCTTCTCCAGAGCATCCAGCGCCGCCCCCTGGGTCGCGGCCAGCGCGCCCAGCAACGCCGCCTTGCCGCCCGGCCCCGCGCACAGGTCCAGCCATCGGGTGTCCGGGCCGTCCAGCGGTGCGACGGCCAGCGCGAGTGCCACCAGCTGACTGCCCTCGTCCTGCACGTGCGCCAGGTGATCGCGAACCGGGGCCAGCGCACCCGGGTCGCCTCCCTCGGCGAGGTGCACCCCGTAGGGCGAGTACGGGGCTGGCTCGCCGCCGGTGGCCGCGGCCAGCTCATCAGCGCTGATCTCGCCCGGCCGGGCGGCCAGGTGCACCAGTGGCCGGGCATCGGCGGCGGCCAGTGCCGCGGCCAGCTCGTCGTGGTCGCCACCCAGTGCGTCGGCGAAGGCCTGCGCGATCCACCGCGGATACGAGTGAGCCACGGCGAGATACCCCACCGGGTCGTCGTCCCGCGACGGCGCCACCTCCTTGATCCAGGCGGCCTCGTCGTGCCTGCCGACCCGGCGCAGCACGGCGTTCACGAAACCCGCGGCACCGCTGCCGCGTCCGGCGCGCACCAGGTCCACGGTGGCCGCCACGGCGGCGTGTGGTGGCACCCGGGTCCGCAGCAGCTGGTAGCTGCCCAGCCGCAGCGCGTCCAGCAGGTCACCGTCCACCTCGGACAGCGGCCGATCCGCGCAGCTCTGCAGCACCGCGTCCAGCAGGCCACGGGCCCGGCTCGTGCCGTAGCACAACTCGGTCGCCAGCGCGGCGTCCCGGCCGCTGATCCCCCGGTCCCGCAACAGGCCGGGCAGCACCAGGTTGGCGTAGGCGTCGCGTTCCCGTACGGCTGCCAGGGCGTCCAGCGCGGCCTGCCGGGCCGGATCCTGCGCCGGAGGCGTGCGCGGTCCCGAACGCCGGGCGGGGGGCCCGGGACGTCCCGGGCGAGCGGGATGGCGGCGGGGCGCGGTCACCGCGCTGCCATCCTGACGGCGGCGGCAAAGCTGATGGCTCTCATTCGAACCGCTCCCCCGGCTCCGGCCGAGCACCACGGGCCCAGTCCGCCGCGGGGATCGGCCGTTTACCCGGCGCGGTGACCTCCCCCAGCCGTAGCGGCGTGGTCGCGGTACCGACCAGCACCTCCCGTTTACCGACCCGCAGCGCACCGGGCTTGAGGTCCTCGAGGTCACTGCCGTCCGGTTCACCGGTGAACCGCATCGGCCGCACACCCAGCCGCAGATCCCGGAAGCGCACCCACGCACCGGGTGTGGGTGTCATGGCCCGCACCTGGCGGTGCACGGCCAGCGCGGGGGCGGTGAAGTCCACATGGGCGTCCTGCGCGGTGAGTTTCGGGGCGTAGGAGACACCGTCGGCACTCTGCGGGACCGGTGTCAGCACTCCGTCGGCGATCCCGTCCAGCGTGGACGACAGCAGACCGGCGCCTGCCTCGGCCAGCCGGTGCAGCAGATCACCTGCGGTGTCCTGCGCGCCGATCGCCTCAGTGAGCGTGCCGTACACCGGGCCGGTATCCAGTTCCTCCTCCAGCACGAACGTGGACGCGCCGGTGATGTCGTCACCGCTGCGGATCGCGGCGGGCACCGGTGCGGCACCGCGCCAGGCGGGCAACAGCGAGAAGTGCAGGTTGATCCAGCCGTGCGTGGGCACGTCCAGCGCCGCCCCGGGTACCAGGGCACCGTAAGCGACCACCGGGCAACAATCCGGGGCCAGCTCGGTGAGCCGGGCCAGGAAGTCCGGTTCGGCCGGCCGCCGCGGTGTGAGCACCTCCAGGCCTGCCTGGTCGGCCAGCGCCCCGACCTGGGACCGGGCCGGTCGGCGGCCCCGCCCGGCCGGGGCATCCGGCCGGGTCAGCACCGCGACGACCTGGTGGCGGCCGGAGTCCAGCAGTGCCCGCAACGAAGGGACCGCGACCTCGGGGGTACCGGCGAAGACCAGCCGCACGCCGCTCAGCGCACCTTGCCCAGCAGCGGATGCGGGCTGACCTTGACCACCGGCTCGGCGGCGCCGAACCAGCTCGCCTGCCGGATCTCCCGCATGGCCTGCTTGCGCGTCTCGGAGTCGAGCCGGTCGATGAACAGCACGCCGTCGAGGTGGTCGGTCTCGTGCTGGATCGCCCTGGCCAGGCTTTCCGAGCCCGGTATCTCGACCGGTTCGCCGTGCTGATTCCACCCACGGGCCACGACATGCAGGTGGCGCCTGCAGTCCCAGGACAGGCCCGGGATGGACAGGCAGCCCTCCGGCCCGTCCTGGGTCTGGTCGCCCACCACGTCGAACGTGGGGTTGATCAGATGTCCGGAGAAACCGTCACAGTGGTAGGTGAAGGCCCGTAGTGACACCCCCAGCTGAGGAGCCGCCAGCCCGGCTCCGCCCTCGTCGGCCATCGTGTCCCACAGGTCGCGGACCAGGTTGCGGAGTTCTTTGTCGAACTCGACGACCTCGTCCGCGCGAGCGCGCAGCACCGGGTCGCCGAAGAGACGGAGGGGCTGAACTGGCATGGCGTCAGTATGCCCGGTAGGTGGGTGACAGCGGTTCGGCGCCACTCAGGTTCGGCACCACTCAGGTTCAGTGTCATTCACGACCCGGGCGGCAGGTCGAGCTCCACGCGCAGCGGGTCGGGCAGCTTGCGGGCGCTGCGCCCGGCCTGCAGCGCGGCCAGGGCAGCGGCCAGGGCCCGGCCCTGGGAGCGCGGTACCCGGATCAGCAGCCGTTCCCGCTCACGCCCCGGCTCTGTCCGGCCCGCGGGCAGGGACACCGGCCCCAGCAGTTCGGCGCCGGGGGGCAGGTCGACCACGTCCTCAAGGCCGTCCAAGGTCTCCGGAGCGCCGTCCACGGCGGCCATCCGCACGGCGGGCGGGAACCCGAGCTCGGTCCGGGCGGCCAGTTCAGCGCGGGCGTGGCCGGCCGGATCCCACCGGATCAACGCCTGCACCGCAGCCAGGGACGCGTCGGCGACCACCACCACCCGGCCACCCTCGGCAGTGGGCTCGACCATCGCCGCCGCAGCCATCCAGCGCCGCAGCGCCTCCTCCGCGGCGCGCAGGTCGGGCCGGGCCAGCAGCGCGGCGGCGTCCAGTAACAGCGCCGCCCCGTAGCGGCCCAGCGGCTCGGCGCCGGGCGTGGCGACCACCAGCGCCGGTCCCGGCGGCACCTCGGCGAGCACGTCACCTCCCCCGGAGCTGCGCAACGGCACCCCGGGGAAGGCGCGACCGAGCTCGTCCGCGGTGCGCCCGGCCCCGACGACCACCGCGCGCAGCCGGCGTGAACCGCAGGCCGGGCACCGATAACCGGCTTCGCCGACCCCGCACCACCGGCACGCGGGTACCTGCGCGGGCGCATCCCCGGGCAGCGCCAGCGGGCCGGCGCAGCGCCGGCAGCGCGCAGCCGCCCGGCACTGCCCACAGGCCAGCGCCGGAACGTACCCGCGGCGGGGTACCTGAACCAGCACCGGCCGGTCGCGGCCCAGCGCCGCGCGGGCCGCTTCGAACGCCACGCTGGGCAACCGGGCCGCCCGGGCGGCCGGATCCCGGGCGAGCTGGGTGTCGTCCTCGGCGATCGCGGTGACCCGTGGCGCCGCGGCCCGCACCGCCGCTCGTGGCGCCACGATCTCGTGGGTCCATCCGGTGTCCACCGACAGCTGGGTCTCGGCCGTACGGGCATAACCGGCGACGAGCAGTGCTGCGCCTTCGAGCACGGCGCGCTGGCCGAGTACCAGCCGGGCGTGCGGGTAGGGCGACCTCGGTTCGGCGTGCAGATCGTCCCCGTCGTCCCACAGCACCATCAGGCCCAGCTCCGCAACCGGGGCGAAGACGGCGGCCCGGGTTCCCACCACGATGCGCGTCGCACCGCGAAGCACGCTCAGCCACCGGCGGTACCGCTCGGCGCGCCCCACCTCGGCGGCCAGCGTGACCACCGCTTCCGGCCCGGCCAGCGCGGCGACGGCGGCGTGCACCCGGGCGGTGTCGCGACGATCGGGCAGCACCAGGAGCGCCCCGCGCCCGGCTGCTGCCACCGTGACCGCGGCTTCGGCGAGCCGGGCGGGCCAGTCCTCCCCCGGCAGCGCCTGCCAGCACGCGTGGGCCGCCCGCCCCTGCTCCAGTGCCTCCAGAAAGGCCGGGCCACGGGGGTAACGGACCCAGCCGCCGGTGGGCGGCCGGTGCGGCCGGGCAGCGACGGATGCGCTCGGCTCGGCTTCGGTGCGGGCGTGCCGTGGCGGTACGGCGAGCCGCAGCACGTCGCTCATCGTGCCCGCACAGCGGTCCGCCACCGCCCGGGCCAGCGCCGCGACCTGCGGACTGAGTACCGGATCGGCGGAGACCACCCGCTCCAGCCAGCCGAGCCGGCCGGGGTGATCGGATCCCTCGGCTCGCTCCAGCAGCCACCCGTCCACCAACCGGCCGGCGAAACGCACCCGGACCCGGACGCCGGGCCGGGCCACGGCGTCCAGCTCGGCGGGTACCTGGTAGTCGAACGGGCGATCGAGGTGGGCCAACGAGGTGTCGACGCAGACCCGGGCGACGGCGCCGGCCGGTGCCGGTTGCCGCTGCCCGGGCTCCGACCGGGTGGTACGGGAACGGCCGGTCACGACGGATGTCTACCAGCAGACCCCGACGCCCGGTCCGGCCCCGGTCCGATCACCGGCGGGACCCGGTCAGCCTCCGGCCGCGGCCTTCAGCGCATCGGCACGGTCGGTGTGCTCCCACGGCAGGTCCAGGTCGGTCCGGCCGAAGTGGCCGTAGGCAGCGGTCGGCGCGTAGATCGGTCGCAGCAGGTCCAGGTCCCGGATGATCGCGCCCGGGCGCAGGTCGAACACCTCGCTGATCGCGGCCTGGATCTTCGCCGGGTCCACCGTCTCGGTACCGAAGGTCTCGACGAACAGTCCCACCGGCGCCGCCTTGCCGATCGCGTAGGCCACCTGCACCTCGATCCGGGATGCCAGCCCGGCGGCGACCGCGTTCTTGGCGACCCAGCGCATCGCGTAGGCCGCGGAGCGGTCCACCTTCGACGGGTCCTTACCGGAGAACGCACCCCCACCGTGGCGCGCCATGCCGCCGTAGCTGTCCACGATGATCTTGCGACCGGTCAGCCCGGCATCCCCCATCGGACCGCCGATGACGAACCGGCCGGTCGGGTTGACCAGCAGCCGCAGATCGGAGGTGTCCAGCCGCAGCTCGGCGATCTCCGGTCCGACCACCTGCTCGCGCACGTCGACGGCCAGCATCCGGTCCAGGTCGATATCCGCCGCGTGCTGGGTGGAGACCACCACCGTGTCCAGCCTGACCGCCTGCTCACCGGCGTACTCGATGCTCACCTGGGTCTTGCCGTCCGGCCGCAGATAGGGCAGCACACCGTCCTTGCGGACCGCGGTCAGCCGCCGGGCCAGCCGGTGCGCCAGCGCGATCGGCAGCGGCATCAGTTCGGGCGTGTCGGTGCACGCATAGCCGAACATCAGCCCCTGATCCCCTGCGCCCTGTTTGCCGATCTCGTCGTCGAGACCCTCGACCCGGCTCTCGTATCCGGTGTCGACGCCCTGCCCGATGTCCGGCGACTGGGCACCGATCGAGACGTTCACCCCGCAGGAGTTCCCGTCGAATCCCTTGGCTGAGGAGTCGTAGCCGATCTCGAGAACCGTGGACCGCACGATGCCCGGGATGTCCGCGTACGCCTGGGTGGTGACCTCACCCGCGACATGCACTTGCCCGGTCGTGACCAAGGTCTCCACCGCGACCCGGCTCCGGGGGTCCTTGGCCAGCAGCGCGTCGAGCACCGAGTCACTGATGGCGTCGCACATCTTGTCCGGGTGCCCCTCGGTCACCGATTCGGAGGTGAACAATCGACGGCTCACTGGATCCCTTCCAACGTCTGTACACGGTTCCCCGGAGCCTACCGAGCCCCGCGGAGAGCTCCCCGGGAATCGACGAGCGTCGGGCTCAATCCTTGAGGCGGGCACTGACGGCGTCCCACACCTGCGCCGCGAGCAGGGCCTTGGGCCCTTCCGGTAGCACCGTCTCCACACCGTCGTCGCCGAGCAACCAGCCGGAGTTGGTCTCGATGTCGAACGCCCGGCCGTCCCCGACCAGGTTCACCACCAGCAGGTCACAGCCCTTACGGGTGAGCTTCGCCCGGCCGTGCGCCAGCGCGTCGCCTCCCGCGTCGCCGGTCTCGGCAGCGAAGCCGACGACGATCTGGCCCGCGGGGCGGCGCGACACCAGTTCGGCGAGTACGTCCGGGTTGAGCTTGAGCGCGACCGGGTCCGGCTCCGTCCCGGACTTCTTGATCTTTTCCGGCCTGGGCGCGGCCGGGCGGAAGTCCGCCACCGCGGCAGCCATCACTACCGCGTCGGCGTCCGCCGCGGCCGCGAGCACGGTCTGCGCCAGTTGTTTCGCGGTGCCCACCCGGAGCACCTCGACCCCCGCCGGGTCGGCCAGATCGGCGGTGTGCGCCGCCACCAGGGTCACCCGCGCTCCGCGCTGCGCCGCGACCTGGGCGAGCGCGTAGCCCTGACGGCCCGAGGACCGGTTACCGAGAAACCGGACCGGATCCAGCGGCTCCCGGGTACCACCCGCGGAGACAACCACGTGCCTGCCCGCGAGATCACGCGACAGTGCGTCGCGGCGGTTCAGCAGCAGCGTGGCCAGCTCGGCGATCTGCGCGGGCTCGGGCAACCGGCCTACCCCCGAGTCGGCCCCGGTCAGCCGCCCACGGGCGGGCTCGGCGACGACGGTGCCGCGGCAGCGCAGCACCTCCACGTTGTGCACGGTCGCGGGGTGCTCCCACATCTCGGTGTGCATGGCGGGTACCAGCAGCACCGGGCACCGGGCGGTGAGCAGGGTGGCGGTCAGCAGGTCGTCGGCCCGCCCGTGTGCGGAACGGGCCAGCAGGTCCGCGGTCGCAGGGGCGACCAGCACCAGATCCGCGGTCTGTCCCAACCGCACGTGCGGCACCTCCGGGACGTCGGCGAACACGGTCTGGCGGACCGGGAACCCGGACAACGCCTCCCAGGTGGCCACGCCGACGAATCGCAACGCCGCCTCGGTGGGAACGACGTGCACCTCGTGGCCCGCCTCGGTGAGCCGGCGCAGCACGTCGCAGATCTTGTATGCGGCGATGCCGCCCCCGACGCCGAGCACGATCCGCCGGGGTTTTCCCAGCAGCTCGGGGGCGGCGTGGGTCACTCGCCCTCGGTGTGCTCGAGCAGTCCGGCGTGCACCTCACGCAACGCTATCGAGAGCGGCTTCTCCCTCGGCCCGGGCTCGACCAGCGGGCCGACGTACTCCAGCAGGCCCTCGCCGAGCTGCGCGTAGTAGTCGTTGATCTGCCGAGCCCGCTTGGCCGCGAAGATGACCAGCGCGTACTTCGAACTGACCTTGGCCAGCAGGTCGTCGATGGGGGGATTGGTGATGCCCTCGGGGGCCATAACCGACGGCGCGCCCAGCGCGCCCAGTTCGGTGGGGATGCTCACTCACTCACTCCAGATACCGTCAGAAGTCGCGGGATCGCGCAATCCTGCCGATGTGCGCCGACCCGTACCGAACATCAAGGATATCAACTCGTCAGCGGCGCGGTGCACGTTGTCGTTCACAACCGCCACATCGAACTCGCCGACGGCCTTCAATTCGGTCCGCGCGACCTGCAAACGGCGTGCCCGAACCGCAGGATCCTCGGTGCCCCGGTTGGCCAGCCGCCCGCCGAGTTCCTCCCAGGACGGCGGCACCAGCATCACCAGCAGGGCAGCCGGCATCGCCGCCCTGATCTGGCGGGCACCCTGCAACTCGATCTCCAGCAGGGCCCACCGGCCGTCGGCCAGCACCGCACGGACCGGAGCCGCCGGAGTTCCATAGAAATGGCCCGCGTACCGGGCGTGTTCGAGCAGTTCACCGCGCCGCACCAGCTCCGCGAACGTGGCTGCGTCGACGTAGTGGTAGTCCTCGCCGGGCCGTTCCCCCGGACGAGGAGCGCGGGTGGTCACCGAGACGCTGACGAAAAGCCGCGGACAGCGCCGGCGAATCTCTGCGACCACGCTGGACTTTCCGACCCCGGAAGGTCCGGACACAACAGCGAGCCGGGGCCCGGCACCCTTGGCGGGGCCCGGCTCGCATGTCGTCACCGCCTGGTCACTCTCCGCTGAATTCGGTGAGCAGCGCTTTGCGCTGGCGCTCACCAAGGCCTCGAAGCCGCCGGCTCGGGGCGATTTCCAGCCGTTCCATGATCTGCTGGGCGCGAACCTTGCCTACACCCGGAAGGGCCTCCAACAGGGCCGAGACCTTCATCTTGCCCAGGATGTCATCGCTGTCAGCACTGGCGAGGACCTCCTTGAGATTGGTCCCACCACGCTTGAGGCGCTCCTTGAGCTCGGCCCGGGCGCGGCGAGCTGCAGCCGCCTTCTCCAGTGCAGCGGCCCGCTGCTCCTCGGTCAGCTCGGGAAGGGCCACGGTCTCCTCCGTCGATTTCTCTGTGCTTAGGGATGGTCTGGATAGTGCGGCGACCGTATCCCCCGGACAGCCCACCTTTCAACGCGGGGTGCCCCCACCGACCTGCCACGACGGGCGAACTAACCCTGCGGCGGCGTCATCGGCCATCCGCCGGGCCGCTCTGCGCAATGTCACCGATTCGGGTCCGTGCCGCAGCAGGTCCCGTGATGTGGCAGGCAGCACCTGACCTACCGCGCCACCGAACACCTGATGCAGGTCAGCGAGGGTGGCACCCTGCGTCCCGAGACCGGGGGCGAGCACCGGACCGCCCAGCGCATCGAGCCGCAGCGCTCCGGGGGGTGTGGTGGCGCCGATCACCACACCGAAGTCACCGACCGGCCGCCGTCCGACGTTGCGGGCCGCAACCGCGTCGACCACCGACTGCGCGACCGTCGCACCAGTGCTGGTGAGCGCAGCCTGCACCTCGGCACCCTCCGGGTTGGAGGTCAGTGCCAGCACGAATACCCCACGCCCGGCCCGGCCCGCCAGATCGAAGGCGGGCTCCAACGCGCCGACCCCCAGATAGGGGGACACCGTGATCGCATCGGCGGCCAGCGGTGCCCCTTCGCTCAGATAGGCCTCCGCGTAGCCGGCCATGGTGGAACCGATGTCGGCTCGCTTGACGTCGAGCAGGACCAGCGCACCCGCCACCCGGGCGCCGGCCAGCACCCGCTCCAGCACCGCGATCCCCCGCGCGCCGTGCCGCTCGAAGAACGCCGACTGGGGCTTGACCACCGCCACCTCCGGCGCCAGCGCCTCGACCGCGGTCAGCGCGAAACGCTCCAGCCCGGCCGGATCGTCGGCCAGGCCCCAGTCCCGCAGCAACGCCGGATGAGGATCGATCCCGGCGCACAACGGCCCACGAGCGGCCATCGCTGCGATCAGTCGCACGCCGAATCCCCCGTACTCAGTGGGCCCGGCGAGCTGCCCCGGCATGGGTGGGCTCCTCTCAGCCCGCGGTGTACGGGGCCAGGGCGGCCGGTGGGTGGGAGGCGCGCAGCGCGGCGTGCAGCGCTTGCAGGGGGCGGACGGTGATCTCACCGCGGATCAGCGCCTCGATGCCCTGCACCGCGGCGGCCGCACCCTGCACGGTGGTGATGCACGGGATGGCACGGGACACCGCGGCGGTACGGATCTCGTAGCCGTCCACCCGGGGTCCCGGGTTCCCGTAGGGGGTGTTGATGATCATGTCGATCTGCCCGGCGTTGATCAGGTCGACAATGTTGTCCGGGCCCTCGAAGTGCTTGCGGACGATGGTGCACGGAATGCCGTTGCGCAGCAGCGTGTTCGCCGTGCCCCGGGTGGCGAGCATCTCGAATCCGAGGTCGGCCAGCCGCTTGACCGGGAAGACCAGCGCTCGCTTGTCACGATTGGCCACCGAGACGAACACCCGGCCGGAGGTCGGCAACGAGCCGTACGCCGCGGCCTGGGATTTCGCGAAGGCCTGCCCGAACGCCGCATCGATGCCCATCACCTCGCCGGTGGATTTCATCTCCGGGCCGAGCAGTGAATCCACCCCCTTACCCTCGGGGGTGCGGAACCGATGGAAGGGCAGCACCGCCTCCTTGACGGCCACCGGGGCGTCGGCGGGCAGCTCTCCGCCATCCCCGTGCGGTGGCAGCAGTCCCTCGGCGCGCAGATCCGCGATGCCGGCACCGAGCATGATCCGGGCAGCCGCCTTGGCCAGCGGCACCGCGGTCGCCTTGGAGACGAAGGGTATGGTCCGGCTGGCCCGCGGGTTGGCCTCGAGCACGTAGAGCACGTCGTCCTTGAGCGCGTACTGCACGTTGAGCAGCCCGTGCACCCCGATACCACGGGCGATCGCCTCGGTGGAGGTGCGCACCGTCGCCAGGTCCGTCTCGCCGAGCGCGATCGGGGGCAGGGCGCACGCGGAGTCCCCGGAGTGCACGCCCGCCTCCTCGATGTGCTCCATGATCCCGCCGATGTAGATGCCCTCCGGCCCGGGCGTGCCGTCACAGAGCGCATCGACGTCGATCTCGATGGCGTCGTCGAGGAAGCGATCCACCAGTACCGGGTGCTCGGGGGTGATCTCGGTGGCCCGTGCGATGTAGCCGGCCAGGGTCTCCTCGTCGTAGACGATCTCCATGCCCCGGCCGCCGAGCACGTAGGACGGACGGACCAGCACGGGGTACCCGATCTCGTCGGCGATCTTGCGGGCCTCGGCGAAGGAGGTCGCGGTGCCGTAGGCCGGAGCGGGCAGCCCGGCGCGCTCCAGCACCGAACCAAAGGAACCCCGGTCCTCGGCCAGGTGGATCGCCTCCGGCGTGGTACCGACCACCGGCACTCCGGTGTCGGCCAGGCGCTGGGCCAGCCCCAGCGGGGTCTGGCCGCCGAGCTGCACGATCACTCCGACCACCGTGCCCGATGCCCGCTCGGCGTCGACCACCTCCATGACGTCCTCGAAGGTCAGCGGCTCGAAGTAGAGCCGATCTGCCGTGTCGTAGTCGGTGGAGACGGTCTCGGGGTTGCAGTTGACCATCACGGTCTCGTAGCCGGCGCCGTCGTTGTCCGGCGCGGCCCGCAGCGCGATCGCGGCGTGCACGCAGGAGTAGTCGAACTCGATGCCCTGCCCGATCCGGTTCGGCCCCGAGCCCAGAATGATCACCTTGGGTCGCTCCCGCTGCGGCGTGACCTCGCTCTCCGCGTCCGGATCGCTCTCGTAGGCTGAGTAGTGGTAAGGGGTACGGGCGGCGAACTCGGCGGCGCAGGTGTCCACCGTCTTGTAGACCGGGCGCACGCCCAGCCGGTGACGCAATGCCCGGACCTCGGCCTCGGTCAGATCGCCCCGCACGGCAGCCAGCTGCCGGTCGGACACCCCCGCGCGCTTGGCCCTACGCAGCAGCCGCGCGTCCAGCTCAGGTGCCGCGACCAGCTCCGCTCGCAGTCCGACCAGCATGGCGATCTGGTCGACGAACCACGGGTCGATGCCCGACGCCTCCGCCACCTGTGCCACCGAGGCGCCGAGACGCAGCGCCCGCTCGACGGTGTACAGCCGGCCGTCGCGCGGTATCCGCACCGCAGCCAGTTCCGAGTCCAGCGAGGCATCCGGAAGGTCTGGCCTGGTCCAGAATCCGGCCGCGGAGGTCTCCATGGAACGCAGCGCCTTACCCAGCGCCTCGGGGAACGAGCGGCCCAGCGCCATCGCCTCACCGACCGACTTCATGGTGGTGGTGAGCGTGGGGTCGGCACCGGGGAACTTCTCGAAGGCGAACCGCGGCACCTTGACCACCACGTAGTCCAGAGTCGGCTCGAAGCTCGCCGGGGTCTCGCCGGTGATGTCGTTGCTGATCTCGTCGAGGGTGTAGCCGATCGCCAGCTTGGCGGCGATCTTGGCGATCGGGAACCCGGTGGCCTTGGACGCCAGTGCACTGGACCGGGAGACCCGCGGGTTCATCTCGATCACGACCAGCCGGCCGGTCTCCGGATGCACCGCGAACTGGATGTTGCAGCCGCCGGTGTCCACCCCGACCTCGCGCAGCACCGCGATCCCGACATCCCTCATGTGCTGGTACTCGCGGTCGGTGAGGGTCATGGTCGGCGCGACGGTCACCGAGTCACCCGTGTGCACGCCCATCGGGTCGATGTTCTCGATCGAACACACCACCACCACGTTGTCGCGGTGGTCGCGCATCAGTTCGAGCTCGTACTCCTTCCAGCCCAGCACGCTCTCCTCGATGAGCACCTCGTGCACCGGGCTCTCGGCCAGCCCGGTCGTGGCCAGCCGGGTCAGCTCCGCATCGGTGTGCGCCATCCCGGAGCCGAGCCCGCCCATGGTGTACGACGGCCGGATCACCACCGGCAGGCCGAGTTCGTCGACCGCGCCGCGCACCTGGTCCATGGACCGGCAGACCGCGCTGCGCGGCACCTCCGCGCCCACCGCCGCGACCACATCCTTGAACTTCAGCCGATCCTCTCCGCGCTGGATGGCGTCGATGTCCGCGCCGATCAGTTCGACCCCGTAGCGCTGCAGCACCCCGCGCTCGTGCAGCGCGACAGCGGTGTTCAGTGCCGTCTGCCCGCCCAGCGTGGCCAGCAGGGCGGTCACCGGAAACCCGGCGGCCTGCTCGGCGGCGATCACTTTCTCGACGAATTCCGGGGTGATCGGCTCGATGTAGGTCGCGTCGGCGAACTCCGGATCGGTCATGATCGTCGCCGGGTTGGAGTTGACCAGGCTGACCCGCAAGCCCTCCTCCCGCAGTACCCGGCAGGCCTGGGTGCCGGAGTAGTCGAACTCACAGGCCTGCCCGATCACGATCGGCCCCGACCCGATCACCATCACGTGCGAGATGTCAGTCCTGCGCGGCATCAGCAGTCCCTCCCTGCAACGCCGTTCGGAACCGAATGGCTGTTGCGGTTGCGGCGTCGGGCGTGCGCCGTCATGAGCGCGCAGAACCGGTCGAACAGGTCGGCCGCGTCATGCGGGCCCGCCGCCGCCTCCGGGTGGTACTGGACACTGAAGGCGGGCACGTCCAGGCAAGTCAGGCCCTCGACAGCGCCGTCGTTGGGGCAGGAATGGCTCACCACCGCGGCACCGAAGTCGGAGTCGAAGCGCTCCCCCGGCTCACCCACCACGGCGAACCCGTGGTTCTGCGACGTGATGGCGACCCGGCCGGTGAGGTGGTCGATGACGGGGACGTTCAGCCCGCGATGCCCGTAGCGCATCTTGTAGGTCCCCCGGCCCAGTGCCCGGCCGAGGATCTGGTTACCGAAACAGATGCCGAACAGCGGCACGCCGCGCTCCAGCACGCCACGGGTGAGTGCGACGGCGTGGTCCGCGGTGACCGGATCGCCCGGTCCGTTGGACAGGAAGACGCCGTCGGCTTCCAGCGCCAGGATCTGCTCCAGGCCCGCGGTGGCCGGCAGCACGTGCGTCTGAACACCCCGGGCCGCCAGCATCCGCGGCGTGTTCGACTTGATCCCCAGATCCAGCGCCACCACCCGGAACCGCTGCTCGACCGACGCGGGGACGACGTAGGGCTCGGTGGCGGTGACCTCACCGGCCAGATCCGCCCCGGCCATCGAGGAACTGGCCAGTACCCGGGCCAGCCGGTCCCCGGGCTCGCCGAGTGCGGCACCGGAGAACACGCCGGCCCGCATCGAGCCGTGCTCCCGCAGCCTGCGGGTCAGGGCCCGGGTGTCCACGCCGGAGATCCCCACCACGCCCTGGCGGGCGAGCTCCCCCTCCAGAGATCGTAGGGAGCGCCAGTTGGAGGGCCTGCGCGCCGGGTCGCGCACGACGTAGCCGGCCACCCAGATCCGGCCCGACTCGTTGTCCTCGTCGTTCCAGCCGGTGTTGCCGATGTGCGGCGCGGTCTGCACCACGATCTGGCGGTGGTAGGACGGGTCGGTGAGGGTCTCCTGGTAACCGGTCATCCCGGTGGCGAACACCACCTCGCCCAACGTCTCTCCCACCGCCCCGTAGCTCGCTCCGTGCCACTGAGTGCCGTCCTCCAGCACCAGCACCGCCGAGGTACCCGTGCTCGTGGTTCCCGTCAACGTGCTTTCCGTCAACGCTGCACCTTCCCGTCCCTGACCGTGACCTTGCCGCGCAGCAGGGTGGCCACCACCTGCGCAGGCAGTTCCATCCCCTCGTACGGCGTGTTGGCGGCCAGGCTGGCCAGCTGCGCACCCCGCACCGTCCAGGTGGCGTCGGGATCGATCAGTACCAGATTGGCCGGCTCCCCGACTGCGATGGGACGGCCCTGATCGGTGGCGGCACCGATCAGGGCAGGTCGCTCACTCATCACCCTGGCCACCCCTCGCCAGTCCAGCAGGCCCGGCCGCACCATGGTGGCCACCACGACGGACAGCGCGGTCTGCAGCCCCAGCATGCCCGGCCGGGCGGCCGCCCACTCGCAGTCCTTGTCCTGCGCGGCGTGCGGAGCGTGGTCGGTGGCGACGCAGTCAACGGTCCCGTCGGCCAGCGCGGACCGCAGCGCCTCGGCGTCGGCGGTGGTGCGCAGCGGCGGGTTGACCTTGTTGACCGGGTCGTAGCCGGCCAGCCGCTCATCGGTGAGCAGCAGGTGGTGTGGTGTGACCTCCGCCGACACCGCGACACTGTGCTCCTTCGCCCACCGCAGCACCTGCACGGTGCCCGCGGTGGAGACGTGGCAGACGTGCAACCGGGCGCAGGCGGCGCGAGCCAGCAGGCAGTCCCGCGCGACGATCGACTCCTCAGCTGCGGCGGGCCACCCGGCCAGTCCCAGCCGGGCGGCGATCCGTCCCTCGTGTGCCTGGGCGCCTGCGGTGAGCCGGGGGTCCTCGGCGTGCTGAGCCAGTACTCCGCCCAGACCGCGCAGGTACTCCAGCGCCCGGCGCATCAGCAGCGAGTCATGCACACACACGCCGTCATCGGAGAACACCCGCACCGCCGCGCCGGACCTGGCCATGTCGCCCAGCTCCGCGAGCCGCTCACCGCGCAACCCCGCGGTGACCGCACCGACCGGATGGACGTCGACCAGCCCGATCTCCCGGCCGCGCCGATGCACGTACTCGACGAGCACGGCCGTGTCGGCCACCGGGTCCGTGTTCGCCATGGCGAACACGGCGGTGTAGCCGCCCAGCGCCGCGGCCGCCGAGCCGGTCTCGATCGTCTCGGCGTCCTCCCGGCCGGGCTCCCGCAGGTGCGTGTGCAGATCGACCAGGCCGGGCAACGCGATCAGCCCGCCCATGTCGAGTACCGTGGCACCGGTACCGTCCTGGCCGGCGCCCAGCTCGGCGATCAGCCCGTCACGGACCAGCAGATCCACCGGTCCGCCCGCGCCGTAGGGCCGGATCCCGCGCAGCAGCACCGGCCGGGTCATGGCGCGGCACCCTCCGGCTGGGCGCCACCCTCATCTTGGGCAGCCAGCAGGTGGTAGAGCACGGCCATCCGCACGTGCACGCCGTTGCGGACCTGCTCGGTGATCGCGGCGCGCGGGGAGTCGGCCACCGCGTGCGCGATCTCCATGCCACGCACCATCGGGCCCGGATGCAGCACGACGGCATGCTCGGGCAGCACACGCAGCCTCGCCTCGGACAGCCCGTAGCCGATGGAGTACTCCCGGGCCGAGGGGAAGAAACCGCCGTGCATCCGCTCGGCCTGCACCCGAAGCACCATCACCGCATCGCTGTGCGGCAGAGCGGCATCGAGGTCGTGTCCGACGGTGACCGCCCACCGCTCCGCGGTCCCCCACTCGGCGATGCCGACCGGCAGCAGAGTCGGTGGTGCGACAAGGTGAACTCGTGCACCCAGCGTGGTCAACAGGTGCACATTGGAGCGGGCGACCCTGCTGTGCAAGATGTCGCCCACGATGGTGACGGACCGCCCGTCCAGGGGACCCAATCGATCGCGCAGCGTAGCGGCGTCCAAGAGGGCCTGGGTCGGATGCTCGTGCATGCCGTCACCCGCATTGACCACATGCGCAGGCACCCAGCCCGCGATCCGATGCGCCGCGCCGGAGGCCGGGTGCCGGACCACGACGCAGTCCGCGCCCATCGCGGTCAGGGTGAGCGCGGTGTCCCGCAATGACTCCCCCTTGGCCACTGAGGAACCGCCTGCCGAGACGTTGACCACGTCGGCGCTCATCCACTTTCCGGCGATCTCGAACGAAGCCCTGGTGCGGGTGGAGTTCTCGTAGAACAGGGTGACCACGGTGCGCCCGCGCAACGTGGGCAACTTGCGCACCTCACGGCCCAGCAGGGCCTGCTTGAGCCGATCGGCGGTGTCCAGCAAGCCGGTAGCGTCGTCCCGGTCGAGCCCGGCCGCGGTCAACAGGTGCCTCATCGCGGCCCCTTGCGGATCACGACGGCGTCGGTTCCGTCGATCTCCGCGAGCAGGACACCGACCTCCTCGTCGCGCGAGGTGGGCAAGTTCTTGCCGACGTAGTCGGCCCGGATCGGCAGTTCCCGGTGGCCCCGATCGACCAGCACCGCGAGCTGCACGGCGCGAGGGCGGCCGTACTCCCGTACCGCGTCCAGCGCCGCACGCACGGTGCGCCCGGAGAACAGCACATCGTCGACGAGGACCACCAACGCCTCGTCCAGCCCGCGTTCGGGCAGCTCGGTACTCGCCAGGGGGCGGGTGGGCCTGCGTCGTAGATCATCCCGGTAGAGCGTGATGTCCAGGGTGCCCACGTCGGCCATCGGCCCGCCGAACTCGCGGATCCGGTCGGCCAGCCGGCGTGCCAAGGGGACGCCGCGGGTGGGGATGCCGAGCAGCACCACCGGCTCAGGGGCAGTGCGCTCGATGATCTGGTGGGCCATACGGGCCACGGTGCGCGCGACATCAGCCGCCGACAGCAGCTCGCGCGGCTGCCGGGAACCTGCCTCGCCCGCCGCGCCCGTCCCGGAACGGGACGACACGGTCGACCTCCTTCCCCGCCTCGCCGGACGGGTCTTAAAGGACGTCAGGGACCCGGGCGGGCGCCCGGACCTGATGGGGACGGTAGCAGTGCAGCAGCGCGTGGCTCGCTCAACCTCCACTGCCCCGTACGGGTGGTGTGCGCGACTCGCCGACGCGTTCGGGCGGCAACTGCTTGACCTGGGAGGTTACTCAGCGCAGCATTACTCTCCGTATCATCCCGATCCTCCCGCGACGCTCTAGAGTCGCTGACCGGGTCGGGGTTCTGATGAAGGGGAAGCGCTAGATGGGCGACTACGCCAAGGCTCTCGGGTCCAAGCTGCGCGGCATCCGTCAGCAGCAGGGTCTGTCCCTGCACGGTGTTGAACAGAAATCAGGGGGCCGCTGGAAGGCAGTGGTGGTCGGCTCCTACGAACGAGGTGACCGGGCAGTCACGGTTCAGAAGCTGGCCGAACTGGCCGACTTCTACGGGGTCCCGGTCGCCGAGCTACTTCCTGAGGGCCGGGTGCCCTCAGGCGGCGAGCCGGCGACCAAGATCGTGATCAACCTGGAACGTCTGCAGCAGCTGCCGGTGGACAAAGTCGGTCCGCTGGCTCGCTACGCAGCGACGATCCAGAGCCAGCGTGGTGACTACAACGGCAAGGTGCTGTCCATCCGCACCGAGGATCTGCGGTCGCTGGCGATCATTTATGACATGTCACCGGGCGAACTGACCGAGCAACTGATCGGCTGGGGGGTACTGCCCCCGGAGGCTCGCCCCTCGAAGGAGGAGTAGTACTAGTAGTAGGTAGCGTCGCTCGTGAGTGGATATCGGTGTGCCAGGCCGGTCATGAGGCCGACCTGCACAACCCAAGCTCACGAGCCCCGTGTCATCGACGCGATGGCCCCGAGTACCCCGTTGACGAACCGCGGCGAGTCATCGGTCGACAAGGTCTTGGCCAGTTCGATGGCCTCGTCGATGGCCACCGCGTCATCCACCTCGTCGGAGAACAGCACCTCGTAGGCGCCCAGCCGAAGTACTGCGCGGTCCACGGTCGGCATCCGCTCCAGAGTCCAACCCCGGGCCTGCTCGGTGAGCAGCCGGTCGATGTCCTCCCGGTGAGAGACCACGCCTTGCACCAATGACACCGTGTAGTCACTGATCGGCGGTACGTCAGCGGTACCGACCCGCTCGGTGAGCAACTGGAGCGGGTCGATCCCGCGCAGATCGGATTCGAAGAGAAGGTCGACGGCTCGCTTCCGGGCCTTGCTCCGTGCGCCCACCTCAGGAACTGACGCGGCCAAGGTAGCGCCCGTCCCGGGTGTCCACCTTCACCTTCTCGCCGGTGCTGACGAACAGCGGGACCTGGATCTCGGCACCCGTCTCCAGCGTGGCGGGCTTGGTGCCGCCGGTCGAGCGGTCCCCCTGCAGTCCCGGATCGGTGTGCGAGATCACCAACTCCACCGAGGTGGGCAACTCGACGTAGAGCGGGGTGCCCTCGTGCACGGCGACCAGCGCGTTCTGGTTGTCCAGCAGGTACTTCGCGGCGTTGCCCACCGTCTCACCGGGTACGGTGATCTGGTCATAGGTGTCTGTGTCCATGAACACGAAGTCGGTACCGTCGGCGTACAGGTAGGTCATGTCACGGCGGTCGACGGTCGCGGTGTCGACCTTGGTACCTGCGTTGAACGTCTTGTCGACGACCTTTCCTGACAGGACGTTCTTCAGGGTGGTTCGCACAAAGGCGCCACCCTTTCCCGGCTTCACGTGCTGAAAGTTCACGACCGACCACAGTTGGCCGTCGAGGTTGAGCACGAGCCCGTTCTTCAGGTCGTTGGTGGTGGCCACGTCAGCTTGCGCTCCCGCTGCTAGAAGGATGGGCAGGTCTCGGTGTTAATGCTTCGACCCTGCAAGCAGGTCTCGGTGTTAATGCTTCGACCCTGCAAGCAGGTCTCAGGCGACCACGAGGTCCTTCGTGGTCAGGGTGAGGAGTTCGGGCTCGCCGTCACAGACGACGAGGGTGTCCTCGATCCGCACGCCGCCCCGCCCGGCCAGATAAACACCCGGCTCGACCGTGACCGTCATGCCTGGCGCGAGTGTACCCACCCCTAGCTGCGACAACGCCGGAGCCTCGTGGATCTGAAGACCGACCCCGTGTCCCAGGCCGTGGATGAAGTTCTCACCGTGCCCGGCCCGCACGATGAGATCCCGGGCTGCCGAGTCCACATCGCGGACGTCGGATCCGGCCCGCAGCGCAGTCCGGCCTGCCGCCTGCGCCTGCGCGACCAGTTCGTAGAGGTCCCGCTGCCACTGCGCGGGCTCCCCGAGCACCACCGTGCGGGTCATGTCCGAGTGATACCCGTCGACCAGTGCCCCGAAGTCCATCTTCACCAGATCGCCACGGTGCAGCTGGGCACCGGTGGGCCGATGGTGCGGAACCGCGGAGTTGGCACCGGCCGCCACGATCGTCTCGAACGACGGCCCGTCCGCCCCCGCCGCGATCATCCGTGCCTCCAGATCACGGGCCACGTCCAGCTCGGTACGGCAGGGCTGCAACCCGCCGTCGGCGACCAGACCCGCCAGTGCGGCATCGGCAGCCGCGCAGGCCGTTCTCAGCGCCGCGATCTCGGCATCGTCCTTGACCAGCCGCAACCGCTCCACCGGCCGGGACGCCGGGACCAGGCGAGCCGCATCGATGATCTCCGTGAGCGCGGCGTGCCCGTCGACGGTCATCACATGGCTCTCGAAACCGAGCCTGGCGACTCCCGCCTCCACCGCCTCGGTCGCCAACCGCAGGCCGGTGCTCCGCCCGAGCACCCGGCGCAGGTCCGGTACCTGCGCCTCGGACTGTGTCCGGTAGCGGCCGTCGGTGCAGAACACCGTCTGCGCTTCGTCCTCGGCGTGGACGAGCAGGGCCCCGTTCGAACCGGTGAACCCGGTGAGGTAACGGAGGTTGATCAGGCTGGTGACCAGCAGCGCATCGAGTCCCAGCTCAGGTAGCTGGGCGCGAAGCGCCGCACGGCGTATGGGGTGGGACATGACATCGACGGTAGCGGTTGACCACGCTCCGGGGACCTTCTCACGCGCGGGCGCGGCCTGCGATCCAGCGCAGGGCCAGCGAATAGCCGTCGATCCCGAGGCCGAGGATCACGCCCGAGGCGATGGCGGACAGCACACTGTGCTGCCGGAACGGTTCCCGCGCATGCACGTTGCTGATGTGCACCTCCACCAGCGGGGCCGACAACTGCGCCGCGGCATCGCGCACCGCGATCGAGTAGTGCGTCCACGCGGCCGCGTTGAGCACCACCGGGGTACCGGTATCGGCGGCCTCGTGCAACCAGCCGAGCATCTCGCCCTCGTGATCGGTCTGCCGTACGTCCACATCGAGCCCGAGCTCAGCACCGACCCGCTGGCACAGCGCCACCAGATCGCCGTAGCTGGTCGCGCCGTAGATGTCGGGTTCCCGCGTCCCGAGCCGGCCGAGGTTCGGCCCGTTGAGCACCAGCACCTTCACTACGAGTTCTCCCCCCGCTGTCCCGCCACGGCGTCGTAGGCCGCAGCGAGAAGTTCGGGGCTGGGCCCCTCCAGCCGCCCCGGTTTGGCCAGCCCGTCGAGGACCACGAAACGCAGCGTCCCGGACCGGGTCTTCTTGTCGTTGCGCATCCCGGCGAGCAGGTCAGGCAACGCGTCGGCGTCATAGCCGGTGGGCAACCCGATCGAGCTGAGCACCCGGCGGTGCCGGCGTGCGGTAGCGTCGTCCAGCCGGCCTGCGAGGCGGGCCAGCTCGGCGGCGAAGACCATGCCCACACTGACCGCGGCGCCGTGGCGCCAGCGGTAGCCTTCGCGGCGCTCCAGGGCATGGCCCAGGGTGTGACCGTAGTTGAGCACCTCGCGCAGGTGGGATTCCCGCAGGTCCGCGGCCACCACGTCGGCCTTCACCGTGATCGCGCGCGCAATCAGATCCTGCAGGATCGGCCCGGCGGGGTCCAGCGCCGCGGCCGGACCGGCCTCGATGAGATCGAGGATCACCGGGTCGGCGATGAAGCCCGCCTTGACCACCTCGGCCATCCCGGCGACAAGTTCGGCTCGCGGCAAGGTCAGGCACGTCGCCAGGTCGACGAGCACCGCGGCCGGCTCGTGGAAGGCACCGACCAGGTTCTTGCCCGCCTCGGTGTTGATCCCGGTCTTGCCGCCCACCGCGGCGTCCACCATCGCCAGCAGCGTGGTGGGTACCTGGACCACCCGGACGCCGCGCAGCCAGGTGGCGGCAACGAACCCGGCAAGATCGGTGACTGCGCCACCGCCGAGTCCGACGATCGTACCGGTGCGGTCCAGCCCGATCCGCCCGAGCGCCTCCCAGCAGAAACCCAGCACCGCCAGGCTCTTGCCGTCCTCCGCATCGGGCACCTCGATCCGGTTCGCGTCGGCGCCGGCCGCCTCCAGCGCAGCCCGCAACGCTTCCGCCCGGTCGGACACCGTCGGCTGGTGCACGATCGCGACGGTGCTGACGCCTACCGTGTCGAGCAGCTCGGCCGTCAGATCCCGGCCGACCACGACGTCGTAGGATTGCGCCGTCGCCACCCGGATCCGGGTATGGGCATCTGCACCGGCTCCGGTCATCGCCCGTTCTCCTGCGTCACCGACGAGCCGCTCATCCCGGACTGCCCGTGGGGCACGGTCCGCAGCACGTCCGCCACGACTTCGTCGGGGCTTCGACCGTCGGTGGCGATCTCCGCGACAGCCACGTCGCGATACAGCGGCAACCGGGCGTCGAGCAACGCCTTGAACGTGGCCCGCGGGTTCATCCCGGCCAGCAGCGGACGCGCGGTGGACAGTCCGGTGCGGCGCACCCCCTCGGGCATGCCCACCGCGAGGAACACCACATGGTGCCCGCGCAATGCGTCGCGAGTGCGGTGTGAGAGCACCGCTCCCCCGCCGAGCGCCAGCACGCCATTCTCGCGCCCGAGCGCCACCGCGACCTCGGTTTCCTCCATCGCCCGGAACACCGGCTCGCCATCGTTTGTGAAGATGTCGGAGACACTGCGGCCGGCGCGAGCCACGATGAGCTCGTCGACGTCGGTGAAGTCCACTCCGAGCCGACCCGCCAGCAACGCACCCACGGTCGACTTGCCCGCCCCCGGTGGACCCACCAGCACCACGGCAGGCCCCGGCAGGTCGCTCACACGCCCCTCGCTCACGCCCCGCAGCGTAGCCGCAGCAACCACCCTGCTCCCTAGCCGAGCTAGTTGGTGCGGTCGCGGACCTGAGCTGCTTCATCGCCCCCAACCCCGACAACCGCCCCGACGGTGAATGTCGAGTGACCTCAGCGGGCTGGTCCCTTCTGGTTGGGAATCTCGAGTGCGCCCGGCGTGGACCAGGTGAC
>DASXOV010000188.1:0-23546 GCA_036494005.1 Pseudonocardiaceae bacterium | reverse complement strand
TAGCCGACCGTGTTCCGGCCGCGCAGCAGCATCTGCAGGCACAGGTTGGGTGCCGCCTCGCGCAGCGCGGCCAGCCGCTCCCACGGGTCCTCGGCGAGGAAACGCAGCGCCACGTCGTAGGTCGCCCCGCCCCAGCACTCCAGGGAGAGCAGTTGCGGGGTCATCCGGGCGACGTGCGGGGCCACGGCGATCAGGTCCTTGCTGCGCACCCGGGTGGCGAGCAGCGACTGGTGCGCGTCACGGAACGTGGTGTCGGTGACGCCGACCTCGTCCCGGGCCCGCAGCCAGTGCGCGAAGCCCTCCGGCCCCAGGGCAAGCAGCTTCTGCCGCGACCCCGCCGGTGGTTCGGTCTCCAGCTCGATCGCGGGTAGCTTGCCGATCGGGTCGGCCAGCTCCGGGGGCTCCCCGTGCGGCCGGTTCACCGTCACGTCCGCAAGGTAGGTCAGCAACCGGGTGCCCCGGTCGGCGGATCTGCGGGCGGTGAGCAGTTCGGGGCGCTGTTCGATGAACGAGGTGGTGACCCGGCCGGCCTGGAAGTCCGGGTCGTCGAGCAGGGCGAGCAGGAACGGGATGTTGCTGGACACCCCGCGGATCCGGAACTCGGCGATCGCGCGACGGGCTCGGCGCACCGCCGCCCCGAAGTCCCGGCCCCGGCAGGTCACCTTGACCAGCATGGAGTCGAAATGCGGGCTGATCTGCGCACCCGGGTAGACGGTGCCGCCGTCCAGGCGGATACCCGGGCCGCTCGCCGACCGGTAGGCGCTGACTGTCCCGATGTCCGGGCGGAACTCGTTGGCCGGGTCCTCGGTGGTGATCCGGCACTGCAGCGCGGCACCGCGCGGCACGATAACGTCCTGGGTCAGGGCGAGGTCGGCCAGCGTCTCCCCCGCCGCGATCCGCAGCTGGGCACCGACCAGGTCGACCTCGGTGATCTCCTCGGTCACGGTGTGTTCCACCTGGATCCGCGGGTTCATCTCGATGAACACGTGGTTGCCGTCGCGGTCCACCAGGAACTCCACGGTCCCCGCATTGACGTAGCCGATGTGCCTGGCGAAGGCCACCGCGTCGGCACAGATCCGCTCCCGTAGCTCGGGGTCGAGGTTCGGAGCAGGCGCGATCTCGACGACCTTCTGATGCCGTCGCTGCACCGAGCAGTCCCGCTCATAGAGGTGGATCACCTCGCCGGTGGCATCGGCGAGAATCTGCACCTCGATGTGCCGAGGGTCGGTGACCGCCTGTTCCAGGAACACGGTCGGGTCGCCGAACGCCGACTCGGCCTCCCGGGTGGCGGCCTCCAGCGCGTCCCGCAGACCACCGGGATCGGTCACCCGCCGCATGCCGCGGCCACCGCCACCGGCAACGGCCTTGACGAAGACCGGGAACCCGATCTCCTCCGCGCCCGCCACCAGTTCGCCGATGTCCGACGTCGGCGCGGAGGACTTCAGCACCGGCACACCGGCCGCACGGGCCGCGGCCACCGCACGGGACTTGTTGCCCGCCAGTGCCAGCACGTCGGGCGGCGGCCCGACGAACGTGATACCGGCCCGGGAACAGGCCTCGGCCAGTGTCGGGTTCTCGGAGAGAAAACCGTCCCCGGGGTAGACCGCATCGGCGCCGGACCGCGTCGCGGCGCGCACGATTTCTTCCACCGAGAGGTACGCCCGGACCGGATGGCCCGGCTCGCCGATCTGGTAGGCCTCGTCCGCCTTGAGCCGGTGCTCGGAATTGCGATCCTCGTACGGGAAGACCGCGACGGTCTGGGAGCCCAGCTCGAAGGCCGCACGAAACGCGCGGATCGCGATCTCCCCGCGGTTGGCGACCAGAACCTTTCCGAACATGCGTCAGCTCCCTTCGACACGGCCGGTTGGGCGATGACGCTACCCCGGCTGTCCCGGACATTGGGCGCGTCGTCCCAGGTGCCGGACCCTGATGCGGGCCGGTGTGCGAATTTCCGGCACCCGGTATCGAGGACAGCGGGTATCGACTGGGGGTATCAAGGAAACAGCGGCATCACCTGAGGTGTCACACCGAGAGGACCGGCAGTGTCCAGATCGCCCTACCGTCGCTCGCGTCGCCACCACCACCCGGTTCGGGGGCTGCCCGGACCGCTGCTGGTGCTGGGAGCGGTACTGCTCGCCGGCGGTATGGCGGCAGTTGTGACCCTGGTCACCGCGCTGATCACGATCGGCCCGCTGCTGCTTGTTGGCGCCGCCGTGGTGGCCGTCGTGTCGGCCCGGCGGCGACACCAGCGGCCGGTGACCCGCGGGCAGCGCCGGCCCGTACCCGTGACGCGACCGGTGGCACCCGTCGGACGGGCCGCTCCGGTGCCCGACTGGGCCGGCGCCCGTGCCCGGTTCGACCGGTTGCGCAGTGCGTACGGACAGTTCGAATGCGACCCGCTGGCCGTCCTGCGGCTGCCTGCACTCACCGACGTCACGGTGCCCTCCACCGGCCGATTCGTGGCGGCCTTCGCCGAGGCGCAGGCACTGGACACCGACGCGGAGCCGCCGTCCGCGCACCGTGACCGCTACATCGCCGCCGTCGACGCGGCCTGGCGCTGCTGGCAAGCCGCGCTGGACGCGGCGCAACGAATCCGGCTGGCCGGGATCCCCGCCGAGGAGCACGCCACCGTGCACAGGGCGATCAAACTGCTCACCGTGGCGCGGGATTGCGATAACCCTGCGGAGCGCATCGCGGCGTACACGAAGGCCCGGGCGAAACTGGCGAAACTGGAGCGCAGCGGCACGCTGCGACTACCACCCGCGGCGGCGGCCGCGGTGGACACCGCCGCACGCGCTGAGCTGCCTGCGCCTCCTCCGCGAACCGGGACAACGCCAACCGGGACAACGCGAACCGACGCCGCCCGCGCACCAGCAGCGGAGCGTGGCGCGCCGTGAGGCGTTCAGCAAGGGCCCGACGTGCCGCAGCCGGACGACTCCCCCCACGCCGTGCGTGGTGGGATCGAGTAGCGCCACGAGTACCCGGCGGACACCGGAGTCGATGATGGCCTGGTGGCAGGGCGGTGTGCGCCCCTGATATAGGCAGGGCACGAGGGTGAGCACCACGGTGCCCGCCCTGTGCGCTTCAGATTGGTGGCATCGGTAGATCCCGCCGTCGGCGCTGCTGTGCCCGCCCAGCGCCGACGTCGCGTTCCGTACGGATGAACGGGCATCAAATACTAGACATTCCGATAAAATGCACACTGCACGAGACAGCCGGGCACCTCGGTTGTTGCTCCAGAAATATTCCGCGGCGTGATATGGCTAACAATGCGATGCCGACCGTGTGATGGTCGTTACCGCCTGGTGTCCTTGCGGAGCCCCGAACACGCGGTTACGTTCGATCTTGTCAGCCGAGGCCTCGAATGGTGCGAGTCTGATGGCGAGACCAGGGGGTTCCTTACGTGCTACACCAGCTCACCGGCGAGCCCGATGACGCGCCTGACGAGTTATTCGCCGATCGTTCACCGAAAGCTCCGCCCAAAGGGAAGCGGAATACTCTCCGAATGAACTTCGCTAGGACGACATTCCGGCAGGACCACATTCCGGCAGAGGAGAAGCGATGTTGCGCGAGGTCGAGCAGAGCATGAACCGTGGACGCCGCGCGGATCACTGGATATATCTGGACCGGTCGTGGGCAAGACGGCTGGGCGTGAAGAGAACGGCCGGGGTGTACCGGGTCCGCAGCCGGGATCTGGTTCGCAGACTGTCCCGGGAAAACCTCGGAGTGGACGCGGCAGGAATGATCTGCGTGCGCGGGGACGCGTGGGTGCACGAACATGACGCAGACCAGGTGACCGCGGTACCGGGTGCCGCCGGTGAGGAGATCCTCGTCCAGCGAATCCCCTGAACACACCGGGCACGGGGCTGACAGTGCGGTCAGACCTTGTCGAGGAACTGGGCACGTTCCTCGTCCAGCAGGTCGGCGGCCAGGCGGGCCAGCCCGGGATGGCCGGTCAGCTCGGGATCGGCTTCGACCACCTGCTGGGCGGCGTCCCGGGCCTGCCCGATCAGGCCTTCGTCCTGCAGCAGAGACAGCAGTTTGAGTGCGGACCGGCGGCCGGACTGCATCGCGCCGAGCACATCGCCCTCGCGGCGCAGCTCCAGGTCCAGCCGGGCCAGCTCGAACCCGTCATTGGTGCCGGCCACCGCGTCCAGCCGCTCCCGGGTGACGGTGCCTTCCGGCGAGTCGGTCACCAGCAGGCACAGTCCGGGATGCACGCCCCGGCCCACCCGGCCGCGCAACTGGTGCAACTGGCTGATCCCGAACCGCTGAGCATCCATGATCACCATCACGGTGGCGTTCGGCACGTCCACCCCGACCTCCACCACGGTGGTGGCCACCAGCACGTCGATCCCGCCGTCGGCGAAGGAGCGCATCGTGGCGTCCTTCTCCTCCCCCGGCAGCCTGCCGTGCAGTACGCCCAGTCGGAGCCCGGCCAGCGGGCCCTCGGCGAGCTGCGGCAGCAGGTCGAGCACCGCCAGTGGCGCCCGGGTGCCGTCCTCACCGCCGGAAGCGTCGCCATCGCTGGAAGAATCGCCGGTCGCGGCGTCCTCGTCACCGATCCGCGGGCAGACCACGTAGGCCTGCCGGCCCGCAGCCACCTCCTCGGTGATCCGCCGCCAGGCCCGATCCAGCCAGCCGGGCTTCTCCCCCACCGGTACCACGGTGGTGGAGATCGATGACCGCCCCTGCGGCAGCTCGCGCAACGCGGAGACCTCGAGGTCGCCGTAGACGGTCATCGCGACGGTGCGCGGGATCGGCGTCGCGGTCATCACCAGCACGTGCGGGCTGGTGCCGTCGGCAGCCCTGCCGCGCAGCGCATCGCGCTGCTCGACGCCGAAGCGGTGCTGCTCGTCGACCACGACCAGGCCCAGATCGGCGAAGGACACCCGGTCCTGGATCAGGGCGTGCGTGCCGACCACGATCCCCGCCGCACCCGAGGCGGCGTCCAGCAGGGCCTGTTTGCGGGCCTTGGCCGGCAATGAGCCGGTGAGCAGGGCGATCCGAGTGGTCTGCTCGGCCGACCCCAGCTCGTCCGCCCGGCCGTGATCACCCAGCATGGCGCGCAGGGACCTGGCGTGCTGCGCGGCGAGCACCTCGGTGGGCGCCAGCAGCACCGCCTGCCGTCCGGCGTCGACGACCTGCAGCATGGCGCGCAGCGCCACCACGGTCTTCCCCGACCCGACCTCGCCCTGCAACAGCCGGTTAACCGGGTGCTCGCCCGCCAGTTCGGTGGCCAGCAGCTCACCCACCTGCCGCTGCCCCCCGGTCAGCGTGAACGGCAGTGCGGCATCGAACGCGGCGGCCAGTCCGCCGTCGCGGCGCGGGCAGGCAGGCGCCGGGCGCTGGCCCGCCTCCCGGCGACGCCGCGCCAGGGTCAGCTGGACCGCCATCGCCTCGTCCCACTTCAGCCGGTGCTGGGCGACGGCGATCTCGGACCGGTCGTCGGAGCGGTGCACGGCCCGCAACGCGGCACCCAGGGCAGGCAGCCGGTGCTGTGCCCGCAGGGATGCGGGCAGCGGGTCCTCCGGGTCGTCGAGGACATCGAAGACCTGCCGCACGCAGAGCTGGATCGTCCAGGACGGCAGGTCCTTGGTGGCGGGATAGACCGGGATGAGTGGCCGGGAGAATTCGGCGAGCTTGGCGGCCGCCCGGTCCGAGTCGCCGTCGAGCAGCTGGAAGCTCGGATGGGTGAGCTGCAGGGTGCTGCGGTAGATCGTCACCTTACCCGCGAACAGCGCCTGCCTGCCGGGGGTGAGCACGGTGGGCAGGTGGCGCTGGTTGAAGAAGGTGAGATCGAGTTCCCGGGTGCCGTCCCAGATCTTCGCGTTCTGAATGGTGCCGTTCTTGCGCTGCATCCGCCGCGAGGTGCAGCTGCGGACCTCGGCAACCACCGTGACGTCCTCGCCCGGCGTGAGGCCCGCGATCGGGGTGAGCTGCCCCTGGTCGGCGTACCTGCGCGGATAGTGCCGTAGCAGATCAGCGATGGTGTGCAGGCCGAGCTGCGCGGCGAGAGCGGCAGCCGACTTGCGCCCCAGCGGGCCTTCCAGCCCCTCGTCCATCCGCACCATGTGTCACTCCGCCTCTGGTTCACTCCGCCTCTGGTTCACTCCGCCTCTGGTTCACTCCGCCCTGGTTCACTGGTCACTCCACACCGACCAGCAACAGACTGTCCGGCTGACCACCCTGGTACACCACCGCCTCGATCTCCGGGTACGCCGCACGCAGGTGATCGGTCAGCACGTCGCCGATGTCGTCGCGGGCGTGCTGGCCGAGCAGCACCGTGACCAGCTCGCCCCCCACGCCGAGCATCCGGTCCACCAGCCCGAGGGCCACCGGCACCAGGTCCTGCCCGATGAGCACCACGTCGTCGTCGACCATGGCCAGCAGGTCACCCGCCTGGCACCGCCCGACCCAGGTCAGCGCCTCCTCCGGCGCCACGATCAACTCCCCACGCCGGGTCGCCGCCGCCGCCTCGGTCATCGCGACGAGATCATCGGCGGGCCGCCGATCGGCGTCATGCACCGCGATCGCAGCCAGCGCCTGCACCGGAGACACCGTCGGCACGACCACCACATCCAGACCGGTGTCCCTGGCCTCAGCGGCGGCGGCCTCCACGACCTGCGACATGCCACCCTGACCGGGCAGCACGGTGATCTGGCGGGCACCCGTGGCCGCCAGCGCCGTCACCAGCTCGGCGACCCCGCAGTCGGCGGGCACGACACCGGCCCCCTCCCCGCGCAGCAGGTCGGCCACCCCGGCACCGGAGACCATGGCCAGCACCGCGTGCCCGGACACCAGCCGGGCCTGCTCACCGGCCGCACTCACCTGATCGGTCTGGTGGACCGGGTCGGTCTGGTGGACCGGGTCGGTCTGGTCGGCGAAGCGCAGCACGGTGATGCGGTGCGGCCGTCCGGCGCGCACCCCGGCCTCGATGGCGGCGCCGACGTCGGAGCAGTGCACGTGCACGTTCCACACCGGGGCACCGTCCCCGGTGCCGACCACCGCCACACAGTCACCCACTGCGACGAGCTCGGTCCGCAACACGGCGACCCGGCTCTTGTCGGTGCCGTCGAGCAGATACATCACCTCGTACTCGTACTCAGGTGATCCGCCTTCCCGCTGCGCGTGCAGCAACTGCGCCGGCCGGGCAGAGCGGGCCGGGTCGACCGGAGCGGCGGGGGCCGGGACGCTGTTGTGCCCGTGACCGGTGGGTTCGGTGACCACGGTGCGTTCGGTGACCACCGCCAGCAGCGCCTCCAGCAGCAACACCAAGCCCTGCCCGCCCGCGTCCACCACCCCGGCTCTGGCCAGGGCCGCGAGTTGGCGGGGAGTGTCGGCCAGCGCGGCGGCCGCAGCGGCGACCGCCGCCGAAGCCACCGCGCAGAGATCGTCGGACCGAACTCTCGCGGCGGCCTGCGCGGCGGCCTGCAACACAGTCAGCACAGTCCCCGGTACCGGCTCGGCCACCGCCGCGTTCGCCAGGTGCTCGGCCCGGCGCAATCCGTCCCGCAACGCCGCGCCACCCAGCTCGGGCACATCGGCCAGCCCCTCGGACAAGCCGCGCAACACCTGGGACACGATCACTCCGGAGTTTCCCCGGGCCCCGATCAGCGCGCCACGGGCCAGTGCCGCGGCGGTCCGGCCCGCGGTGACGTCGTCGTCCCCGGGCACCGCCTCCAGGCCGGCCCGCATGGTGGCGAGCAGGTTGGAACCGGTGTCCTGGTCGGCGACCGGGAACACGTTGAGACCGTCGATCTCGTCGCGGTGCACCGCGAGCTCATCGCAACAGGTCACCGCCCAGCGACGCACCGCCGCCCCGTCCAGCGACTTCAACACCGCGATTGCCTCCTGACCACCTCGGTTAGGGCTGTGTCGAAGGCTACCGATCTCCTCCGGTGGTCCCGGTTTGGAGCACCGCGTCGCGCCCGGTTACTCTTGCCTGGCTGCCCGGGAACGGGCCTGCCCGCTTTCGCGCCTCAACCGGCGCGACCAACCCAGGGAGTTTGACGTGGCTGCCGTGTGCGATGTCTGCGGCAAGGGGCCGGGCTTCGGCATGTCGGTCTCGCACTCCCATCGGCGTACCCACCGCCGGTGGAATCCGAACATCCAGACCGTCCGGGCGAAGATCGGCCTGAGCCGGCGCCGCAGGCTGAACGTGTGCACCTCCTGCCTCAAGGCAGGCAAGGTCGTCCGCGGCTGACCTGCCCTCAGGACCCGATCCCGGTCAGGACAGGGCCCAGTCCACGGGCTCACCACCCAGCTCTTCGAGCAGCTGGTTGGCGCGGCTGAACGGGCGGGAGCCGAAGAATCCGCGGTCGGCCGACATCGGTGACGGATGCGCGGACTCGATGCACGGGACGTCGGAGAGCATCGGGACCAGGGTGCGCGCGTCACGCCCCCACAGGATGGCCACCAGGGGTTCACCCTCCCGGGCCACCAGGGCCCGGATGGCCTGCTCGGTGACCTCCTCCCAGCCTTTACCACGGTGCGAACCCGGCCGTCCGGGCTCCACCGTGAGCACCCTGTTGAGCAGCAGCACGCCGCGCCGCGCCCACGGGCTGAGATCCCCGTTGGGTGGAGTGGGCAGCCCCAGGTCGTCGCGGTACTCCCGGAAGATGTTGGCCAGACTGCGCGGCACCGGCCGGACCTCGGGGTCCACCGAGAAGGACAGCCCCACCGCGTGTCCCGGAGTCGGGTACGGGTCCTGGCCGACGATGAGCACCCGGACCTGATCGAAGGGCTGGGTGAAGGCCCGCAGGATGTTGGGTCCGGACGGCAGGTACCGCCGCCCCGCGGCGATCTCGGCGCGCAGGAACCTGCCTGCCGCGGTGATCTGCTCGGCCACCGGGGCCAGGGCATTGGCCCAGCCGGTCTCCACGATCTCGTTCACGCTTGCGGTCACGGCACGCGACCCTAGCGAGACCTCAACCGGCCGTCCCATCCGCCACCGCCCCATCCGCCATAGGGAGTACCTTCCCGAAACACCGGCTCCCCGGATGACAGCGGTGCACGCCGAACCGGGCAATCTCGCGGTAGCCGCAGGACTGGTAGAGCCCGATCGCCTCAGGCTGCCGGATCCCGGTCTCCAGCACGAGCCGCCGACGGCCCGCCGCGATCGCCCTGCTCTCCAGTTCGGCGAGCAGCAGCCGGGCCAGCCCCCGGCCGCGCGCCGCGGGGACCACGTACATCCGCTTGAGCTCCGCATCGCCGTCGGCGAACTCCGGGCCCGGCTCGTGCGGCCGCCAGCCACCGCAGGCCACCGCAACCGCGCCGAGGTAGCCCACGATGAACGTCCCGCGCGGAGCGGCGAACTCATTCCCGTCGGTCGGGGTGGCATCCTCGCCGCCGTAACGGCGGACGTACTCCTGCTGCACCTCGGCGATCAGCCGCTGGGCATCGGGATGGTCGTAGGCACGCGTCCGCATCTGCACGGACCAGCAGACTACGTCCGCACGCGAACGCTCCGACGCCGTCGGGCACTCATGACCCGAAGTGGTCCCAGCCCTTCGGGCCGTCGTAGGGCATACCGTCGACGGTCACCGCGCGGCCATCCAGGACGGAACCGATCGCCGCCCATCCGGCAGGTAGGGCGCACCCGGCCGGGAAGCAGGCCAGCAGGGCGTGATCCTCTCCCCCGGTGAGCACCCAGTGCTGCGGGTCGGCGCCCAGCGCGGAGGCCACCTCCACCAGCCTGCGCGGCACGGTCAGCGCCGCCGAGTCGATGTCGATGCGAACCCCGGACGCCGCCGCCAGGTGTCCCGCGTCGGCGAGCAGGCCGTCGGAGACGTCGATCATCGCCGTTGCGCCCGCCGCCGCGGCTTGCGGACCGGCTTCGTAGGGCGGCTCAGGCACCCGGTGTGCCCCGACCACGGTCGTCGGGGACCGGAATCCCCGGCTCAGCACGGCGAGCCCGGCCGCCGACCAGCCCAGCCGGCCGCACACCCCGAGCACGTCGCCCGGACGAGCACCGGACCGGGTGACCGGAACCCGGCCCTGCAGATCACCCAGCGCGGTGATCGACACGACGATCTTGGGCGCGCGCACCACGTCGCCACCGACCACACCGGTCCCGGCTCGCGCCGCCTCCTCCCACATCCCGTCGGCCAAGCCCTCAACGGTGGTCACCGGGGTCTGCTCGGGACAGCACAGACCGACGAGCAACCCGGTGGGCACCGCACCCATCGCCGCCACATCCGCCAGGTTGGCGGCGACGGCCTTGCGCCCGACCTGGTGCGGGGTGGACCAGTCGAGGCGGAAATGCACGCCCTCGACGAGCACATCGGTAGTGGCCACGACCCGGCCGTCCGGAGCCGCCACTACCGCGGCGTCGTCCCCTGGCCCGACCAGGGTGGCCGGCGGCAGCGTGCGTCCGGCGGTGACCCGGGCGATCACGCCGAACTCGCCCAGATCCGCCACCGAGCCACCGCCAGGGTACGACGAGTCCGGGCCGGCCCCACCGGCAGAACGCACAGGCACACTCCCGATCCGGGGACGCGTTTCAGGTAGGTTTCGTTCCTACCCCGATCGATGCGCCAAGACGAAGGGGGCACGCCGTGGTTCAGGCATACATCCTCATCCAGACCGAGGTCGGCAAGGCTGCCGCGGTGGCCACGGCGGTGGCGACGCTGCCGGGGGTGACGAGCGCGGAGGACGTCACCGGTCCCTACGACGTGATCGTCCGCGCCGAGGCCGCCGACGTGAACCAGCTCGGACAGCTCGTGGTGGCCAGGGTGCAGACCGTCGACGGCATCACGCGCACGCTGACCTGCCCGGTCGTCCACCTCACGTGAGGGTGAGCCGGACGGCCCGGCCGACGGATACCCCACGCCGGCCGCTCGGGATCGCACTGGGGATGGCGGTCGCGCTGGTGGCGGGAGTACTGATCGCGGCAGCGGCGGTGCGGGCCCACCGTCCCGGCCCGTTGCCGCTGCCCACCGTGGCCGCCCCGGCGGCGCACTCCGCCGACTGCGACCGCCTGCTGGCGGCCGTGCCGTCGCGACTCGACGCCGGTGTGCAGGGCGAGCTGGAGCGCCGGGCAGCGGCAGGTCCGGCTCCCCCGGGAACGGCCGCCTGGGGCGAGCCGGCGGTCGTACTGCGCTGCGGGGTCGACCGGCCCGCCGCGCTCACCGTGACCTCGCGTCTGCTCGACGTCTCCGGCGTGCAGTACCTCGGGCTCCCCGGCGGGGTCTGGGTCGTGGTGGATCGGCCCGTCTACGTCTCGGTGACGCTGCCCGAAGAACTGGGCACCGGACCGATTCAGCAGCTCACCGAGGTGATCGCGCGGACCCTCCCGGCGCGTGAGCTGGACCTTTCCGGCTGAGCCCCTCAGCGCAATCCGGTGCCGCGGGTCACAGCGGTATCGATGAGCGTCGAGAGCAGGCTGCGGTAATCCACCCCGGTGACCGCCCACATCCGCGGGTACATCGAGATCGGCGTGAAGCCGGGCATGGTGTTGATCTCGTTCACGGTCAGCGATCCGTCGGCTCCCACGAAGAAGTCGATCCGGGCGAGCCCCTGGCAGTCCAATGCCCGGAACGACGAGATGGCCATCGCCCGCACCCGGGCGGTGACGTCGTCGTCGAGCTTGGCGGGGATGTCGAACTCGCACGCGTCGTCGAGGTACTTGGCGTCGAAGTCGTACCAGCCGGCGGAATCCTCCGCGACCACCCGGATCTCCGCAGGCAGCGAGGCCTCGACCCGGCCGTCGGGGAACTCCAGCACCCCGCACTCGATCTCACGGCCGAGCACGGCAGCCTCGACGAGCACCTTGGGATCGGCCTCGCGGGCGGTGGTGATCGCCGGCGCCAGCTCGGCCCAGTCCAGCACCTTGGTGATGCCCACCGACGAACCCGCCCTGGCCGGTTTGACGAACACCGGCAGTCCGAGCCGGGCGCGCTCGGCCGCGGTCGGTGTGCCGACGTCCGGGCGCAGTACCACCGCATCGGTGACCGGCAGGCCCTCGGCGCGCAGCAGCTTGCGGGTGAACTCCTTGTCCATCCCCGCCGCGCTGGCCAGCACCCCGGGCCCGACGTAGGGCACGTCGGCCAGCTCCAGCAGCCCCTGGATGGTGCCGTCCTCCCCGAATGCCCCGTGCAGCACCGGGAAGACCACGTCCACCCCGGACAGTGCCTCGCCGAGCCGGTCACCCGCCATGCAGACCAGTTCCTGCCGGGTCGGGTCACCGGGCAGCACGAGGGCCTGCCCGTCGCCGTCCACCGCGGGCAACTGCCGGTCCCGGATCGCCAGCTCGGCAGGCTCCGCGGTGCCGGCCACCCAGGCGCCTTCGCGGCTGATCCCCACCGGGACCACGTCGAACCGCTCCCGATCCAGGTGGGTCAGCACGCTGCCCGCCGAGACGCAGGAGATCGCGTGCTCGCTGCTACGGCCACCGAAGACGACGGCGACTCGCAGCCTGCGCTCCGTCATGGCGGCAGACCCTACCGTTCATCCGGTCGGCAGTCCCTCGGCGTTCCAGGCACGGAAGCCACCGATCACGTCGGTGGCGCGATCCAAGCCCAGGCTGCGCAGCGAGTCCGCGGCGAGGCTGGAGGTGTAGCCCTCTGAGCAGAGCACGATCACCTGCACGTCGTAGCCGGTCGCCTGGGGCAGCCGGGCCCGGCACTCCGGGTCGAAACGCCACTCGAGGTGATTACGCTCGACCAGCAGGGCGCCCGGTACCTCCCCCTCCTCGGAGCGCTGCCAGCCAGGGCGGATGTCGACCAGCAACGCTCCCGCGGTGACGGCCTGGCGGGCCTGCGCCGGGCTCAGCCGCCGCAGCCGCGACCGGGCCCGCGCCAGCATCTGGTCGATGCTGATCGCCCCGGCCGGACGACTCACCAGTCCACCCCGGCCTGCTCCACCGCGACATGGCGCAGCTCACGGGACTCCAGGTGGTAACGGTTCATCACGGTCAGGCCGGGCGTGTAGATGTGCACGCTCACCGCGGGGACGGTTCCGGTGTTGCTCACCTGGTGAACGTAGTGCGGGCCGAACGCCCGGGAATGACCGGCATCGAGCGTGCGGGTGACCTCCACCGGGGGACGCCCCGGCCTGGCGGCCACCACTCGTTCGGTGAGCGAGCCCGCAGCGACCGCGAAGGCCCCGGAAGCCGGCCCGTGGTCGTGCAGGTCGGTGCCCTGGCCGGGCAGCCAGGACAGCAGCCACACCTCGTGGTGCCCAGTGCGCTCGAGCAGCCGGTACCAGCGGGTGTCGGGGCGGTAGTCCACCAGCGGCAGCCACCGCTCTGGGTGGTCGGCCAGGGCCAGTGCGCGGCCGGCGGCGCCGCCGGGCAGCACGGCGCGGGCAGCGGGAACGGTGAGGTAGGGAACGGCGTGCACGGGCGAACTCCTCCGCAGGGATCGGTGAGACCGACCGCGCGCGGGCAAACGCTCGAACAGGAGCCCGAACCGAACGGGCCGTTCAGCGAGGGACGCGGTCAGCGAGGGACGGGAATGCTCACCGCGCTGGACAGAGCGCGCTCGCCACCCGGCGCAGATCCACGGCGGCCCGCCGGACCAGGACGAGAATGCTGCTCACAAGGCGGCATCGAACCAGCCGCCGCCGTGGCGGTCAAGCCACGTCGAGAGCCTGGCGCAGATCGGTGAGCAGTTCGCCGGGATCCTCCACACCCACGGAGAGCCGCACCTGACCCGGCGCGATCCTGGCGGCCACGAGTGCCGCGTCGTCGAGCTGGCGGTGGCTGGTCGAGGCCGCGTGGCTGACCTTGGAGTGCACGCTGCCCAACGATGTCGCGATCCGCACGACGCGTAGCGCGTCGCAGAAAGCCATCCCGCCGTCCCGTCCGCCGCGCACCTCGAGGGTGATCAAGCTGCCGTGGCGCCCGGCGGAGAACAGCCGGCTCGCGGTGCGGTGATCCGGATGCGAGGCCAGCCCCGGATAGCGCACCTGCCGCACCGCCGGGTGCGCGGCCAGCTCCTCGGCGAGCACAGCCGCGGTCGCGCATTGGCGGCCCACTCTCAGCTCGAGCGTGGCCAGCCCGCGGTGCAGCAGGAACGCCTCGTCCGGGGCCAGGCAACCCCCCAGATCGATCCGGGCCTGCCGAACCGGCCCGAGATGCTCGGACCTGCCGATGGCCACCCCGCCGGTGGCGTCGGCGTGGCCACCGAGGAACTTGGTCGCCGAGTGCAGCACCAGGTCGGCGCCGTGCTCCAGCGGACGGCACACCGCGGGCGATGCGATCGTGGAGTCCACCACCAGCCGGGCACCGGTCCGATGGGCGAGTCCGGCGAGGACCGGCAGATCCGGCACCGACAGCGTCGGATTGCCGATGGTCTCCGCGTAGATCATCCGGGTTCGCGGGGTGAGCGCGGCTCGGACGGCGGCTCCGTCTGTGACGTCGACCAGTACCGGGTGCACGCCCCAGCGCGGCAGCCATCGGCGCAACAGTGACCACGTGCCGCCATAGCACTCCGACGGCGCGATCATCTCGTCGCCCGCGCAGAGATGGCCGAGCAACGTCGTGGCGATGGCCGCCATCCCGGAGGCGAACGGCTCCGCGCCGACGTCGGCGACGCCCGGCGCCTCCAGGGCGGCCACGGCGCCGGCGAAGGCGGTCGCGGTCGGGTTGTCGATCCGGGAGTACGAGTACCCGGCCACCCGGCCATCGAGTACATCGGCGCAGTCCCGCGCGGAGTCGAAGGCGAACGCCGCCGAGCGCAGCACGGGCAGCCCCAGTGGACGCGACATGCCTGGACGTTACCTACTCCGGCTTGGGTGCGCGGCCGAGCAGACCGGCGGCCATCTCGCGGGGGGACTGACCGTCATGACAGACGCGGCGCACCGCATCGGCGATCGGCACCTCCACGTCCCAGCGAGCCGCCAGTTCGGTGACCGACGAGCAGGACTTGACCCCCTCCGCCACCTGACCGTGCGTCGCCCGCTGGGCCTGCTCGATCGAGTCTCCCAAGCCGAGCCGGTAACCGAAGGAGCGGTTGCGCGACAGCGGGGAGGCGCAGGTGGCGACCAGATCACCTAGGCCGGCCAGCCCGGCGAAGGTCATCGGGTCGGCACCCAGCACCGCACCGAGTCGCGCGATCTCGGCCAGCCCCCGGGTGACCAGCGCCGCAAGCGTGTTGTCGCCGTATCCCAGGCCGGCCGCCATCCCACAGGCCAGCGCGATGACGTTCTTGCACGCACCGCCGAGTTCGCAGCCGATCACATCGGTGTTGGTGTACGGCCGGAAGTAGCCGGTGAAACAGGCGAGCTGGACCGCGACGGCGCGGTCGTGGTCGGTACAGGCGACCACGCTCAAGGTGGGCTGCTCGGCGGCGATCTCGCGGGCCAGGTTGGGACCTGTCACCACCGCCACCCGGTCGGGACTGGCGGCCGTGACGTCCACCACCACCTCGCTCATCCGTTTGAGACTCCCCAGTTCGATGCCCTTGGCCAGGCTCACCAGGGTGGAATCGGGGGGTATCAGTCCGCGCCACGCGTCGAGGTTGGCGCGCAACGTCTGGCTGGGCACCGCGAACACCACGACATCGGACCCGCTCAGCGCCTCGCGCGGATGCACCGTGGCCCGCAGCGACACCGGCAGGCGTACCCCCGGCAGGTAGTCCGGGTTGGCGTGCTGCCCGCAGACCGCGTCGGCGACCTCCGGCCTGCGGGCCCAGAGCACCACGTCCCGGCCGGCGTCGGCGAGCACCTTGGCGAATGTGGTGCCCCAGGACCCCGCTCCCATCACCGCGATGCGGTGCACCGGCGTCCCCGACGCCGAACTCCCCTCGTCCACGCGATCAGTCACAGGCCCTGCCCCCTTTCGTGTTCGCGCCCCGAGGGGGCGAAGAACTCGGCAGGGGCCTGCTCCCCGCGCACCTCCGCGAGCAGATCACGGACCCCGCCCATCAGCCGGTCGGTGACCTCGTGCAGCAACTGCCGATCCATCGGCCGGTTCCGGACATCAGTCAGGTCCACGGGCGCTCCTGCCCGTACCACCACGTCCACCCGGGGCAAGGGGCGCCAGCGTCGGCGGTAGTGGTCATAGACCCGCTGAGTGCCCCAGTGCGCCACCGGCACCACCGGAACCCCGCTGTTCAGGGCCAGCCGGGCGACCCCGGTGCGCGCCACCATAGGCCAGTACTCCGGATCGCGGGTGATGGTGCCCTCGGGGTAGATCAACACCACCTTGCCCTCATCAAGTGCCTGCTCCGCGGCCTGCAGGCTGCCGCCCGCATCGGCGTGCCCTCGGTGGACGGGAATCTGTCCGGTGCCGTTCAGCACCGAGCGCAGCACCGGAACGCGCCACAGCCCGGCTTTGGCCAGAAATCGGGGAATCCGGCCTCTGTGGTGCACAAACACCGCAGTGTAAATCGGATCAAGATACGAGACGTGGTTGCACACCACCAGGGCCGGCCCGCTCTCCGGGATGTGTTCCAGGCCCTCGAAGCGACGCCGGGCCAGCACGCGGGTGAGCGGATGACACACCGCTGCGCCCAACCGGACCGAAAGGCCACCCTTCTCGCGTGCTCGCCGCACGAGTCATCCCTTCGCGCAGATTCGGACGTCCAGCATCCCCTGCCTCGCCCGGCGGGGAAGGATAGTGGCGTGCATGTCGACGTACTCGTTCCGGTGAAGCCACTGGCGCTGGCCAAGACGCGACTGCTAGGAGCCGCTGACGGCGGGGCGGGTTCACCCGAGCCACACGCACAGCTCGCCCTCGCACTGGCCAGGGACACCATCGCCGCGGCGGCCGGCGCGGTGACCGTACGTCGGGTGGTCGCGATCTGCTCCGACGAGACGGTGCGATCCGCGCTGGCCGAGGACGGCGTGGAGGTGATCATGGACGAGCCGGACGACGGCCTGAACCCCGCGCTGCGGCACGGCGCGGCACTCCTGCGGGCGGCCAGCCCCGTCGCGGCCGTCGCGGCACTGCAGGCCGACCTGCCCGCCCTGCGGCCGCAGGAACTGGACAGCGCGGTCCGCTGCGGGCTGGCCACCGGCGTCCGGACGTTCTGCACCGACAGGTCGGGCAGCGGGACGACCTTGCTGATCGCCCCGGCCCAGCTGCACCTGGACCCCAGGTTCGGCACGGAGTCGGCGGCGGCCCATCGAGCGACCGGTGCCCAGGAACTGGCCGGTCGCTGGCCGGGCCTGCGCTGCGATGTCGACACCGTCGCCGATCTCGACGTGGCACGGGGCATCGGCGTCGGGCGGTTCACTCGTGCCGCGCTCGCCAGGGCAGGCCCGCGGGCAGACCGCTGACCGGCAGCAGCGGGAGTTCGCCGTCCGTCGTCGTCCGATCACCCGGGCGTACTCGCGCGATACGGAACAATGGAGTGGTGAGCACGGACGATGAGGACACCGGCGCACGGCGCGCGACCAACGCCCGGGCCCGCGGGGCGACGCGAACCGGATCGATTTCCCGCCGCGCTCCACGACCAGCCAGCCGGGGCCCGCACAGCGGCAGCTCATCGACACCCACCGCCACAGCCACACCCGCGCCGGGTCGGGCAGCGACCGCGTCGGGGACCCCTGGGGGGGCCGCGATGGGGGATGGCGCCGCAGCTGTGGCCGCGGTACCGCCTGCCCCGCCCGCGGCCACCCCGTTGCCGTCGCACACCGATCTTCCCGATGACCGCTACCTCAATCGGGAACTGTCCTGGCTGGACTTCAACGCCCGGGTGCTCGCCCTCGCCGAGGACGTCAGTCAGCCGTTGCTCGAGCGGGCCAAGTTCCTGGCGATCTTCGCCTCCAACCTGGACGAGTTCTACATGGTCCGGGTGGCCGGGCTGAAACGCCGCGACGAGACCGGGCTGTCGGTGCGCAGCGCGGACGGCCTGTCCCCTCGTGAGCAGCTCACCCGGATCGCACTGCGCAACCAGGAGCTTGCGGTGCGCCACGCGCGGGTCTTCCTCGACTCGGTCAGCCCGCAGCTCGAGGAGCACGACATCCGGTTCGTCACCTGGTCCGATCTCGACGACCAGCAGCGGCTACACCTGTCGGAGTACTTCTCCGACCAGATCTTTCCGGTGCTCACCCCGCTCGCGGTGGACCCGGCACACCCGTTCCCCTACATCTCCGGCCTTTCGCTGAACCTGGCGGTGACGGTGCGCGACCCGGACAGCCGGATCAAGCACTTCGCCAGGGTCAAGGTGCCCAACAACGTGCCCCGGCTGGTGCGGCTGGACGCCGAGGAGGACACCCGAAGCTCGGCACGCGCCACCTTCCTGCCGCTGGAGGAACTGATCGGGGCACATCTCGGCGAGCTGTTCGCCGGGATGGAGGTGGTGGAGTGGCACGTCTTCCGTATCACGCGCAATGCCGACTTCGAGGTCGAGGAGGACCGCGACGAGGATCTGCTGCAGGCGCTGGAGCGGGAGTTGGCCCGGCGCCGTTTCGGCCCGCCGGTACGGCTCGAGGTGGCCGACACGATGGACCAGGACGTGCTGGAACTGCTGATGAGCGAACTCGAGGTCGACCATCACGATGTGGTCCAGGTGCCCGGTCTGCTGGATCTGTCCTGCTTGTGGCAGGCATACGCGCTACCCGCACCCGAACTGAAGGACGAGCCGTTCGTGCCGGCCACCCATCCCGCGTTCGGCGAGGGCGAGACGCCCAGGAGTGTGTTCGCCACCCTGCGCGAGGGCGACGTGCTGGTGCACCACCCCTACGACTCGTTCTCCACCAGCGTGCAGCGGTTCATCGAGCAGGCGGCCGAGGACTCCCACGTACTCGCGATCAAACAGACCCTCTACCGCACCTCCGGAGACTCCCCCATCGTCGATGCACTGATCGCCGCAGCTGAAGCGGGCAAGCAGGTCGTCGCCCTGGTGGAGATCAAGGCGCGGTTCGACGAGCAGGCCAACATCAAGTGGGCCAGGACGCTGGAGCGGGCCGGGGTGCACGTGGTGTACGGCCTGATGGGCCTCAAGACGCACTGCAAGACATCACTGGTGGTCCGTCAGGAAGGCTCGATGATCCGGCGGTACTGCCACATCGGCACGGGCAACTACAACCCGAAGACCGCCCGGCTCTACGAGGACATCGGGTTGTTCACCGCGGATCCGGCGACCGGCGCCGACCTCACCGACCTGTTCAACTCATTGACCGGCTACGCCAGGCAGACGTCCTACCGCAGCCTGCTGGTGGCGCCCTACGGTGTGCGGCGCGGCATCGTGGAGGGCATCGAGGGTGAGATCGCCCGCGCCAGGGCGGGCCGTCCGTCGGGCGTCCGGATCAAGGTCAACTCTCTGGTCGACGAACAGGTGATCGATGCGCTCTACCGGGCGTCACAGGCCGGGGTACCGGTCGACATGGTGGTCCGCAGCATCTGCGCACTCACGCCGGGCCGACCCGGTTTGTCGGAGAACATCCATGTGCGCTCCATCCTGGGCCGCTTTCTCGAACACTCCCGGGTCTTCCACTTCGTCGGTGCGGACGAGCACTGGATCGGCAGCGCCGACATGATGCACCGGAACCTGGACCGCCGGGTGGAGGTGCTGGTGCGGGTGTCCGACCCGAGGCTGACCGCAGAACTGGACGGGATGTTCGCCTCCACGCTGGACCCGGCCACCCGATGCTGGGTGCTGCAACCGGACGGCTCGTGGCGCGCCTCCCCTGCCGATGGGTCCACCGTGCGCGATCACCAGGTGCAGGAGATCCTCCGGCACCGCAGAGGCCGGTAGCCGTGCCGGAACTGGTCGCGGCGGGCGCCGTGCTGTGGCGCCCGCCGGTTGCCGTCCCGGTCGAGGCCCGGGTCGAGGCCCGGGTCGAGGTGGCGGTGGTGCACCGGCCCCGCTACGACGACTGGTCCCTGCCCAAGGGCAAGCCGCGCAAGGGGGAGGCGCTGCCTGGCACCGCGGTCCGCGAGGTGGCCGAGGAAACCGGGAACACCGCCGTACTGGGCTCCCGGCTGGGCAGCACCCGCTATCCGGTGGCGGCGGGTGAGAAGACCGCGCACTACTGGGCGGCGCGGTCCGTAGGAGGCCACTTCATACCGAGTGAGGAGGTGGACGACATGCGCTGGCTGCCTCCCGCCGATGCGGCTGAGCTGCTCAGCTACCCACACGACCGCGTGGTGCTGGCCGACATCCATCTCGCCGCGTCCGTCACCGGCACCGCACTGCTGGTGCGGCACGCCAAGGCGGGCAAACGTGAGGAGTGGCAGGGCGACGACGACCTGCGACCGCTGACCGCGGCGGGCCGTCGTCAGGCCGAGGCGCTCCGCGCGTTGCTGCCCTTGTTCGGCCCGACGCGGGTGTACGCCGCCCCGGTGACGAGGTGCCGCCAGACCGTGGAGCGGCTGGCCGCGGATCTCGGTGTGCCGGTGATCGACGAGCCGCTGCTGTCCGAGAAGGGATACCTGGCCGACCCGGAAGCGGGCAGACGCTGGGTGATAGAGATCGCGGCCGAGCCGGGCCCGCCCGTGGTGTGCAGCCAAGGGGGGGTGATTCCCGACGTGCTCCGGCGTCTCGCCGCAACCAGCCCGTACCGGCTCGCGGTGCCCGATGATCCGCCCAGCCGAAAGGGCAGTTTCTGGGGACTGTTCCTCGGCACGGATCGGCACGATTCAGCGACCGGGCAGGCCGCGCCGTCCCTACTGGCCGCCGACTACTACGACGACCCACTCACCGTGTACCGCCCCGGCTGAGGGACATCGCAGGCCGGTCGCCGGTCAGGGCCCGGCGACCGACGTGGTGGTCGGCAGCCAGGACGAGCGCTGTGTCTCGAAGGCGTCGATCTGGTCGGCGTGGCGCAGGCTCAGCGCGATGTCGTCCAGCCCCTCCAGCAGCCGCCAGCGGGTGTAGTCGTCAACGGTGCAGGACATGGTCAGATCCTTCGCTTGCACGGTCCGCTCCCGCAGATCGACGGTCACCTCGGTACCCGGTTCGTTCTCCAGCAATTTCCACAGCAATTCGACATCAGCCCGCTCGCACTGTGCCGCGAGCAGGCCCTGCTTGCCCGCGTTGCCGCGGAAAATGTCGGCGAACCGCGGGGAGATGACCACCCGGAACCCGTAGTCCAGCAAGGCCCAGACGGCGTGTTCCCGCGACGACCCGGTGCCGAAGTCCGGGCCCGCGACCAGGACGCTGCCCGCCCGGTACCCCGGATGGTTGAGCACGAACTGCTCGTCCGCGCGCCAGGCCGCGAACAACCCGTCCTCGAAGCCCGTGCGGCTGACCCGCTTGAGGTAGACCGCGGGAATGATCTGATCGGTGTCCACATTGGAGCGACGCAGCGGGACGCCGACGCCGGTGTGGCGGGTGAACGGTTCCATCGTCTGAGCCTCACTATCAGGGTGCGATCCGGCCGGGCGTCGCCGGCCGGGGTCTCTAGTCCAGGTCGGCGGGGGCCGAGAGGGTGCCACGAACCGCGGTGGCGGCCGCCACCAACGGAGAAACCAGGTGGGTGCGCCCGCCCTTGCCCTGACGGCCCTCGAAGTTGCGGTTGGAAGTCGACGCGCTGCGCTCACCGGGGGCGAGCTGATCGGGATTCATCCCCAGGCACATCGAGCAGCCCGCCGCGCGCCACTGCGCACCGGCCGCCGTGAACACCTCGTGCAGGCCCTCCGCCTCGGCCTGCTCACGCACCCGCATCGAGCCGGGTACCACGAGCATCCGGACCCCGTCCCGGACCCGGCGCCCGGACAGCACCCCGGCAGCCGCCCGCAGGTCCTCGATCCGCCCGTTGGTGCAGGACCCGAGGAAGACCGTGTCCACCGCGATCTCCCGCAGCGGCGTACCCGGCCGGAGGCCCATGTAGGTCAGCGCCTTCTGGGCCGCGAGCCGCTCCCCCTGATCGGTGATCTGCTCGGGGTCGGGCACCCGGTCGGACAGCGGCAGACCCTGGCCGGGGTTGGTCCCCCAGGTCACGAACGGCGTCAGAGCGTCGGCGTCGATGTGCACCTCGGTGTCGAAGGTGGCGTCGTCATCGGTCCGCAGCGATCGCCACTGCCGAACCGCCACCTCCCACTGGTCACCCTCCGGGGCATGCGGACGTCCGGCGAGGTAGTCGACCGTGGTGGCATCCGGCGCGATCATCCCGGCCCGGGCACCGGCCTCGATCGACATGTTGCAGACCGTCATGCGAGCTTCCATGGACAGTTGCTCGATCACATTGCCGCGGTACTCCAGCACGTAACCCTGGCCGCCGCCGGTGCCGATCCTGGCGATCACCGCCAGGATGATGTCCTTGCTGGCGACCCCGTCGGGCAGCGCACCGTCACGGCTGCGCACCGTCACGGCCATGGTCTTGAAGGGGCGCAGCGGCAGCGTCTGGGTGGCCAGCACGTGCTCCACCTCGGAAGTCCCGATCCCGAACGCCAGTGCACCGAAGGCACCGTGCGTGGACGTGTGGGAGTCACCGCAGACCACCGTCATCCCCGGCTGGGTGAGCCCGAGTTGCGGTCCCACCACATGCACGATGCCCTGTTCGACGTCACCCATCGGATGCAGCCGCACGCCGAACTCGGCGCAGTTGCGCCGCAACGTCTCCACCTGGGTGCGGGATACCTCGTCGGCGATCGGCAGGTGGATGTCCGTGGTGGGGACGTTATGGTCCTCGGTCGCGATCGTCAGGTCAGGCCGGCGAACCGGCCTACCGGCCAGCCGCAGGCCGTCGAACGCCTGCGGGCTGGTGACCTCGTGCACCAGATGCAGGTCGATGTAGAGCAGGTCCGGTGCCGCACTGCCCTCGCCCCGGCACACCACGTGCGCGTTCCAGACCTTGTCAGCGAGCGTGTGGCCCATCGCAGCAGTTCCTTGTCTCGTATGTACTGGCGGTAATGGCGGTACCGGCGACGATCGCGTCGACGCCCGATACGCTGGACTTCTCACATTGCGGGACGATAGTATCGGCTTGTGGGACAGCATAGCGGCATCGGGGTGCTGGACAAGGCCGTGACGGTGCTGCGGGCCGTGGCCGACAGCCCATGCGGCCTCGCGGAGCTGTGCATCCGAACCGGGCTGCCCAGGGCCACGGCGCATCGGCTGGCGGTGGGACTGGAGACGCACCGGCTGCTGCGGCGCGGCAGCGACGGGCGGTGGCGTCCCGGACCCGCGCTGCGCGAACTGGGCAACGGCGCGCTCGACCCGTTGCTCGACGCCGCCGCGACCGTGCTGCCCCGGCTACGCGATCTCACCGGGGAGAGCGTGCAGCTCTACCGGCGCGACGGGTTGATCCGGGTCTGCGTGGCGGCCGCCGAGCCCACCAGCGGACTGCGTGACACCGTGCCGGTGGGGGCCAGGTTGCCGATGACCGCCGGGTCGGGAGCGAAGATCCTCGCCGCGTGGGCCGATCCGGCCACCCAGCGTGCCGTGCTCGGCGAGGCGGTGTTCGGCGAGCGGATCCTCATCGAGGTGCGCAGGCGCGGCTGGGCGCAGAGCGTGGCCGAGCGCGAGTCCGGGGTGGCCAGTGTGTCGGCCCCGGTGCACGACGGCGCGGGCAACGTGGTCGCTGCGGTGTCGGTCTCCGGCCCCGTGGAGCGGATCGGCAGGCGACCGGGCGCCCGCTGGGCCGCCGACCTGCTAGCCGCCGCCGAGGCACTGCACACCCGCCTGTAGCAACCATCCCCGCCGCCATCC
>DASXOV010000187.1:0-27519 GCA_036494005.1 Pseudonocardiaceae bacterium | reverse complement strand
GGACTGGATCGGGCCTTGGATGAAGTAGGCGACGAAGGCGATCGCCACGATCCACATCAGCGGGTGCATGCCGCGGGCCCGGCCGGTCACCACGTGCAGCAGCACCCAGGTGATGAATCCGATGCCCAGACCATTGGCGATCGAGTAGGTGAAGGGCATCACCACGATGGTGAGGAACGCGGGCAGCGCGACGGTGAAGTCGGAGAAGTCGATCTCGCGGACCTGCGCCACCATCAGCGCACCGACCACCACCAGCGCGGGCGCCGCCGCCTCGATCGGGATCACCGTGTACAGCGGGGTGAGGAACATCGCGGCGAGAAACAACAGCCCGGTGACGACGCTGGCCAGCCCGGTGCGGGCGCCCTCGGCGATCCCGGCCGCGGACTCGATGAAGACGGTGTTCGACGACGAGGACGCCGCGCCACCGGCCACCGCGCCCAGCGCGTCCACCGCCAGCGTGGTGCCCGCGCGCGGCAGGGTGCCGTCCGGGCCGATCAGGCCGGCCTCCTTGCCCAGCCCGGTGATGGTGCCGATCGAGTCGAAGAAGTCGGTGAGCACCAGGGTGAACACCAGCAGCACCACGGTGAGGATCGGGACGTGCAGAAACGCGCCGAACGAGAACTGCCCCAGTAGCGACAGATCCGGCAGGTCGAACACCTGGTCCGGCACCGCCGGGTAGCCCAGGCTCCACCCGTGCGGATTGGTGCCCTTCGACGGACCTGCGTGCACCACGGCCTCGACGATGATCGCGAGCACCGCGGTGGCCAGCACGCCGAGCAGGATGGCGCCGCGCACCCGGCGCGCGACCAGCGCCACCGTGATGAGCAGCCCCACCACGAACACCGCGGTCGGCCAGGTCGCGATGGACCCGCGCAGGCCCAGCCCGACCGGCACCGTGGTACCCGCCGCATCGGGCAACCGGCGCACGAAGCCGGCGTCGACGAACCCGATGAAGCAGATGAACAGCCCGATGCCGACCGCGATCGCCGCCTTGAGCTCGGCGGGCACCGCACGGAACACCGCGGTGCGCACCCCGGTGGCGACCAGCGCCAGCACCACCAGTCCGTTGACCACCACCAGCCCCATCGCCTGCGGCCAGGTCATCAGCGGCACCATCGTCACCGCGACGAAGGTGTTGATGCCCAGCCCGGTGGCCATCGCGAACGGGTAGGTGGTGATCAAGCCCATCAGCAGCGTCATCACCCCGGCGACCAGCGCGGTCACCGCGGCCACCTCGGGCACCGGCAGCACATGGCCCAGCACGTCGCGCTTGGCCGTAGGGACGTCGGCGGCGAAACTGCCGATGATCAGCGGGTTGAGCACCACGATGTAGGCCATGGTCACGAAGGTGACCAGCCCACCACGAACCTCACGGGCCACCGTGGACCCGCGCTCATACACCCGAAAGTAGTGCGCAAGCACGGTGCGTAGCCTAAACGCGATCACGCCGCCGGTGCGTGTCGTGCGGGTAACGTGCCAAGCGTGCCGCCTGCTCCCGCTGCGCTGCCCCCCGGCCTGGCCGATCCGCGGCCGGTCGTCATCGTCTGCACCAGTGCCTGGTTCGCGGCGGCGCTGGCATTTCTCATCCTCGGTGCACCCGCCGAGTGGGTGTGGAGCTGCGTGATCGGCGGGCTGCTCGGCTTCGTCGGGTTCACCGTGATGTTCTTGCAACGCCGAGCCGCGCGGCGCGGGTCAAAGGGCGCCCAGCGGGGCCTGACCTGACCCGCAGCGACCCAGCGGGCCCGTCCGGACTGCGCTCGCCGAACTCCGAGAACCACCGGCGCCGGTGGCCACCCGCGAGGTAACGTCTACGCCGTGGTGATCGGATTCGTCACCGTCTGGTCCCGCCGAACCGGATGGGCCGCCGCCCATCGGCTCGCGCTGGCTGCTGGTGCGTTGTTGACCTACGCCTGGTACTCGTTCCCGGCGACTCCGGTACTGGGCGCGAAGGGCATTCCCGACCTCGTCGGCAACACCCTTTTCGCCCTGGCGACGGTAGCCCTGCTGGCGGTCGCGGTCCGTCGGGTGCGCGCCGTGCGTGGCCTCGCCGATCGGGATGAGTTCCATGCCATCAGTTGACTTCAAGCCGACGTGAACTCGCACGATGGCGACATGACTGTCGTCAATCATCACGCTGGTCAGCCGGGCTTCGCCGGGGTGACGGGGCTCCTGGTCGGGCTCGTCATGAGCGTCCGGGGGCGCGCGGTCGCCCGCCTCGCCGCCGATCTGGCCGCCGTGTCGAGCACCGACCGGGTGGTCGACGTCGGTTGCGGCCCAGGTACCGCCGTCAGAGCAGCCGCCCGCCGGGGGGCGCACGCGACCGGCGTCGATCCGGCACCGGTCATGCTCCGGCTCGCTCGGACGTTGACCCGCGACCGGCGGGACGTCGTCTGGGCCGAAGGCAGCGCGGAGGACCTGCGGCAGCCGGACGGATCGGCGACGGTGCTGTGGTCGATATCGACCGTTCACCACTGGGCGGATGTCACGGCGGGACTCAACGAGGCACAGCGGGTGCTCGTCCCCGAAGGGCGACTCCTCGCGATCGAGCGCCGGGTTCGTCCCGACGCCACTGGGCTCGCCAGCCATGGGTGGACCGACCAACAGGCCGAATCCTTCGCCGCTGCGTGCACAGCGGCCGGCTTCGAAGACGTGTCTGTCGAGATGAAGACGCCCGGCCGACGTGCCGTCCTGGTGGTCCGGGCCGTCCGGCCATGAGCTGACAACGACACCCGTGCCCCGCCTCCGCATTCACCTCAGATCAAATACGGTGCGGAGTGCGGCATCATCTCCTTCTGCACACGTCGCGCAAGCACCGCGAGCCGATACCGCGCAGTGCGTACTCCTATCGCTCGCGTCGCCACTGACGGGTGTGCAACACGGCCCGGACCGGATCGGTGGCGTGCACGGTGCCGTCCGGGGCGACCCAGAACGGCACCGGGAGCTCGTCGCCGCGGTGGCGCACCCGCAGGTGCTCGTGCAGCCACACCGACCCGGGCGGCACCGGCAGGTGTGCAGCGGCGCAGACCGTGACCACCTCCACCAGCTCGGCCCAGGGCACCAGCCGCCCGGCGCTGGGATCCACCAGCTCGGGAGCCACCCGCTCGGAGGCCAGTGGCAGGTCCAGCAGATCGGCCAGCACCGCGGGGTCGCCTCCGCTCACCAGCTCACCGGCGGGGCACACGGCGGCCAGCCACGGCCGGTCGAGCACCGCGACCCGGCCGGCGTCGGCCACCTGCCCGGTCATCACCCGCACCCGGGCCGGGGGCTGCAGCTCGACCGGGTCGAGGTCGGCGGCGACCAGCGCGGCGTGCGCGGCGTGCACCACGGCCGGGGTGAGGGTGCGGTCCGGATCGGCCAGCCGGGCCAGCAGCTCGGCGGCGTCGGCAGGTCCGGTGATGCTCAACCCGGCGCGCACCCCGGCGGCGACCAGCAGGGACTCCGGCAGCTCCGGAGCAGGCACCGGGTCGAACAGCCCGTCCAGCGTGACGGCTCCGGGCAGCCGCCAGTACGGCGGCGGGTGTCCGCCGAGCCGGGCGTTGCGGGCCAGCCACCAGCCGGTGTAGCCGGCCTGCTGGCGCAGCGCGGTCAGGCCGGCCGGATCAGCGGCGATCGCCCGCAGCGCCTCCGCCCAGCGGCGGTCGTCGACGAGGTCCAGGTCCCGGACAGCGATCAGCGGCGCCGGGTCGTCGCCGGCCGCCTCGGTCTCGGCCCACCACTGCTCCTCCCCGTCCAGGTCGTGGTCCGGGCCCTGCGGATGGGGATCGTCGAGCACCGCGAAGGAGTCCAGCACGCCGACCCCCCGCAGCGCGTCGGCCGGATGTGCCGCGGCGACGGCCGGGTGCAGCACACCCAGTGGTGCGTCCGCGGCGAGCAGCTCCCGCAACACCCCGCCGGGCAGCACCAGCTCGTCGGCCCGCCGCGGCTCACCGGTCTCGTCGGGCAACGCCAGCGAGCCGAGCCAGGGCCGGCTGCCGGACCGCTGCGCCAGCGAGAGCACCACATGGGCCAGGCCGGTGATGTCCAGGCCGTCCTCGGCGTCGTCGACGCTGCGCTCCACGGCGGGACGCAGGGCGTCCAGCAACTCGGCAGGCCCCACCGTGCGGGCACCGAGCCGCTCCAGCAGCGGGTGCGCGGCCTCCGGGTGCACCAGCCGCAGCTGCGCGGGGACCACGGCGACGACGTCGGTCCCCTCCGAATCCGCACCGACGTCCCGGCAGACGTCGAGGTCACCGAGCAGCACCCCGCGCGGCCCCGTGACGGTGCGCCCGTCGGCCAGCGGCACCGGGAGTGCGCCCAGCTCCTCGCGGGCCGCCCGGTCGGCGTCGAGCAGCGGCGCCAGTGCAGCGTAACAGGACCGCCACCACGCGGCGGGCCGATCCAGCCCGGCCAGCAGCTCGGCGATCGCCGCCGGGCGCAGCCGGGTGACGCCGAGCGCGGCGAGCGCCCGCGCGTGCCGGGGCGCGGCCAGTGCGGTGTCGAGCAGGTTGGGCGTCACGTCGGCGAGCAGCGCCGCCAGCTGCGGCAACGGCACGTCCAGCACCATGGCGCCCGCCGGGGCGATCTCCTCACCGGTGGCGCCGGGCAGCCACCGGGCGGCGCGCAGCGCATCGAGCACCGCGTCGCGCAGCGCCGCGTCGATCTCCCCGGCGGGGAAGCCCGGCTCGGGCACCAGCGCGGTGCGCCGGTCCGGCGACAGCGCCGCAGCCAGGTCCGGATAGGCCCGCGCCGCGATGCGCAGCAGCAGGTCCGCCGCGGGCCCGGGATGCACGTGCCGCCGCGAGGCGTCCACCGGCACCGTGCCGATCAGCCGGGCAGGCAGGGTGAGCCGCTCCGCGGTGGGGGTGGGCGCATGCAGTACCTCGCCCGCCAGCGGTTGCGGGGCGCCGTCGGCGTCGACCGGCAACGCCCAGCACAGGTTCCACTCCGGCCGGGCCTCGGCACCGAGCCCGGCCAGCGCGGTCGACGGGAGCAGCCCGGCTTTGCGCACCACCCGCCAGCGGCGCAGCTCGGCCCCGTCGTGCACCAGCACCGGGTCCTCGCCCTCCCGGCGCAGCTCCCGGTCACCGATGTCGATGCGGTGCAGCCACGGCAGCGCCAGCAGCAGATCACCCGCCTCATCGGTGAACGCGTCCAGCAGGGCATCCGGGTCGACGCCCGGCCGCAACGGCAGCCGAACCTCGGTGTCGAAACCCGGCGGCGGGGGTGGCTCGCCGTCGGTGGGCCACACCAGCCGCAGCACCGGAGGCCGACCGCCCCGGCGGCGCAGTTCGGTGCGTAGCGGCGGATCACCGGCCACCGCGTGGGCGGTCCGCTCCGCGGAGAACAGCACCCCGCCGGAGGTGGAGACCACCCGTGGCGCATCGCTGACCCCGAGAACCGCCGCGAACCCGACCCCGAACCGGCCGACGCTGCCCCGGGCGCCGCGTTTGGCCGAGGCGCGCAACGCGGCCAGCGCGGCCACCCCGGCGGCGTCCAGCGGCGCGCCGGTGTTCGCCGCCCGCAACTCGCCCGCCTCGACGGTAACCCGCAGGTGCCCCGGGGTGCCGGCGCGCTGCGCCGCGTCAGCGGCGTTCTGCGCCAGCTCGACCAGCAACCGGTCCGCGTACCCGACCAGCGCGAGGTCGGACTCGGTGTTCGCGTCCTCCCGGAACCGGGTCGGAGAGCCCCGCCATGCGGCCAGCACCCCGTCGCGCAGGGCGGCGGTGCCGAACGGATCAGCGGTATTCATGGCTCGACCCTGACAAGCAGGGTTCACTCCACCGGCGGCCGGGGGATTAGCTCCAACTCGGCGTCGTCGTACACCAGCTCCGCCACCGGCACGCTCGGCCCCGCGTCCACCTGGACCTCCGAATGCGCTCCGCAACCGAACTCGGCGTGCACCACGTGCCCGTCCGCCGGAGCCAGCTCGTTGCCGCAGACACCGAGCGCCGCCGAGAGCAGACCGTCGAGTGGAAGGTAGAAACCGCAGGTCACACAGCGGTCTGGTGCGCTGAGAGCCATGGGTGAGCCGGGACCGTGGTCTCCGTCGCGCCAGCGCTGCACCAGACCGATGCGGGCGGGGCGGCTCAGTACCCTGACCCGCCCGAGGCCGAGTTCGGGGCTGAGCCGCTCGACCGGCGGATCGTCGTCGCTGAGGTAGCCCGGCACCAGTCGCGGATCGTCGGGTTCGGTGGGCAGCAGATCCCCCACCCCGAGGTCACCGGCGCGGACCCGTTGGGTCCAGGGCACCCAGGCAGGCGCGATCAGCGCGTCGGGACCCGGCAGCAACACCACCTCACTGACGGTCACCACGGTGCCGGGGCCCGCCGAGCCGACCGTGACCGCCCACCGCCAGCCGCGGTAACCGGGCAATTCTGCCTCGAACAGATGAGTGACCGCGCCGCCCACCTCGGGCTCGCTGCCCACGTGACGACCGACGGGGCTGTCCACAGCTTCCTGCTGCGCGGCCTGCCGAGCCAGGTCGACCGCCTTGGCGAGGTCGGGGCTCGGCGCGGTGGTCTGGGCAGTCACGAGCCCAATTGTGCCGCACCGGTGGTCCACGCAGGTCACCCGCCCTGGATGACTGTGCGAAGCTGCGGCGATGCTCCGCGTCCCAGCCGCCACATTACTCACGATCGCGCTGCTGGTCGGTGGTCCGCTGACCGGCTGCGCCCGCCCGTCGACCGCCCAGCACCTGCGAGTACAGGTGCTCGGCACCGTCGCGCACGACCCGACGATGTACACCGAGGGCCTGCAGATCGCGGGCGGGATGCTCTACGAGAGCAGTGGACGAGTCGGCATGTCCGGGGTGCGAGCGACGCCCTGGTCCGGTGCCTCGCCCGGCGCCGCGCGGACCGAGGCGCGGCTGCCCGCCCCGCTGTTCGGCGAGGGGATCACCGTCGCCGGGAACCGGCTGTGGCAGCTGACCTGGACCAGCGGGATCGCCATCGAGCGAGATCCGGTCACACTGGCCGAGCGTCGCCGGGTCGGCTACCCCGGCGAGGGCTGGGGTCTGTGTGCCCAAGGGGATCGGCTCGTGATGAGTGACGGCTCGGACCGGCTCACCTTCCGGGATCCGGTGAGCTTCGCGCCGACCGGACAGGTGACGGTGCGCCTCGACGGCGAACCGGTGAGCCGGCTCAACGAACTGGACTGCTCTGGCGGGGTGGTCTGGGCGAACGTATGGGAGACCGACCGCATCGTGCGAATCGACCCGCGCACCGGAATGGTGACCGGTGACGTGAATGCGGCCGGCCTACTCAACGCGCAGCAGCGGGCCACCGCGCAGGAACTCAACGGCATCGCGGCGATCCCGGGAACCGACGAGTTTCTGATCACCGGCAAGAACTGGCCGGTACTGTTCCGCGTTCGCTTCGTCCCCGCCACCTGAGCCCCACCCTGGGCAGCGCTGTTGTTGAGTTCGGGAGGTCCAGGGCTGTGCACCATCCAGCCGGGCGCTTCGCCGGCCAATGCGCCGGCGGCCGCCACACCAGCCGGTAGATCTGTCGGCGGTCTCTCCCCCGGCGGTGACGGACAACCATTCGGGCGAGTCGGAGCGTCAGGTGCGCCGAGCGCCACATCGTGGTCCGCAGCGCACCTACTCCTCGGTCATTCGATCAGCCCATGGATTCCTGAATCCCATGCGTTGCTCTGCATCGAGCAGGACTCCGTCAGGATCTGGCCGCCAGCCCGCATCAGGTCGTTCGCCGTCATTGTCCAGAAATTCTCGTATGACCCGCACGAGATCGCCGTGTGGGTAGGGACCAGCGGCGAACTGCTCCCATCCGTCTTGATTGCGCCAGTAGATCAGCGTACCGAGACCACTCCCGAGGAATCGAACGGTGAGCCTACGCCCCTCAATCTCAGGTGCCAGGTAAGATTTTCCGTATTCGTCGAATTTCTCGACGATCTCCGGCAGTTCATGCTCGACGGTGAACTGAAGTTCCTCACCACGAGACGCTCCCACATTCGTGATTCCCTCGACAAGCTTGCGACATTCCTCGACGCCCTCCACAGACCCGGCTATCCCATCGCAGTACATCCTCGATGTCACGCGATCTCTCCCTCACCGTCCAGCACCGTTGGCGATATGTCCCCGGGTGCCCACACTATCAGCCGATACCCCTTCCTGAGCACGACCGGGATCGCGTTCCTGCACGCCAGGCAGACACCCCGCTTGTTGTTGATCACGAGTACGGCATACTTGATGTAGTCCAGCGTCATGCCGGCTGCGGCCTTGGTCTCCACGTGCGATGACGCCGCGGCCATGGTGCGGTAACGCTCTCGTTCCCCACCGGATACCTGCTTGATCACATACCGTGCGAATTGGTACTCCCTACCAGCCTCACTACTGCCGATCTTGCGCGACGTACCATCCGCGGTGAACAACCGACCAGTGGTCACGCGCTCACCGTTGAGTTTCGCAATCTCCGCCGCAGCCCAGGTGGCATTGGCCGCCTTGTCCGCCAGTTCAGCGGGCGCTTCTGGACCACTCACGGGGTCGCAAGCCGAGACAACAACGAACATCACCAGTAGAACAGCCAGTCTTTTTGCAATTACAAGAACTAGCGAGTGGTGGACTGGCCGGAGCTGCGTGTACATTTCGTCCCGTCCTCCAGATAGAGCTCGCATCACACCGTTTCGCGGCAGTATGAGATGGTGTACGTGTCAGCTTCTGCCTCTCTGACGCGGTGACCAAGGGGAGCCGGCGCAGCGGGGGCACAGCCCGGAAATCGCGCGACCGAACAGGCGTGTGGACTTGAGTCGCCCGGTGCCGTGGCAGCGTGAGCATCCCTTGTCCGGTAGCGGCGCAGATCCCGCTGGCGCGACCACAGCAGGACCACAATGATGCCGCTAATCACGAGCCAGCCGTGCCAGGTCACGATGAGTTCTGCGAAATTGAATACTTGACAATGCGTGGTGTCACAATCCCGGCTCCCAGCACAACACTTCGTTCAGCACGGTAAGTGCGCTGCCGTCCACCCGGCACTCGATCAGCCCATCACCGACAACGAACAGCGAAGATCTCCTTTTTCGCCAGGCGATACAATCTCGGCTGAATCCCTCGATGTGGACAGTGTCCACCCAGTCACCGCATACCCGATCCCCAACCAGCGGGCCGTCCGGTCCGGGTGCGATGCGCCGGAATTGAAATCCGCGATGCCTGAGCTGGTCAATGAGCCTTTTCGCGATCACTAGATCCGGACCATCGGCTTCCATCGAGCGTCACCCTGGGGAGTGCGATGCTCCCTGCGCAGCAGTGATCGCCTCCACTACTTCGTGCGCCTCTGCTTCGTTCATCGTCACCGTGGTTCTGATCGCACCGTTCAGAGTGACCCATACCTCGCGTTCTCTCCGCATGACGATCACCGTGGTGCGTTCCTCCTCAGGAGTGCGCAAGGCGATGGTTGCCCGGTACGACTCCTGCTCACTGTGCAACTGCACTACCCACCTCTTCCGGCCGTTCACGCAGGACACGTGGTAGCGGCCACGCGCCGGTCGCCACCCTGATCCATCCGTTTGATGTACAGCCAAACCATCGGCGCGGTAGGCGTTGCATCACCATGACCCCTGTATCACATCCAGAACATCTGCACGCAGCAACGTTGCGTCTATGTCTCGTCTTCAGTAATGTCGCGACTCGACGACAGATCACAAAGGGGGACGCAATGGCCGGGGATGTCGTGTTGAAGAAACTACTCCGGCAGAAACACTGGCAGACGTACCGGACCTTCTGCAGGCAGTACGACAATGCTGCACGGATGATAGATGCCAGCCTGGTGGGAAGCTATCCGAGCCGCGCACAGTTGCACCGCTGGCAGTCCGGCGACGTGAAGGGCCTGCCCTACCCACACCACTGCGAGGTACTCGAAGCGATGTTCCCCGGCGTCACCGTGCAACAGATGTTCGCGCCTGCGGAGCAGAATAATGACCCGGTTACCGCGTTGACGGCGATAGCGGTGACGGAGTCCCCCGGCCTGCATGTGTCGTTCCCTGTCGCCATAGGGCAGCACAGCGACGAACGAGTCCTGGCGGCCGATAGCGCCGAACGGATCGCCCGATCAGTCGTCCTGCTCGGTAAGAGCATGCGCTTGCCAGAGACCGAGATCGCAGAGTTAGGAAAACTCGCCGGAAATCTCGTGGATCTTCAGCTGGAGTGTTCTATCGACATCGATGCGGGCGGCTGGGCGCTTGTAACCTACCGCCACGAAGTACTGAACCTGACCAGTCGCGCGATGAAACGTATGACGCGGGAGCAGTGGTTCGAAACGACGTCTGGTGCCCTTAAGATCGAACCTCACCCTAGCAACGATCGGAGGGTACATATTCAACGGATTCACGACACCACAAATATGTCCAAGTTCGCCTGTCAGTTCTCACCCAAGATCGAGCCGGGGGAAGCCGGGACGATCTCGTACACTTCCCGCGGTGGCCGCTTCGTCCATGACCACTACTGGCGCCAATCCATTCCCCGTTACACTCGATATTTCACCTTGAGGATTCGGCACTGCGACGTCGCTATGTTACTCAATTGCACTGCGATCGAAGAGCGAGTCGACGGCTCCGAGACCTCAGTCATCGAGGACCTTGTCTGTAGCGACGAAGGCGGCGATGCGCTGATCACCCTCACCCGGGACCACCTCCAGCCGGGTCAGACCGTCACAGTGCGCTGGGAGGTTAGTCATGCAACTTCGCGACTACGTTGAACACGCCATCCGGCGTTGGCATGCGCTGGAAACATTCCGCGGTGCGGACCCAATCATAGACTACGACTGCGCGCCGCCAAACGAGCCGGTAGATCCATATTCTGACCGGTTTGCCGCCCTGGACAGTCTGCTTCAGCTCCGCGACCAAGCCGACGGTGACAGCACGCTTACGACGCAACTCGACGCCCACACGACATACCTCCGCGCGATCCTCGGCGAACAGACCTCCTTGGAGGCATACATCCAGCGCACCCAAGGATGCAGCGCCCGCGGCTGGTCGCCCGATTACGTCAGATACCGTGGTGAACTGGCCCGCAGCGAGCTCGGCTGCCTCGACATCGCCTGGGGTGCTGACACGTGGCACCGCCTCCACGAACTTGAAGGAAACTTGACAATAGCTGACCCGAGCGCAGCCATCCGCGAGTTCGCCGACAAGTTTGAATCGACTGTCCGCAAGCTGACCGGATCGAAAACTCAGTTCACACTCACAGTCGAGAACGTCGAAGTCGATGCCTACTGGTCCTACTGGCTGGACGGCGCCGGCCGTGATGCACGCCTGCGGATCAACATGGCGAACGCGTCGTTCACCGCTAGCGATGCCTACCGATTTGCACTCCATGAGGTGCTCGGCCATGCACTCCAGTACGCGAGCCTCACAGCATATGCCGAGTCGCACGAAGTCGACTGGCCGAGACTGTTGAGTGTGCACTGTCCCCACCAGGTCCTTTTCGAAGGGTTGGGCCAAACCCTCCCCCTCATCGCCGATCCCGACAACGAAATCGTCCGCGCTCGTGTTCGCCTCGACCACTATCTCCAGCTGGTTCGAGCGGAGCTGCATGTACTCATTAATAACGGCGGGTCTACCGCTGCATGTCATGACCTTGCGCTGCAACGTGTACCATTCTGGACCGATGCTGTCGTTGCCCGTGAACTGGTCGACCGCAGTCACAATCCGCAGCTCCGCAGCTATCTGTGGGCGTACCCCGCAGGCATCGACTGGTTCGTTAACCTGCACGAGGCCGGCGGTACACTCGCGGCGGAGGTACTTCATGAAGCCTATCAGCGCCCGCTTGACCCACGCGAACTCCGCGGACTCTGGCCGAACGGGCCCGCTATCGGCTACTACAAGTAACTTATTTGTTTACGGCACCCTGATCATTGATAACGTGATCAGAGCCCTGATCGATCGAGTTCCCGACCACGAACCGGTCATCGCAGCAGGCTGGCGCGTCGCTCGGCTGCCCGATCGGCTCTACCCCGGCCTCGTAACTGGGGACGGACAGGCCACAGGGCGGCTCTACACCGACCTCACCCCCGGCGAGTGGGCGACGCTCGACGCCTTCGAAGACCCCATCTACACGCTCACCACCCTCGAAGTCTTCCCAGGCCCGCGCCTGGCGCTCAGCTACGTCTGGCCGCAGGCCCACCTCGCTCGTTCCTGGACCCTTGACGACCTCAGACCAGTCGATCTCGTGAGCTACCTGGAACGATGCAGAGCCTGGCGTGCGCGTTACCGGCAGAGTCACGACAATGACCAGTGAGTGCAGCCTCCGTCGGCGGTCTGCCCCGGCGGTGACGGACAACCATTCGGGCGAGTCGGAGCGTCAGGTGCGCCGCACCCGCGGTACCGGTGGTGCAGGATGGGGACCGTGCAGCGGTCCACGTCCCCGTCCGGCGCTGAGGACCCCCGAGCGGGGCAGCGTCGCGGACTGGGCCGGGGTCGGCGCTGGGTTCCCGACGGTGCTCGCGCCCGGGAGGCCCGCACCGATCCGCTGCCGGCTCCGGCACCTGCTCCACCCCCTCCACCACCGCCTCCCGCTGCCCGGCCGAACTGGCCGCCGCGCTGGTCACCGCCTCCACGACCGCCCAGCCCAGCCGGGCACCGGCCGGTGGCGCCGGTTGCTGGGGCCACCGCACCGCCGACGGACGAGCCGGTGACCGCGAAGTTGGCACCACCGTCCCAGCCGGGCGGTCCTCGCTACCCCCGCAAGATCACTGTCACCCGGGTCGCGGCGTGGCGGAGCAGGCAGCTGGTCGGGGACGGCGCGCGGCTGTTCCACCGCGCCACCACCGCCGACGGGGCGGGCCGTTCCGGGCTGTCCTCGCTGACCTACGCGACGATGATGGACTACGCGGCGAGCGCGGCGATCGCGGTCGCGCTGGCCAACACGCTGTTCTTCGCCGCGGCCACCGCCCAGAGCCGCACCAACGTGGCGCTCTACCTGCTCATCACGGTGGCGCCGTTCGCGGTGGTCGCACCGGTGGTCGGGCCGCTGCTGGACCGGTTGCAGCACGGCAGACGGATGGCGATGGCGCTGTCGTTCGTGGGGCGAGCCCTGCTGCTGGTCGCAATGGCGATGCACGTCGACGACTGGCTGCTCTACCCGGCCGCCCTGGGCTTCATGGTGCTGTCCAAGTCCTTCGGGGTGCTCCAGGCGGCGGTCACCCCCAGGGTGCTCCCCCCGGAGATCACCCTGGTCAAGACGAACTCACGGCTGACCGTGTTCGGGCTGGTCGCGGGTGGGGTGTTCGGCGGGCTGGCAGCCGGGGTGGCCGCGCTGGCCGGATCACCGGGCGCGCTGTGGTTCACCGCGGTGGTCTGCCTGGGGGGCGCCGCGCTGTGCCTGCGGATCCCGTCCTGGGTGGAGGTGACCGACGGCGAGGTCCCGGCCTCGCTGCGCGCCGAGACCACCGAAGAGTTCGCTGCCCAGCGCCGCAAGCAGCCGCTGAGCAGGCACGTGGTGGTCGCGCTGTGGGGTAACGCCACCGTGCGGGTGCTCACCGGGTTCCTGACCTTGTTCATGGCCTTCGTGGTGAAGGCGCAGACCGAGGGGTCGCCGGGACGGCAGATCCTGCTGCTGGGCGTGGTCGGGGCAGCCGCCGCGGCGGGCGCCTTCCTCGGCAACGGGATCGGTGCGCGGTTGCACTTCGCCAAGCCCGATCAGGCCATCATCGGCTGCGTGGCGTGCGGGATCACCATGGCGGTGCTGACCGCGCTGGTGGAGGGCATCGCACTGGCCGCGATCACCGCGGGAGTGGCCGCGACCTGCAGCGCCATCGCCAAGGTCTGCCAGGACGCGGTGATCCAGCGGGACCTGCCCGAGGCGTCCCGCGCCTCGGCCTTCGGCCGCTCGGAGTCCGTGCTCCAGCTGGCCTGGGTGACCGGCGGCGCCCTCGGCGTGCTGCTGCCGCCGACCTACTGGATCGGCTTCGCCTCCGTCTCGGGTCTGCTGGTCGTGGGGCTGGCGCAGACCCTGCTGGCCCGGCGCGGATCATCGATACTGCGGGTGCTCGGTGGCGACCGGACGCGCCACCCCGACCCGGCCCTGCGCCACCCCGGCCGACCGGCCGGGACCCACCCGCCGACCAGGCCCCTCACCGCGGCACACGACACAGCCGGACGGCGGGGTCACGGCGAGGCACCCTAAACTGACCGCTCGTGTCCCGCAGAGCGCTGTTGCTCGCCGCCGTCGCGGCCGCTGTGTCGGGGGCCGTGCTCACCGGCTGCGGGCAGTCGTCGGACCGGCAGGTGGGCTTCTCCGTCCAGGGGCACAGTGTCCGCATCGGGCCGGTCCAGGACTGTGACGTCCGCCTGACCAGCTGCGACCAGCACAAGGACGCGGTGGCGACGCTCGCGGTCCCCGTGCGTCAGCCGGTGCAGATCTCGGTGCCCGACTCGGTGGCGCAGACACCGTGGCAGGTGGTGTTCCGCTACGACAAGGGCGGCGAGCAGATCGGCGGACGCAGCGAGGTATTCCCTCCAGGGGCGCGGCACGACTACACCCTGCACGTGCCCGAAGAAGGAACTCTCGACTCGCTCGAGGTGCAGCAGTACGGCGCCCCGGATGTCACCGGCGGAGAACCGAGCTTCCGGATCAGGGCCGCCTGGGTGCTCGCCAACCAGGCGCGCTAACCGGCATATCCGGAACATCGACAACCCAAGGTTGTCCTTCTAGGGTCCGACAACCTATGGTTGTCGTGTGACGAACCCAGTCCGTATGACGAACCCGGTCCGGCTCGACGACCTGATCGAGGCGATCAAGAAGGTGCATTCCGACGCTCTCGAGCAGCTTTCTGACGCGGTCCTGGCCGGGGAACACCTCGGCGACGTGGCTGACCATCTGATCGGCCACTTCGTCGACCAGGCACGACGCTCCGGGGCGTCGTGGACCGACATCGGCAGGAGCATGGGGGTCACCAAACAAGCAGCTCGGAAGCGTTTCGTCCCGAAGGGTCCTGGCGAACTGTCGGATCTCGATGCCAGCCAAGGATTCAGCCGGTTCACCGAGCGGGCGAGGAACGTCGTGATGGCGGCGCAGAACGAAGCCCACGCGGCTGACAATGACGAGATCCGCCCCGAACACCTGGTGCTGGGACTCCTGAGCGAGCCGGACGCCCTCGCTGCGGAAGCCATCGTCGCGCAAGGCGTGTCGCTGGAAAGCGTCCGGCAGACCGTCACCGCGACCCTGCCGACGGCGGCCGACCACGTACCCGACCTCATCCCGTACGGTTCACCGGCCCGAAAGGCGCTGGAACTCACGTTCCGGGAGGCCCTGCGGATGGGTCACAACTACATCGGGACCGAGCACATTCTGCTCGCGCTGCTGGAACTCGAAGACGCCACGGGCGTGCTCACCGGCCTCGGCGTCGACAAGGCGACCGCCGAAACCACCATCACCACCGCCGTGGCGGCCATTCTGGCCGCCCGCGAACAGACATGACCTCAGGGCAACGTCACACAGGCAATCTTGGATGCCGGCCGCTCACGGGTCCAGCTCGCGAGCGACGGCCCGCACCAGTTCCGCGACCCGCTTGGTGTTGCGACGATCGGGGTAACGGCCGCGGCGCAACTCCGGCTGTACCCGCGACTCCAGCAACTTGATCATGTCGTCGATCAGTCCGTGCAACTCCTCGGCAGGACGCCGCCGGGCCTCGGCCACCGACGGCGGGGGCTCCAGCAGCCGCACCGAAAGAGCCTGCGGACCGCGCCGCCCGTCGGCCACCCCGAACTCGACCCGCTGCCCGGCCTTGAGGCCGGTCACCCCAGTCGGCAGCGCGGCGGCCCGGACGTAGACGTCGGCACCACCGTCCTGCGTCACGAAACCGAAGCCCTTGTCCGCGTCGTACCACTTGACCTTGCCGGTCGGCACTGACCTCACCGTTCCCTCGTCGAATACCGCTCACCGGGAGTGCGCGACCGGCAAGACGAACGCGCCCCGAGCGCACTCGGGACGCGTGCCGACAAGCTTACGTCGTGCCCGACGATTCCTGCATCCTGTTACACCTGCCGAGTCCGCAACTCAGCGCTGCGCACCCGCCCTGGGGCCGCCGCCCGTGGCGAGCCCGTTGCTGCTGGTCAAGCATCATCCGGCGAACGGGTCAGCGGTCCGCTGTGGACCGCGGTCGCCGGCTGCTCGCCGTCGGCCGCACCGGCCCGGGCGGTGTGGGTGGAGTGCACGGCGACTTCGGCCGCCTTCACCACGAACCACACCTCGCTCCCGGCGTGCAGACCCAGTTCCACCACGGCGCCCGCCGTGATGTCGGCCGCGAGCCCGCTCGCACCGCGGACCCGGACCAGGGCGCACTCCGGCTCCAGCGCGACCACCCGGTCCCGGATCACATTGCGCGGGCTGCCCCCCGGCGGATGAACGTGCACGGCCACCGACGCGGGGGGGAACACCGCAACCGCGGGCTGGCCGACGCCGGTGGGGCCACCCCCGTCCCCGGACCCGGCCAGCTCGGTGCCGCCGGCGGTGCGCAAGCCGTTGACGGTCGCGGTTCCGGACACCATGTTGAGCCCGGCCAGCCGGGCCGCGAACGCGCTGCGCGGGCGGGTCAGCACCTCCAGCGTGGGGCCCTCCTCGACCACGCGGCCGGCGTCGAGCACCAGCACCCGGTCGGCGAGCACCAGCGCGTCGATCACCTGGTGGGTGACCAGAACCGTCAGCCGATCGCCCAGCAGCGACCGCAGCAACGACCGCAGCGCAGGCGCCAGCTCCACGTCCACCGCCGACAGTGGCTCGTCCAGCAGCAGCAACTGCGGGCTGGACGCCAGCGCCCTGGCCAAGGCGATGCGCTGGGCCTGCCCACCGGAAAGCTGCCCGGGGCGCCGCTGGGCGAACTCCGCCGCGTCCACCTCGGTGAGGTGGCGCAGCGCCACCGCACGGGCCTCGCGGCGTGACGCCCCGCCGGCCCGGGGACCGAACGCGACGTTGTCCAACGCTGTCAGATGCGGGAACAGCAGTGGCTGCTGAGCGAGCAGCCCGATCCGGCGCTGGTGCGGTGGCACCAGCACGCCGGCGTCCGGGTCGGTCAGCACGCGGTCCTCGAGCACGATCCGTCCACCGTCCGGGCGCAGCAGGCCGGCGATCGACCCGAGCAACGTGGACTTGCCGGACCCGTTGCGGCCCAGCACGGCGAGCACTTCACCCCGGCCCACCCGCATCGTCACGTCCAGATCGAAGTCGCCGCGGCGCACCCTGACCTCGGCGTGCAGTCCCGGGTTCACTGCAGTCCCTCCGCGGCCCGCGGGCGGGCCACGGCGATCACCACGATCGCGACGGCCACCAGCACCAAGGCCAGCGCCACGGCCCCGTCGACATCGACCTCGCGCTGCAGATACACCTCGAGCGGCAACGTCCTAGTCACGCCCTGCAGGCTGCCCGCGAAGGCGATGGTGGCGCCGAACTCACCCAGGCAGCGGGCGAAGGCGAGCACCATGCCGGAGCCGAGCCCCGGCAATACCAGCGGGATGGTGATCCGCCAGAACACCGTCCACGGCGGGGCACCCAGGGTCGCCGCCATCGTCTCGTAGCGCTCACCGCCGGTACGCAGCGCGCCTTCCAGGCTCACCACCAGGAAGGGCAGCGCCACGAAGGTCTGCGCCAGCACCACGGCCGTTGTCGTGTACGGGATGGTCACCCCGAAGGCGACATCCAGTGCCTTCCCGGCGAACCCGTTGCGGCCCAGCAGGTAGAGCAGCGCCAGGCCACCGACCACCGGCGGCAGCACCAGCGGGAGCAGCACCACCGAGCGGACCAGCCGCATACCCGGCACTCGCCCACGCGCCAGCACCACCGCCAGCGGGCCGCCGATGAGGACACACACCGTGGTGGCCACCGCGGCGGTGCGCAGCGACAACTCCAGCGCGGCGATCGACGCCTCACTGGTGATCAGTTCCAGGAACCGGGACCACGGGGCCCGCAGGATCAGCCCGGCCACCGGCAACACGATGAGCCCGAAGGCCAGCCCGGCCGGTATCCACAGTGCACCGGGCAGTCCGACGTGGACCGTGTGCTGGTCCCGGGTCTGCGTCACGACGCGGGCTGGGCCATTCCTGGGCGGTGCAGCGTCGCCGTGCCGCTCACCCGACACCCCCCGGCGTCTCGACGATGACCTGGGTGGACTTCACGATCGCCACCGCCAGTACACCCGGTTCCAGCCCCAGATCGCGGGCCGCCTCACTGCTCATCAGGGAGACCACCCGGTGCGGACCGCACTGGATCTCCACCTGCGCCATCACCTGGTCGAAGATCACCTCGGTGACCAGCCCGACGAAGCGGTTGCGCGCCGAACGATCCACCAGCGACGGATCCGGTACCGCGTGTGCCTGGGACTTCGCGAACGCGGCGAGTTCCACGCCGTTGACTGCCTTGCGTCCACCGCTGTCCCGGACCGCGGTCAGCTGCCCGGAGTCCGCCCAGCGCCGGACCGTGTCATCACTCACGCCGAATAGTTCGGCTACCTCAGACATCCGGTAGTGCGGCACATCCCCAAGAATACCTCCGCGACTGCGGACGGTGCAGGGGGACCTGCCGCACTGTCTCCAAGACAACTGTCTCCAAGACAACAGGGACGACGGCAGGCACCGTGGCAAAGTCAGGTCACGTGGACTTCTCCCCCAGCGCGACAGCACTCGAGCACACCGTACGCATGCACGCGTTCCTGCACGATCGCGTGCTGCCCGCCGAGGCCGAATACCACAGCTGGCGCGCCCGGCGCCGGGGCACGGCCGACGAACACGCACTGCCTCCGGTCGTCGAGCGACTCAGCGCGCAGGCACGTTCCCTCGGTCTGTGGAACCTGTTCCTGCCCGCGGTCTCCGGGCTGTCCACCCTGGACTACGCGCCGGTCGCCGAGGTGTCCGGCTGGTCGCCGACGCTCGCTCCCGAAGCGATCAACTGCCAGGCACCGGACAGCGGCAACATGGAGACACTGCATCTGTTCGGTACCGGCGACCAGAAGCAACGCTGGCTGGGGCCGCTGCTGGCCGGCGAGATCCGGTCGGCGTTCGCGATGACCGAACCCGACGTGGCCAGCTCCGATGCCAGAAACATCGCCACCTCGATCCGCCGCGACGGCGACGACTACGTCGTCACCGGGCGCAAGTGGTGGATCTCGGGTGCGGCCGACGAGCGCTGCGCGGTCCTGATCGTGATGGGCCGGACCGATCCCGAGGCGGCCGCGCACCGGCAACAGTCGATGATCCTGGTACCCCGCGACGCCGCCGGTGTCGAGATCGTGCGGCACCTGCCGACGTTCGGCTACCAGGACCAGCACGGTCACTCGGAGATCGTGTTCCATGACGTACGGGTGCCCGCGTCGAACCTGCTCGGCGGCCCGGGCGACGGGTTCGCGATCGCCCAGGCCCGGCTGGGTCCGGGCCGGGTCCATCACTGCATACGGCTGATCGGGATGGCCGAGCGGGCCATCGAACTCATGGTGCACCGCGCCACGTCCCGTTGTGCGTTCGGCGGGCCACTGGCCGATCAGGGGGTGGTCCGGGAGCAGATCGCGCTGTCCCGCCTGGAGGTGGAGCAGGCCCGGCTGCTGGTGCTCAAGACCGCCTGGCTGATCGACCAGCACGGTGGTGCCAAGAACGCCGCCACCGAGATCGCCGGGATCAAGGTGGTGGTCCCCCGGACCGCATGCGCCGTGATCGACCGGGCGATGCAGCTGCACGGCGCCGCCGCGATGTCCGACGACTTCCCGCTGGCCTCCTTCTATGCCGCTGCCCGGGCGCTGCGTTTCGCCGACGGGCCCGACGAGGTGCACCTGCGCACCGTCGCCCGCCACGAACTCACCCGCCACTGACCCACCCCCGCGTGTCCGCCCCTCATGCCCGGTGTGTCCGCCCCTCATGCCCGGTGTTCGCGGTCCTTGGCGACACCCGGTGAATCCGGTCGGCCACAGGTAGGGTGAGCCTGTGAGTTCTGTCTCGCAGCGAATCCCGGCCGCCCACTCCCCGGACGGCCCCGAACCCGCTGGATCACCATGACTGCGGTGACTGTACGTTACTTTGCCGGAGCGCGAGCAGCAGCCGGCGTTCCCAGCGAGGACCTCGAGCTGGCTGACGGCGCCACGGTCGCCGACCTACTCGGCGAGGTGGTCGAACGGCACGGGGAGAAGCTGGGCACAGTGTTGACCGCCTGCAGCTTCCTGCTCGATGCGGTAGCGGTCCGTGACCACGGCGTTGCAGTACCGCACGGAGCCGAACTCGACGTGCTCCCGCCGTTCGCAGGCGGCTGAACAGGGCGTCCCGCTCGCTGCGAAGCCTTTCGGGGGTCACCCGAAAGAGAGGAGCTAGGCTGCACTGTCGGTGAATTGCCGCACAGTGACAGCCGGTCACTCACGATGCGTCTAGCTGGGACAACAGGCGCTCTCGGCGCTGAGCTGCGGCACTTTACGTGACAGTGGCCACAGTCCCGATCACCGCCTGTCGCCTCGCTCGCCTACGTACCGTCGCCGTTGGCTGGACCCGAACCGGCCGAACCACCATCCGGAGCCCGGCGCGCCGCACCCCGTCCGTCGGACTCCACCCACCGAACAGGAGCCGGACGGGGACGCCAGGAGCCGACTGGGCAGCAGAGCCGACTGGGCAGCAACGGCCCACGCACTGCTGCAGGCGCGGTACGGAGAGCGGCCCATGTATCACCGTCCTGACAGTCATCGAAGTCCTGACAGTCATCGAAGTTCAACCTGTCATCGAAGTCCGTCGCGCCCGGTCCGCACACTGGCCGGTATCACCGCGATGAGCGCGATCGTCGGAACCCCGTTACTCCTCGCCGCTCCGGCCCAGGCTGCCCCCGAATCAGTCTGGGACACCCTCGCGAAGTGCGAGAGCAGCAGCGATTGGAGCATCAACACCGGCAACGGCTACTACGGCGGTGTCCAGTTCAGGCAGCAGACCTGGCTGGAATTCGGCGGATCCCGCTACGCCGCCCGGGCCGATCAGGCCACCAGGGAGCAGCAGATCGCGATCGCGGAGCGGGTACTGGCCGGCCAGGGCTGGAAGGCCTGGCCGACCTGCTCGGGCCAGATCGGCGCACACGGAACCGGTGACGCCGGGGCGACGGCGCCCGTCACCACCCACGACGAGGCGACGACGACGCCCGCCGTCGCTATCGACAGGACACCTGCCGGATACCAGGTGCGCGTCGGCGACAGTCTGTGCACCATCGCTGTGGAAAACCACATCGCCGGGGGCTGGCAAGAGATCTACACCCGGAACTCCGGCGTGATCTCCGATCCCAACGTCATATACCCCGGCCAGCAACTCAACCTGAGTTGACCCGGTCGGCACGCGGCCACCGGTGACGGCGCGGCCCCCGTCGTCGCCTGATACGGCGGGGGTCGCAGTCCCGGTTCCCGCGTCCGGGCCTCATGGGCAGTTGACCCACTCCTCGGAGCCGTCCGCGAACTCCTGTCGCTTCCAGATCGGTAGCTGCAGTTTGACCTCATCGACCAGTGCCGCACATGCCGCGAAGGCCTCCTGCCGATGCGCGGCGGACACCGCGCACGCCAGGGCCGAGTCGCCGATCGCCAGGGATCCGATTCGATGGCTGACCGCAAGTGCCTGCACCGCGGGGTGCGCCGCAGCGACCTGGGCCGCCACCCGCGCGATCACCTCACCCGCGCCCGGATGGCCGGAGTACTCCAGCGCGCGCACCCCCCGGCCCGCGTCGTGGTCGCGGACCACCCCGGAAAAGCTCACCACCGCACCTGCCGCCGGGCCGGAGACCAGGCGAGCGTGCTCCTCGACGTCCAGGGGCTCCTCGGTGACCACGGCGCGAAGCACGTCGCCGCTGCTTGCGGCGGTGGCGCCCGACGAGCCGTTGCCGTGACCGTGTCCATGGCCCGGCTGATGGCCCGCGGTGCAGACAGCCGGATCGCCGGTCCCACTGCCTGCGTGGTCCGCCCCGTGCAGTTGCTCGACGGCGTGCTCCAGCACTCCTTCGAGCACACCCAGGCCGTCCCGGACGCCTCCGGTGGAGCCGGGCAGGTTCACCACCAGCGTGCGACCGGCCACTCCGGCCAGGCCGCGGGAGAGTACCGCGGTGGGTACCTGCGGCAGGCCTGACGAGCGGATCGCGCCGGCCAGCCCGGGCAGCGAGCGATCCAGCAGTGGCTCGGTGGCCTCCGGGGTGCGGTCGGTGGGGCTGATCCCGGTACCGCCGGTGGTCAGCACCACGTCAACGGCGTCGGCGATCGCCGCGGACACCGCGGCCCGCACCGGTGAACCGTCGGGCACCACGACAGGATCCGGTGTCCCGTAGCCACGCTCGCGCAGCCAGTCGACGATGATCGGCCCGGTGCGGTCCGCGTACACACCCGCGGAAGCCCGGTTGGACGCCACCACCACCACGGCGCGGGGATTCGTCGGACTCATCTGACCGCCTCCTCGGGGGACAACAGTTCGCCAGTCATCGGTCCTCCTGGCGAGTCCACAACCCGGTCTTGCCGCCCTCCTTGCGCTCCACCCGCACCGCGTCGAGCACCGCGGCGGGATCGACCGCCTTGACCATGTCGTGCAGGGCCAGGCCGGCCACGGCGACCGCGGTGAGCGCCTCCATCTCCACCCCGGTGCGGTCGGTGGTCCGGACCGTCGCCATGATCCGCACCTCACAACCCTCGGCGTCCAGATCCACCGTGACCCCGGACAGCGCGATGGGGTGACACAACGGGACGAGATCGGGCGTCCGCTTGGCGCCCATGATGCCCGCGATGCGTGCGGTGGCCAGCGCATCGCCCTTGGGCAACTGTTCGGCCCGCAGCAGGCGCACCACCTCCTCGGTGGTACGCAGCACCCCGGTGGCCACCGCCGCACGAACTGAAGGCGCCTTGCCCGACACGTCGACCATCCGGGCCGCCCCACGGTCATCCACATGGGTCAGCCCTGCCTCAGTGCTGACGACCTCAGAGCTCACGAATGGAGCATACGGCCGGAGAGGACACACGAGGGGGCCGGCACGCAACTGCGCGTGCCGGCCCCCTTCGCTGAGGCGTCGATCAGGTCAGTGCGTGACCGGCAACTGGGTCTGGATCGGCTTCGGGATGGTCGCAGGTGGCACCGTGGTGGGGCTCTCCTTGGCCGCGCCACAGGTGGCGGAGGAGATCACGATCTGCAGCAGCGGACCGCCACCGGCCGTCGGGAGCTGCACGTTCGGGTTGAGCTCCTTGAGCTTCTGCACCAGGTCCTGGACGGTGGGCGCGGTGTGCGTCTCACCCGGAGTCTGTCCGGTCTTGAGGTCCCCGATGCTGGGGACCTTCAGATTCGGCACGATGCCCTTGAGCTGGTCGAGAGCCTTCGGAGTGAGCGGCACGTCCGAGAGAGCACCACCGGGCAGCACCGAGACGACCAGCGCGTCAACCGTGCGCGTGCCGTCCGCGTTGTCGCTCTGCCGATTGAACTCGACGGTCGCAATCGGGGAGAGGTCCAATTTCTGGCCGACACCCGGGTTGGAGGGCAGCTTGGTACCCGCGACCTCGCCACTGAGAATTGATGAGTCGGCGGTGCCGTTGTCACACTTTGCCTCGATGACCTTGGCCTTGACCAGGTCGGCGATGTTGAGGTCGACGGCGGTGGCGGAGGACGTGTGGCCCTCGGCCTTCACCTTGAGGACCCCGACACCGAGCGGGGAGGGCAGATCCACGAGCGCAGCGTGCCCGTCGGGCGGTGCCTGCACATGCGGAGTCGGCGAGATGGGTACCAGACCCTTCGCCGCGAGGCCGTAGGCGGAGGCGGTGGATGCATCGGCAGCGCTGCCGGACAGGGTCCCCAGCAGCAGGGCGGCCACCGCAGTAGCGGCACCAACGCCTGCCGCACTGGCACCGGCGAGCTTCCTACTGATCACGTGCTGTCCTTTCAGTTCAGTTATTGCTCGTCGACGAGGACGAGCGTGCCGAGGGGTACCTCGGTCAATCGGGCGAGGGCCTCCCGAGGAATCCGGATGCATCCGTCACTTGAGCGGGTGCCGAAAACGTCAGAGGTCGGCCAGGTGTGAATCGCGACGGTCCCCGGCCCGCCACCGAAACTGTCCAGAGTCGGGCTGTGTGTGCCCAACGGCAGGATCACCGGGGAGTACTTCTGCTTGCGGTCGCTGAACGACCCGAGCATGAAGGTGCGCCCCGGTGGTGTGGGAGCGGAACTCTTCCCGATCCCGATGGTCCATTTGCCTAGGAGTCGACCCTGGCTCACGAGCTCCATACCAAACGAACGAAGGTGCACCCTCACGAGATACGGGGTAGCGGCTCGATCAAGCCCGCGAACCGGCAACCAGCCGGTCGAGCCGTTGGGCCGGGAGGGCAGCAGCACCTGTACCCAGCCGGGTTGTTCGGCGATCACCGGCAACCAGGTGTCCCCGACCTGCTGGGGACCGACCCGCGCGAACGCGGGCTCACCCGGGGCCGTGAACAGCGGGACCTGCTGCCGTGGATGGACGATGGCACCTGCGGTGGGCACGGCAGGACCGGGATCCAGCGGTGCGACGTCGATGGTGGTGTACGTGGTGCTCTCCGGGAGTACCGACAGGTCAGCCGGGGCGGCCGGCACGATCGGCGGTGCCGAGGAGGTCGCGGGAGCGCCCGCACTGTCACCACCGAACGGGGCGTACAGGGCCACCCCGATGACGACCAGCACCAGCACCACCACGCCGGCGAGCGCGGAGATGATCAGGAAGCGGCGCCCGGGCGGGCGTCCGGACAGGGACGACTGACTCATAGCCTCTTCATGAATGTCGGGGCATGCAGGAATGACACGGCTCGCCCTCCCCGACCGGGCGATAGAGACGCAGCCGGAGCCGGCCACGCGATGGTGCACCTTAGCGGGCGCCGGATCGCCAGATCCGTGACCCCCTGGTTACGGCTGGTCGCTACCGGTTGATCTCGGTGTGCGGGTGCTCGTAAGGGAGCTGGTCCGCCGGGAGGGGGAACGTCACCTCGCCGTAGGGCGACAGCGCGCCCTGGATCGGGGCTGCCAACTCGCTGACCGGGTGGTCCTCGTCCGACCAACTCGGCCAGGTGGGGTCGATCCGGGCTTTGCGGTTCGCCTTGGCCACGGCTCCTCCTCTTTCGGTCCGGTGCCAGTGTGCCGGGTGTCGACTCGATGAGCGTTGCTGGGGCTGGATACCGTGGACGCGATGCCCGGCACAGCACTGGCCGACTGGCTGCGCGGTATGGACGACGACGCGCTGGCCGCGTTGCTGCGCGCCCGCCCGGACTTGGCGGTGCCCGCCCCGGCCGACTCGACCGTGCTGGCCACCCGGGCCGGAGGTCTCGCGTCGGTCGCCCGGGCCTGCGAGGACTTCGACCGCTTCACCTTGGCGGCACTCACCGCACTCGTGGTGGCCGGTGCGGACCGCACACCGGTGAGCCGGGCAGCGGTGGTGGCCCTGCTCGGACCTGACGTACCGGCCCGCCGCGCCTGGGATGCCCTGGAACCGCTGCGGCACCGTGCCCTGGTCTGGGGCGAGGACGAGGCGCTGACCGTGGTCCCGGCTGCCCGGGAGATCATCGGTCCCTATCCCGGTGGTCTGGGCCGTCCCAGCCCGAAGCTCGACGGCGCCGACATCGGCGCCCGGCTCGCCGAACTCTCCGAGCCGGAGCTGGGGGTGTTGCGCGCACTGGCCGCGACACCGCCGGTGGGGGCGACCAGGGATGCCGCCGAGGTGCCGCCGCTGGACCGGGCCCGCACGCCGGTGCAACGCCTGCTCGCTCGCGGCCTGCTGCGCCGGATCGACGCGGGCACCGTCGAATTGCCCGCCCAGGTCGGCCTGGCCTTGCGCGGCGACCGGCCACTCGGACAACTCGAGCTGAACGAACCGGAGCTTCCCCTACGGTCGCGTGACGGGTCCGTCGTGGACTCGACAGCGGCAGGCGCGGTGCTGGACCTGCTGCGGCACGTGGAGAACCTGCTCTCCGAATGGTCCGAGCAACCACCCGCGGTGCTGCGTACCGGTGGTCTCGGGGTCCGCGACCTGCGGCGCACCGCGCGGCAGTTGGAGATCGACGAATCCACGGTGGCGCTGCTCGCCGAGGTCAGCGTGGCGGCTGGGCTGGTCACCTCGGCCGAGGAGAGCGCGAACGGCCTGCTCTGGCTGCCCACCGTCGCTGCGGACGCCTGGCTGTCCGCGCGGCCCGAGCAGCGCTGGGCCAAGCTGGCCGACGCCTGGCTCGACCTGCCACGGCTGCCCGGACTGGCCGGGAGCCGCGACGACCGGGATCGCCCGCTGGTACCGCTCTCCGATGAGTTGCGCAGGCAGCAGGCTCCCGTGCAGCGGCGCAGAGTGCTCGATGCGCTCGCCCAGTTGCCTGCGGGCAGCGGCATCGAGCGGTCCGATGACCTCGCCGCGGTGCTGGCCTGGCGGGCTCCACGCCAGGGCGGGCGCCGTCGCGACGAGGTGACCGGTTGGACCGTCGAGGAGGCCACCGCGCTCGGCCTGGTCGCGCTGGGTGCGTGCACATCGGCGGGCCGCGCGCTGCTCATCGAAGGGCCGGTCACCGCCGCCCTCACCCTCGCCACCGCGCTGCCCAAGCCGGTGGACCACGTGCTGCTCCAGGCTGACCGCACCGTCGTGGCGCCCGGCCCGCTGGAACCCGAGCTGGCCAGGGAGATCGGTCTGGTCGCCGACGTGGAGTCGGCCGGTGGGGCCACCGTCTACCGGCTCACCGAGGCCACCGTGCGCCGCGCGCTGGATGCCGGGCGCAGCGCGGCCGATCTGCACGAGTTGCTGCGGACCCGGTCCCGCACACCGGTCCCGCAGTCGGTGAGCTACCTCATCGACGACATGGCCCGGCGGCACGGACGACTGCGCGGTGGCGCGGCGGCCTCGTTCCTGCGCTGCGACGACGAGGCCGTACTCACCGAACTGCAGGCTCATCCGGTCGCCATCCGCGCCGAGCTGCGCAGGCTCGCCCCCACCGTGCTGGTCAGCCAGTTGCCGCTGCCCCAGCTGCTCGCGGATCTGCGATCAGCAGGTTTCAGCCCGATCGCCGAAGGGGCCGACGGTCAGGTACTCGATCTGCGGACCGGGCCCCGGCGCGCACCGGCCCGTTCCCGGCCGACCCGCCGCCCGCAGGCACCCCAGGTCCTGTCAGCGGAGCAACTGGCCACGCTGGTGCGCGGCGTCCGAGCCGGTGACGCCGCGGCCGCCGCGCCGCTCGGACCCGTCCTGGCCACCCGTGGCGTGTCCACCGGCGACACCCTGGAGCTTCTGCAGGGAGCTGCCCACGCCGGTAGCAGCGTGCGGATCGGGTACGTCAACGCGCAGGGCGTGGCCAGCAGGCAGATCGTGCAGCCGGTCAGCATCGGCGGCGGAGTGCTGGAGGGCTTCGACCACTCCCGGGGAGAGTTACGGCGCTTTCCTCTGCACCGGATCATCTCCGCAGCCGTGGTGCCGGACTGACCGCCACCCCACCCCGCGTGTCCGGCCCTCATGCCCGGTGTGTCCGGCGCTGTGCCGCGCGTGTCCGGCAACGGTGTACACCCGTCCGTGTGTTGGTGTACGTGCACCAGAGGAAACCGACGTCCGCGCGGACATGAACGCCCGACACACCG
>DASXOV010000186.1:0-4165 GCA_036494005.1 Pseudonocardiaceae bacterium | reverse complement strand
AACGCGATCGTGGTCGAGGAGCTGGTCCGGGCCGGGGCCAGCGGGCTCGGCTTCCCGCTGCAGAACGACGTGGTGGCGCCCTACCTGCTGCGGCTGTGCACCGAGGAGCAGAAGCAGCGCTGGCTGCCCGGGTTCTGCTCCGGCGAGACGATCACCGCCATCGCGATGACCGAGCCCGGCACCGGCAGCGACCTGCAGGGCATCAGGACCACCGCCGTGCGCGACGGCTCCGGCCCGGACGCCGACTGGGTGCTCAACGGCTCGAAGACGTTCATCACCAACGGGATCATGTCCGACCTGGTGATCGTGGTCGCCCGGACCGACCCGGAGGCCGGCAGCCGGGGCTTCAGCCTGCTGGTGGTGGAGCGCGGCATGCCCGGGTTCGAGCGCGGCCGCCGGCTGAAGAAGGTCGGGCTCAAGGCGCAGGACACCGCCGAGCTGTCGTTCACCGACGTCCGGGTGCCCGCCGCCAACGTGCTCGGCGAGCTCGGGCAGGGCTTCATCTACCTGATGCGGAACCTGCCCCAGGAGCGACTGTCCATCGCCGTGGGCAGCACGGCCGGGGTGGAGCGCGCCCTGGAGCACACCGTGGCCTACACCCGCGAGCGGCAGGCGTTCGGCAAGCCGGTGGCCGCATTCCAGAACACCCGCTTCGAGCTGGCCGAGATCGCCACCGAGGCGCAGGTCGCCCGGGTGTTCACCGACCGCTGCCTGAGCGAGCACGTGGCCGGGACGCTGTCGGTGACCGACGCCGCGATGGCCAAGTGGTGGACCTCCGACCTGCTCAAGCGCACCGTGGACCGCTGCGTGCAGCTGCACGGCGGCTACGGCTACATGCTCGAGTACCCGATCGCGCGCGCGTTCGTGGACGCCAGGGTGCAGTCCATCTTCGGCGGCACCAACGAGATCAGGAAGGAGATCATCGGCCGGAGCGTGCTCGGCTAGACGGTATGGGGATGAAGGCTGGGGCCTCGCTCACATGTGAACGTGGGTTGCCGTCAGGAGTGGGTCCTGGTTGGTAGAGCCACAGATGTGGGAGGCCCCAGTGGTCGGGAATCGTACGAGTGTCGGGCTGGATGTGCACGCACGCTCAGTGGTGGCCTGCGGGTTGGACGGGCGGACCCCGGAGATGTTCGAGCGCCGGCTGACGCCTGATCACGGTGATGTCGCCTCCTGGATCCGGTCGTTGCCAGGTCCGGTCGTGGTGACGTATGAGGCCGGTCCGACAGGGTTCGGGTTGGCGCGGTTTCTGGCCTCGGAGGGGATCGAGTGCGCGGTCGCGGCGCCGTCGAAGTTGCAGCGCCCGTCTGGGGATCGGGTGAAGACCGATGTACGAGATGCCCGGCACCTGGCGCGGTTGCTGCATCTCGGGGAGATCGTCGCGGTCGCGGTTCCGGGTGTGGAGCAGGAAGCGGCGCGGGATCTGGTCCGGGCTCGTGAGGATGTCCGGGGGGATCTGATGTCGGCGCGGCACCGGGTCTCGAAGCTGTTGCTGCGCCAGGGAATCGTCTACTACCAGGGCAGAGCTTGGACCGGCAGGCACGACCGGTGGCTGCGGGCGCAGGTCGTTCACCCTGCCTGGGTTGCAGCTGGCCTACGACATCGCCTACGACATCGCCTACGACACCATGCTGGCCGCCCTGGATCGCCGGGATCGTCTGGATGAAGCGATTACCGCGATGGCCGCTAACAGCACGTTCACTCCGGTTGTGACCCGGCTCGGGTGCCTGCGAGGGGTGTCAATCTTGACCGCGTTCGGGCTTGCGGTGGAGATCGGGGATTGGCGCCGGTTGGACGGGCGTTCCATCGGCGCCTATCTGGGGTTGGTGCCCACCGAGTCCTCCTCCGGCGCCTCACGGTCACAGGGGGCGATCACCAAGACCGGCAACGGGCACGCCCGCCGGTTGTTGGTGGAGGCGGCGTGGCATCACCGCACGCCCTACCGTCCCGGAGCGGATCTACGCCGACGCCAGGACCGCGCCACGCCGATCGCCCGCGACCGCGGCCAGCGCGCGAACCGGCGTCTGCACCACCGGTGGGCGTCTTTCGATGCCCGCCGCAAGCGGCCGGTGGTGGCTAACACCGCGATCGCCCGCGAGCTTGCCGGCTGGTGCTGGTCGTTGGCCGTTCTGGACGGTTGACCCCGCCCAGCTCAGATGTCCTGGATGAGCGCGGCGGTGACCGCAGCGCCTGCGAGCGACCCGCGATACACCTATGAGTCGACAGTGCCCCTGGCGGGGCGCCCGTGCCGGGCGTGAAAATCAGCCCAGCGGCTGCCTGTGACGTCGTGGTTGCTTGGTGCCTGGTCGAGGCCGCCTATGAGTCTGACGCTGGGAGCTGCTGTGAGGGGCCTCTGCATTGTGCTTCGAGCACGAGAGTTCGCCTCTGTTTCTGCCCCGCTGGCTCCCCGGGCAGCCGCGCCTGGTTGGTCCTGCGACAGCGCGGTTGGGATGGGAACATGGAACTGACTGAGGAACCGGTCAAGCGGGTAGCAGCGCTCGATTTGGGCAAGGCCACCTTGGTGGGGTGCGTGCGCGTGCCCGACGAAGACCGACCAAGTCGCCGGCGCCAGGAGATACGCGAATACACCACGCTGTCGCGTTCGCTGCTGGAGTTGGCGGACTGGCTGCGTTGTGAGCGCGTCGAGCTGGTGGCCATGGAAGCAACCAGCTCATATTGGAAACCAGTCTTTTACCTGCTGGAAGCCGAAGGTTTCACCTGCTGGCTGCTTAACGCCAGGCACGTGAAAAACGTACCGGGTCGACCGAAAACGGACAAGCTCGACGCGGCGTGGTTGGCCAAGGTAGTCGAACGGGGCATGTGCTCACCGAGCTTGGTACACCCAAAATCGATTCGACAGCTGCGGGATTTGACCCGGTATCGACGATCGCTGATCCGCGAGCGGACTCGGGAGAAGCAACGGGTGGAGAAGTTACTCGAGGATGCGCAGATCAAGCTGTCCAGCGTGATCAGCGATCTCTTCGGGGTGTCCGGGCGCCAGATGCTCGCCGCGCTGATCGCCGGCCAACGCAACCCGAAGACGCTGGCCCAGATGGCTCACGGCACGATGCGCTCCAAGATCAGCTCGCTGGAGGAGGCGTTGTGTGGTCACTTCGAGGACCATCACGGCTTCCTGGCTCAGGCAATGCTTGAGCACGTCGATGCGCTGACCACTCGCATTGAATCCCTTGAAGTCCGCATCGGGGACGTGATTGGCCCCTTTTCACACTTCGTGAAGCGATTTGATGAGATCACCGGGGTGGGCCTGCTCAGTGCGCAGGAACTCATCGCCGAAATCGGGGTGGACGTGACACGTTTTCCCACCCCAGGGCACCTCGTGTCGTGGGCGAAGTTCGCACCGATCGATAAGAACTCGGCCGGTCGAAAAGGTGGCGGATCCACCGGAAAGGGAAACCCCTGGCTGGCCGGCACACTGGGCGAGGTCGTATCCGCGGCCGCGCGGACCAACACTTTCCTCGGCGACCGTTACCGGCGACTGGCCCGCCGACGAGGGAAAAGCCGCGCCATCGTCGCGGTCGGCAACTCCGTGCTCACCATCATCTGGCACCTGCTGTCCGATCCCGACGCGCACTACCAAGACCTCGGGGTTGACTACTACCAAAGAAAGATCAACACACGTCGACGCGAGCGCGACCTCATTCGCCAACTTGAACACCTATCCGGCAAAAGGGTCACCCTTGCCACCGCACCAGCCTGACTAACCCAGCCAAGTCCCAGCCGCTGACGAACCCGAGCCCGCTGCGGTCACCGGGTACACAAACCTGCCCGTACCCAACTTGATTTTCGAGTTAGCAATCGGCACTCCGGTGGCGACCACGCTCGATGCTCGACAAGCGGAACCGCTCGAGCCGAACAGACCGTCCTGCGGTAATCAACCCGCGAATATCAGAATGACGACGCGTCGATAGCCGACACGCTCGCCACCGCGGCTTCACCCAGGCCACGAAGCGGTGTCCACGACGACGGTCGTGGACACCGCTTCAACCTGCCCATTGACAAAGCATCTCCCATATCAGGTGTACTGACCGGACAGGTTGGTCAACCTGGTGATGGGTGCTTGGCGTCCGATGGCGGTGTGGGGTCTGTGATGGTTGTACTCGTGGATCCAGCTGGGTAGGGCTTTGCGGCGTTGGGACTCGCTGGC